>DATMAB010000027.1:0-300000 GCA_035573675.1 Terriglobales bacterium
AGACTGCTGTGCGGCCGTTGCTCGTTGTACTCCTTCCGCCAGGCCGCGATCTTCCGCCGCGCCTCGAACAGGTTCTGGAACCAGCTTAGGCGCAAGCACTCTTCCCGCAGGCGTCCGTGGAAGCTCTCCACCCGCGCGTTCCGAGCCAAGCGGCGAATCGGCGCAAGTTACCAAAGTGATGCGGCCTGTGGAAAAAGTTGCAGGCCTGCTGCTGCCGTTTTTGCCGAGCGTTGCGCGCAAGGCGCTTTGACGTCCGCAAAAAGCGCCTGTTAGACTAACTTTCTTGAGTTTCCTCCATTGTGAGTCACTGAAGCATCCCCAAGGACATTCGTGCCCGGGTACACACGACATCAACTGAAGCAAGACAAGTTTGCCGAAGCGGCGGCGGAGACGCTGCACTGGACGGTGGTGCATCGCAAGACCATCGTCACCGCCTCGGGCATTGCCGGCGTGGTTCTGGCCGCGGTGCTGGGAGGCTGGCTCTACCTGCGCCACCAGGACGGCAAGGCCTCGGAAGAACTGGGCGCGGCGGTGCGCACGCTTACGGCCCCGCTGGGCGCTCCTGATCCCAACGCGCCCGGCATCCAGACTTTCCCGACGGCCAAAGAGCGGGCGCAGGCGGCGCAGAAGAAGTTCCGCGAGATCGCGGAGAAATACCGTTTCACCAAGACGGCCGAGATCGCGCACTACCTGGCGGGGGTGACGGCGGGGGAGCTGGGCGACGTGGCCACGGCGGAGCAGGAGCTGGCCAAGGTGGCGGGCTCGCGCAACAAGGACCTGGCGCCGCTGGCGAAGCTGGCGATGGCGGCCATGTATCACGGCCAGGGCCGCGACGCCGACGCCATCAAAATCTACAAGGAACTCATCGACCATCCGACGCCGGCCGTGCCCAAGACCCTGGTGCAGCTCGAGCTGGCGGCCCTCTACGAGGAGAGCCAGCCAGCGGAAGCGGTGCGGCTCTACCAGCAGATCAAGATTGAGGACCCGAACGGGCCGGCGGGGCAGATTGCGTCTTCGCGGTTGGAATTGGTGATGCAGCCGTAGGGTTTTTGTACCGCCCCTCCGGGGCTCGCGTGCCCCTCGCCCTCGTCAACCCAGCGCTGCGCGGGCTCACACAAATTCCGCCCTTTCGGGCTTATTCGGCTTCCTCGCGGAAGAGGCTTTTCCACGTTTCGGCGGAAAGCGGCGGGTGGATCGCCACCTGCAGGTTGGCGGCGACGTGCTCCGGGGCGCTCATGCCGATGAGCGCGGTGAGGAGGCCGGGGGCGGAGCGCGCGAACTGCAGGGCGGCGTGGGTGTCTTCGGTCGCGCCCAGGCTCTGAACCAGCGACGCCGGCAGGCCGGCGGTGAGCTGTCCCTGATGCAGGGAGGCGCTGCCCACCACGGCCACGCCGAGTTGCTGCGCCAGCTCCAGCAGGGAGAGCGACCTCTCGCCGTCGCGCTGGTTGCGAAAGGCCCAGGCCTCGATCATGGCCAGGTTGAACGGCATCTGGACGAAGCGGAAGTGATGGGCGTCGCCGGCGACTTCGCGGGCGATGGCCACCGTCTCGGCCAAACTCATGCTGCCGTGCTCGGCGGGCGGCAGGCGGAAGGCGTTCCAGGTGGCGCAACCGTAGTAGCGGATGCTGCCGGCACGCACGGCGTCCTCGAGCATGGTGAAGGCGTCCTTCAGCCGCTGGCGGAAGGTGGAGCGATCGACGGCGCTGAGTTGCGTTTCCGGGTTGTGCAGGTAGAAGACGTCGAGGGTGGCCAGGCCGAGGTTGCGGCGGCTGCGTTCGAGCTGGTCGGCGAGATACGTGGGCGCCATGCAGTGCATGCCGCCGGCGATATCGGAGACGCGGAAGACGCCCCGGTCCAGGTATTCGCGCACGAAGTAGGCGCGCGGGTCGGCAGGCATCTCGGCGTCGAAAGGCAGGTAGCCGGCCTTGGTGCAGACGACGACTTCGTCGCGCTGCAGGCGCTCCTCCGCCACCAGCCTGGCCAGCGCCGCGCCCAGATTGCGCTCCGAACGCTGGTGGCGGTAGTTGATGGCGGTATCCAGCAGGTTGATGCCGGAGCCCAGAGCGTGCTCGGCGGATTCCGTGTAACGGCGGTCGGTGGCGGCATCGGGCTCGCCCAGGTAGGTGCCGAGGCCGAGGGAGGAGACCCAGAGTTCTCCGGCTCCGGGAACCGCATCCGCACGGCGGAAATGCGCGGCGTCTCTCAGGTTCGGGAAACGGTCGCGATAGCGGGCGGTTCCATCCAGGGTAGCGTAGCCGGGGAGCACAGCCCGAGTGTATCAGCCGCAGCGCGGACGGTTACCCAAGGCTGGCTGACCGGTGACCGCCGGACATGTCCCGACGGACATGGAGAGGCAAGGTTTCCTTGTTGCCGGGCGAGCCAGGTGTGCTATATTCAAGCCCTCCCTGAGCATCGCTGCATCTCTGCCCGTGAGGGGGATAGGGGTGAGTCGATCGAGCCAGCGCTGCGGTCGATGCGAACGCCGCCGATGTTCCCAAGTTCAGGTCGTACCCTCCCCAGGTGTCGCCGAAAACCGGTCCCATGGGACTTGAACGGGCGAACTATGCGAAAAGAACACGGGTTTTCGTTGATTGAGCTGCTGATCGTGGTAGCCATCATTCTGATTATCGCGGCCATCGCCATCCCCAACCTGCTGCGCTCGCGTATTTCCGCCAACGAAGCTTCGGCGGTGGCCTCCATTCGGGGCATCAACACGGCGCAGACCACCTACTCCATCAATTACCCGTCCATCGGCTATGCCGATACGCTGACCAAGCTGTCGCTCCCCCCACCGGGCACACCGGTGAGCCCGAACGCCGCCGGGCTGCTGGACTGGGTGCTGGGCTGCGCCGCGCAGCCCTGCCGCAAGAGCGGCTACGACTTCGAGATCATCAACGTGAGCGGAACCCCGGCCTACACCTACGACGTGACCGGCCGGCCGGCGGCGCCGGGCCAGACCGGAGTGCGCGGCTTCTGCTCCAACCAGTTGACGGTCATCACCTTCGACCCCAGCGGCGGCACGACCTGCACCGCCACCATTCAGTAGAGCGCATACGCACGCTGCGGTTGACACTGCGCGACGCGGGCCTTTATTCTTAAAATCTGCCCTGCCTGGAACAGGCCCTCCGGCGGTCCTGGAGGGCTTTTCAGCGACTGGATTCCAACATGCTCATCCGCATTGCAGACTTGGAAGTCCGGGAACTCGTGTTTCAGGAGGGGTTCCAGCCGGGCGCCATCGATCTGGGGCCTGAACTGGCCCAGCAGGGAGTACTGGAGACCTCCGGGCGCGCGGAACTGGTGGAGGAGCACCAGGGCCGGCAGGCTCCCATCCAGGACATCCGCGTCGTGGGCCAGTACGCGGCGCGCATCGGAGCGCACTGTGCCCGCTGCCTGGAGCCGGTGGAACACCGGCTGCAAGGCAGCTTCGACCTGCTGTACCGGCCCACGGGGTCGGACTTCCGGGCTCCGGAAGTCTCCATCAGCGAAGCCGAGACCGAGATCGGCTACTACCGGGGCGAGGGCTTGCTGCTGGAAGACGTGCTGCGGGAGCAGATCCTGCTGGCGCTGCCGGCGCGCTCCACGTGCTCGGACGGCTGCAAGGGGCTGTGCCCGCGCTGCGGGCGCAACCTGAACCTGGAACGCTGCGCCTGCCCGGAGCCTCCGCCGGATGCGCGCTGGGCGGCGCTGGAGGAGATCCGGCGCAAGCTGGAGTAGATTGCTGAGACCGGGAGCTGCGGCTCCCACGAACCGAGGGTTCTGCCATGGCCAATCCGAAACGGCGGCATTCCAAGTCGCGCTCCAGCAAGCGGCGCGCGCACGACTTTCTGCACGCGCACTCGCTCTCCGAGTGTCCCAACTGCCACGAGCGCAAGCTGCCCCATCGCGCCTGTCCCAAGTGCGGCTATTACAAGGGCCGCGAAGTGCTCGAGATCAAAGGCGAGTAGGGTCTCTGCTGACCACCCGCGATGCCGACGGTCATAGCCGTAGATGCGATGGGCTCGGACCGGGCGCCCAAGCCGGAAGTGGAAGGCGCCATCCTTGCCGTGCGCGAATATGACGTGCGTGTGCTGCTGGTAGGCCAGGAAGAGCGCCTGCGCGCCGAACTCTCTCTGCACCCGGCGGCGGGACGAATGCCCATCGAGGTGGTGCATGCCTCCGAGGTCATCTCCATGGACGAGAAGGCCTGGAAGGCGGTGCGCGGCAAGCGCGATACCTCCATGCGCGTAGGATTGCGCCTGGTGCGTGACGGCAAGGCCGCCGGCTTCGTCACCGCCGGCAACACCGGCGCCGCCATGGCACTGGCCAAGGTGGTGCTGGGCGCGCTGCCGGGCGTGGATCGTCCCGCCCTGGCGGGTGCATTCCCCACCGAGAAAGGCCACGCCGCGCTGCTGCTCGACGTGGGCGCCAACGTCGATTCCAAGCCCCACAACCTGGCCCAGTTCGCCATCATGGGCGAGATCTACGCGCGGGTGATCTTCGGCGTGCGCCGGCCCCGCGTCGGCTTGCTCTCCATCGGCGAAGAAGAAGTCAAGGGCAACGAGCTCACGCGCGAAACGCTGCCTCTGCTCAAGCAGCTTCCGCTGCACTTTGTGGGCAACGTCGAAGGACGTGACCTGTTCCGCGGCACGGTGGACGTCATGGTCTGCGACGGCTTCACCGGCAACGTGGCGCTGAAGATCTCCGAGGGCGTAGGACAGATGGTGCGCAGCATGCTGCGCGAGTCGCTGGAGTCCACGATTGCGTCGAAGGTCGGTTACCTGCTCTCGCGCCGCGCCTTCGAGGACTTCCGCCGGCGGCTCGACCACGCCGAGTACGGCGGCGCGCCCCTGCTGGGCGTGAAAGGCGCCTGCATCATCACCCACGGCTCGTCCAACAACAACGCCATCAAGAACGCCATCCGCGTGGCGGCGGAGTTCGTCAGCGGCGGCGTCAATGCTCGCATCGAACGCGAGATCGCGGCGATGGCGGGCAAGGCCGCGGTGACACATTGACGAATTGCCGGAGTTTCGAATTGTCGCATCTGAAGGGCACGTCCTGGGGCGTTTTCAATTCGGCAATTCTGCAATTCCCCAATCCACGAGGGACACTGATTTGAACCGGCGCATCGCCTTCCTCTTCCCCGGCCAGGGCTCGCAGCAGGCAGGCATGGGCAAAGACCTGGCCGAACGATATCCCGTGGCTCGACGCACGTTCGCGGAGGCCGACGACGCCCTGGGCTACGCGCTCTCCACGCTCTGCTGGGAGGGTCCGGAGGAAAAGCTGCGCATGACGGAGGTCACGCAGCCGGCCATCCTTACCGTCTCGGTTGCGGCGCTTCGCGTGCTGGCCGAGAAGGGCGTGCGCCCGGCGCTGGTCGCCGGGCACAGCCTGGGGGAGTACTCGGCGCACGTCGCCGCCGGGACGTTCTCCTTCGCGGACGCGGTGCGCACGGTGCGCAATCGCGGCCGCTACATGCAGGAGGCCGTGCCCGCCGGCAAGGGCGCTATGGCGGCCGTTCTGGGGATGCCGCTTGCGGCGCTGCAACAGGTCTGCGAGGAGGCCGCGCACGGCGAAGTCGTCTCGCCGGCCAACATCAACTCCCCGGAGCAGATTGTGATCTCCGGGGAAAAAGGTGCGGTGGAGCGCGCGGCCGAACTGGCCAGGCAACGCGGCGCCAAGCGCGCGGTCATGCTGCCCGTCTCCGCTCCCTTCCATTGTGCGCTCATGCAGCCGGCCCAGGACCGCCTGGCCGCTGACCTGAGGGCGCTGCACTTTTCTACCCCCGCCGTTCCAGTGGTGAACAACGTGGACGCCGCACTGACAACTTCGTCGGAAGCTGCGCGCGACACGCTCATCCGCCAGGTCACCGGGACCGTGCGTTGGGTGGGATGTATCGAGGCGCTGCGCGGCGCGGGCGCAGAACTCTACGTGGAAGTCGGTCCCGGCAAGGTGCTCACCGGCCTGCTGCGCCAGATCGATCGGGCGCTCGCGTGCGTCAACGTCGAGGACGAAGCGTCGCTGGGGAAGGCTCTGGAAAAACTTCCGTCGGCCTGATCCGCGACGAACAGTCCTAGAACGGCGAGAAGGTCAGGCTCTTGTCCTTCTTCTCCACCCAGATGCGGGCCTTGGCGCCCACACGTTCGTTCACTGTGACCTCGACCACCACGCCGGTGCCGCCGCGCGGGCTGTCCGAGCCTTCGATGCGGAAGCTCCGGACCAGGCCCCATTCCCCGCCGGGACCCCAGTCGCGGTAGAAATCCTCGTAGGGATAGCTGGCGTGGCGGTCCGGGTGCTGTTTCCACTCCGGGTCGGCCAGCCAGATGCCGTACGCGGTCTCGTAATCGCGCTGCTGGAGTGCCGTCATGAAGCGTGCGACCACGCGCTCCTCCGGCCAATTGCGGTAACTGTAGGCCACCGCCGCCAGTACGCCCACCAGCACCACGCCGCCCAGCGCCGCGAGCGCGCGCCGGCGTTCCCGCCGCGGGTCGTACTCGGGAGCGTTGAGCAGGGACATGGCAGAGGATATGGTACCGGGAGAATCGGGTAACTTGGTAATTGGTTAATTGGTAATTGAGCCGTTCTCTCCTCCCGGACACGCAGCGATCAATTACCCAATTACCAAACAACTCAATTACCCAATCCTCACAGCGTTCTCTTGAACAGCAGCACGGCTCCCGTGGTCATGATGAGAGTGAAAACGATCAGGAAGGCCAGGTCTCCCCAGATGGCCGCGAAGCCGGCCTCCTTCAGCAGCACGGATTTGAAGCCATGCACGGCGTAGGTGAACGGGTCGATCCAGGCGATGGCCTTCAGCCATCCCGGGAATGAATGGATGGGGTAGATGGCGCCCGAGGGAAAGAACAGCAGCGTGTTCAGAATGCCGAAGGTGGCGCGCGGTACCAGCGGATCCTCCACCCGGGCCATGAAGCAGAACATCATGGAAATGAAGGCGAACGAAGTGGATGCGATCAGGACCAGCAGCCAGAACATGGTCGCAGGCCGGAAGGCGGTGCCCACGCCCGCCAGCAGCGAGCCCAGGATGGTGAGCACCACGCCCGCAATGATGGCCTTCACCGCCCCCGCCAGGTTGAAGCCGAACACCAGTTCGAGCTTGGAGATGGGGGTGACCAGGTAGCCCTCGTGCACACCGCGGGCCTTGTCGTCGATATAGAGGATGCCGCCGCCGATCATCACGCTCACGAACATGGCCAGCGTGATGGAGCCCGGCAGCAGATATTTCATGTATTCCATGTACGGATAGAGTTCGACCAGTTCCAGCGTGATGCGGCCCACCAGGCGCGACTCGACCTCGGGCTGGTTCAGCGCCGCGACCAGCTCCTGCAGCTTCTCCGAGACCGCGCCGGACATGAAGTTATCGGTGTTGTCCACCACCAGCGCCACCCGCGGACGGTTCTGCTCGTACACGCGGCGGGAATATTGAGGTGGAATGATGACCGCAGCTTCCACCTTGCCGTTGCGCACGTCCTCCACCGCCTGCCGCTCGTCGCTGTAATAGACAGGGGTGAAGGTTTTCGCGGTGGCGCGGACCGAATCGAAGGCCTCGCGGATCTTCACCGCCTGCGGTCCGCCGTCCTCGTCTACCACCGCCACCCGGGCGCCCACTACCTTTCCGCCGAATGCGTTCCCCAGCACGATGAGCTGGATGAGCGGGAACACCATGGCCACCATCATGAGCGCGGGCGAACGGATGAACTTGCGCAGGTCGCGCTCCACCAGGGCCAGGACGCGGTTCATGGCATCGGCCTCCTCACCGGAAGATGGCTCCCGTGTAGGCGTAGGCCTTCACGGCCTCGTCGCGCAGCTGGCGGCCGGTGTAATGGACGAAGACGTCGTCGAGCGTGGTGTGCTGCACGGAAAGCGATTTCACCTCCACGCCCTCGGCCAGGGCCACGCTCACCAGTTCGGTCGTGGTCAGCGAGCCTTCGTCGGAATGGATGCGGAAGAAGCCGCCGCCCTCATGATGCACCGAGTGCACCTTGCCCAGCTTTTCCAGGCGCTGCTCGAAGCCGGCCGGCACGTGGCTGAACTGCACCTCGATGACGTCGGAGCCGGGTACGCTCTCCTTCAGACCTTGCGGCGTATCCAGTGCGACCAGCTTGCCGTGATCCACGATGGCGATGCGGTCGCACAGCCGGTCGGCTTCGTCCATGTAGTGGGTGGTGAGCAGCACCGTGAGCTGCTGCTCTTCCTTGATGCGGGTGATCATCTCCCAGACAGCTACACGTGAAACCGGGTCGAGGCCGGTGGTGGGCTCGTCGAGGAAGAAGATCTTGGGGCGATGGACCAGGCCGCGCGCGATCTCCAGCCGCCGCCGCATGCCGCCGGAAAGATTCTTAGCGGCATGGTGGCGCCACTTGGTGAGGTCCACCAGTTCCAGCAGCTCGTCGATCGAACGCCGGCGCTCCTCGGCGGGCACGCCGTAGAGCTTGGCGTAGATGCTCAGATTTTCTTCCACTGTGAGGTCGATGTCGCTGGTGGAGGCCTGCGGGATGACGCCGATGAGGCGCCGCGCCTGGTTGGCGTTCTTGCGAACGTCGTACCCGCCCACCCGCGCCGTGCCGGAGGTGATAGGCAGCAGCGTGGTCATCATGCGGATCAGGGTGGATTTCCCGGCCCCATTCGGGCCCAGCAGACCAAAAATCTCTCCCTGGCCCACGGAGAACGTCACGCCATCCACGGCGGCGAAGTCGCCGAACTTCTTGACGATGTTTTCCACCTCGATGGCGGGCGTCCGCTGGGCCTGGCCATTGGGCTTGCCGTTGCGCGGTTTGACGAAGGTGTTCATGGGCGGGCCAGGGTGTGGCCGGGCAGCTTGTCCATGGGAATCAGCACCTCGGCGGTCATGCCGGGCACCAGTGTCTTGCGGGAGTTGTCGACGCGGACCTTCAGCACCACGGTCTTGATGTCACGCTTGGAGCGGCTGACGTCGCGCTGGGTGGCGAAGTCGCTCTCCGCCGACTTGAAAATGACCCGGCCCTCGACCGTCTCGCCCGAGGGCAGCCGGACCTGGAGCGAGTCGCCGATGCCGATGCGCGTGGCCTGCGTCTCCGGGAGGCCGGCGCGCACCCAGGTGTCGTTCAGGTCCACGATGGTCACAATGGGCTGGCCGGCGCTGACGACTTCGCCTTCCCGAGCCACCCGCACGGAAACCGTCCCGTCGAGGGGCGCGGTCACCCGCGTGTAGCCCAGGCGCGTGCGCGTTTCCTGGGCCCGGGCTGCAGCCTGCTCCGCCTGCGCGCGGGTGGCATGGACGGTGGAGGTCGCGGCGTGGGCCTCGTGGGTGCGGGCCTGGGCGGCGTTCAGCTCAGCCTGGGCGGCACGCACCTGGTCCTCGAGCGCCGCCATCCTCGCCTGCGCCGCTTTCAGCGCCTGCACGGAACGATCGCGATCCTGCTCCGAGGCCACGCCGGCGTTTGCCAGAGCCACGATGCGTTCGTTGTCCAGACGGACGCGCTCGAAATCGGCGCGGGCTTCCGCCAGTTGCGCCCGGGCCGCATCGACTTGCGCCTGTGCCGCGCGCACGGCGCTGGAAGTCTCGCCTGAAGCCAGCTCTTCGCGTGCCTTCGAAGCGGAGACCTGCGAGCGCATGCTGGCCGTGCCGGCCTCGAAGGCGCGGAGCTGCGCTTCCAGTTCCGCCGTGTCGAGCTGTGCGATCAAATCGCCGGCCTTGACCGGCGTGCCTTCGTCCACGGGCAGCTTTTCGATGCGACCGCTGATGCGCGCGCTCACTACGACCTGGTTGGAGTCCACAGTGCCGATCAGGACCAGGTCTCGGGAACGCTCCGCAGTAACGACGTAGTAGACGATGGCGGCGGCAAGCAGAGCGCCCATAGCGATGGCGAATTTCTTGAACGTGCTCATGACTCGTCCTTCCCGTCGGTGGCTGATGGCTGCTCTGCGCGCGGAGCGGTGAAGAGCGCCGCCGCCACAAAATCGAGCACGGCCGCGCGGCGCGCCGCTACCCGCTCCGGCGCCAGCGGGTCTCCGTCCAGCAGCAGGCGGAGCATCGGCAGGCTGCTGAAATAGAAGACGTTCATCGCCACCATGGAGAAAAAGAAATGCAGGGGATGGACGGGCCGGAAGTCGCCCCGCGCCATGCCCTCGGCGAACAATCCCACGAGCCGGTCTTTGAGCGGCGCGAGGTAGCGCTGGTAGATGCGCTGGATGTGGGGCGAGCCGCTGCGCCCGGCGCGCATCAGCTCGCGCTGTACGACGCGCGGATAGATGGGCGAGGCTGCAATGTAATCGAAATGCGCTCCCGCCAGGGCGATGATCTTCTCGCGCGGCGGCAGGTCCTGCTCCAGGACGCCGCGCAGCCGGTCCGCCAAACCGGAGAAGACGTGCTCCAGGGTGGCGCCGTACAAAGCTTCCTTGTCCCGAAAGTAGTAGTAAAGCAGGGCCTTGTTGACGCGGGCGGCGCGGGCAATGTGGTCGATGCGGGCCCCGGCCAGACCTTCCTGAGCAAACTCCTCTAAGGCGGCCTTCAGGATGGCGGCGCGG
Source organism: Terriglobales bacterium (assembly GCA_035573675.1). Classification (NCBI taxonomy): domain Bacteria; kingdom Pseudomonadati; phylum Acidobacteriota; class Terriglobia; order Terriglobales; species Terriglobales bacterium. Next base: position 10,501 of record DATMAB010000027.1, read on the forward strand.
GTCTGCTCGGAATCGCCGCGGGGGCCGGGGCGAGAGAGGCGGCGAGCCGCGGGTTGGCTGCGAGGCGCCATGTTAATTAACCAGTTAGTTAGATTAGCAGACTGAGCCTCGGGTTGCAAAATCAGGCCGGGGAAAATATTGGCCTCAGCTAGCCCACCAGCGTAAGCCAGGCCCAGCCCACCAACAAGGTCAGCACCGTGATGGGCAGGCCGACCTCGAAGTAGTCGCGGAAGCTGATTTCGACCTCCGGCTTGGCGCGTTCCACCATGATGATGTTGGCCACTGAGCCGGTGATGGTGAGGTTGCCGGCCAGGGTCGAGGCCATGGCCAGAACCAGCCAGCCGGTGTGTGGATTGGCGAAGCCGGGCACCAGGGATTTCATCAGCATGACCGCGGGTACATTGCTGACCAGGTTGGAGAGCACCGCGGCCACCACAGTGAAAGGCGCGGGATGCTCCAGGTTCCAACCGCGCGTGAACGAAAGCAGCCGGTCCACCAGACCGGAACGCTCGGCGCCGCCCACGATCAGGAACAGTCCGACGAAAAACACCAGCAGGCCCCAGTCCACCTTCTGATAGACCTCGCGCGGATAGCGTGTGCGAGTGATGAGCATGACGGCAGCTCCCACGGCGGCCATGATGGCGGGCGGCACGCCGGCGAGAAAGCCGATCATCACCGTCAGGATGACGGTGGCCGGCTTGCGCAGGCGGGCGGTCTCGATGTGCGCGACGGGAATCGCCGTCACCTCGGGGTCGCGCAAGCCGTGGCGCAGCGCCACGCGGTGCAGGATGGCCCAGTCCAGAAACAGGCCGATCAGGGCCACCGGCCCGAGGTGCGCAAGGAAATCGCGATAGGAGATGCCGGAAAAGGACCCGATCAGCATGTTCTGCGGGTTGCCGGTGATGGAGGCCACGCTGCCGATATTCGACGCCGTCGCGACCGCCAGCAGGTACGGTATGGGCTTTACTCCCATGCGGCGGCTGGCCGTGAGCGCGAAGGGCACCATCACCAGGCAGATGATGTCGTTCACGAAGAACGCCGAGAGCACCCCGCTGGTGAAGATGATGGTGGGCAGCAGATGGTGCGGCTCGAGGCGCGTCACCACCAGCTCCGTGATCCAGTCGAAGAAGCCGGCCACCTGCAGGTAGGCGACGATGAGCATCATGGAAAACAGCAGCACCAGGGTGGGGAAATCGATGAAGCGCAGGGCATCCTCGGAGGGCACGATGCGCAGCGCCACCATCAGCACCGCGCCGATGATGGCCGCACCCGGGCGGTCGATCTTCATCCCCGGGAACTTGCCCAGCGCGAACACCGTGTAGCTGGCAAAGAAGATGGCCCAGGCGGCCAGGATGCGGGCGTCGCTCAGCACCTCCGCCGAAGAATGCGAGAGCGAAGGGAGCGCCGGCGTGGCGAGCACCATGGCTTAACGGCTGTAGCGGTTCTGCTTCTTTTCGGCGTGGCGCTCCAGGCCGAGTTCGATCAGGCGGTTGATGAGGTCCGGGTAGCTCAGCCCGGTAGCCGCCCACAGCTTGGGATACATGCTGATGGAGGTGAACCCCGGCATGGTGTTGATCTCGTTGACGTAGATCTTCTGGCTCCGGGGATCCATGAGGAAGTCCACGCGCGCCAGGCCGGCGCAATCCACGGCGCGAAAGGCGCGCACCGCCAGTTGCTGCACCTGCTTCTGCTGGCGTTTGGAGATGCGCGCGGGAATCAACAGCTCCGAGCCCTCGTCGAGGTACTTGGCGTCGTAGTCGTAGAACTCCTTGCCGGGAACGACCTCGCCGGCGATGGAGGCCTGCGGGTGGTCATTGCCCAGCACCGAGCACTCGATCTCGCGCGCCTTGCCTTTCTTCCCGCCCACGCCCTGCTCGACGATGATCTTGCGGTCGAACGAGCCGGCCAGGTCGATGGCCCCCTTGAGTTCGGAGGCATCGTGCACCTTGGAGATGCCCACCGAGGAGCCCAAATTTGCCGGTTTCACGAACATCGGATACTTGAGCCGCTTTTCGATGATGCGGCGCACATGGTTGGGGGCGCGTTCCCAGTCGCCGCGCAGCAGGGTGACGTGAGGCACAATCGGCAGCTTGGCCGCGGCGAACAGGCGCTTCATCACGTCCTTGTCCATGCCGCAGGCCGAGCCCACCACACCCGCGCCGACGTAAGGGATGTCCGCCAGTTCGAGCAGGCCCTGCACCGTGCCATCCTCGCCGAAGGTGCCGTGCAGCACGGGGAAGATGATGTCCACGCTGACGGCGTGCGCGGCGGCGTGCGGCATATGCGCGTCACTTTCGAAGGGAACCAGCGAGCTCGAACGTTCGCCGGGCACAGGCGGCACAATGACGCCCTCGCCCTTGGCCAGCACCGCCGCCGGAGCGGTGGTTGCAGGATCGCCCGCGCGCAGGTGGCGCTCCTCGCCCGTGGCGGGCTTGCCGCGCAGCAGGCGCTCGGCGTGGGCCGCCGCCACCCAGCGGCCCTCCTTGGTGATGCCGATGGGGACGACCTCATACTTGGCCTTGTCGATAGCGTCGATGACTGACGCGGCCGAGAGCAGCGAGACCTCATGCTCGCCGCTGCGGCCTCCGAACAGGACTCCGACGCGCAGCTTCTTCATCGCACACCCATTGTACGAGTTGCGAGTACCGGGTACCGAGTTGCGAGTTGAGGAACTGGATACCGGGCGCTGCATCGAGCTTCGTAGAGACCTAGCTTGCTACGTCTCTCTATCCATCTTTCACGTCCGAGACGTTGCAAGCAACGTCTCTACACGCGCTGCTTCTCGAAGATCTCGCGCACCCGGTCGAGCGTGTCAATCTCCTCCGCCGATTTGTCTGTGCGGATGCGCAGGATGCGCGGAAAACGCAGGGCGTAGCCGCTTTCGTGGCGGTCCGAGCGCATCACCGCATTGAAAGCCACCTCGAGCACGATTTTCGGTTCGACCTGCCGCCGCCAGCCTTCGTCGGCGAGAGTGTGCTCCAGGAACCACTGCGTCAGCTCGGCGATCTCGCTGTCGGTGAGTCCGGAGTAGGCTTTGCCGACGTTGAGCAGACGGTCGCCTTCGCGCACGGCGAACGTCACGTCGCTCAGCACGCCGGCGCGCTTGCCGTGGCCATACTCGGCGGCGGTGACCACCACGTCGAGTGTGGCCAGCTCGCGCTTCAGCTTGAGCCACCATTTGCCCCGGCTACCCGGCTTATAGGGCGATTCCGGGTCCTTGATCATCAGTCCTTCATTGCCGCGAGCCAGCGACCGTTCGAAAAGTTGGTCGAGCTCAGTTGGTGTCGCAGCTTTCCACTGCGGAGCCCGCAGGACGCTGCCCACGGGCTCGCCTTCGCCGTCGAAATGCAGCTTGCCCTGGCCCTGGCGGACGCGACGAGACGGCGCGGGCCGGCGCTGGGTAAACAGGGCTTCAAGGAGCAGCGCTCGTTCGCGCAGCGGCCGGTCGAGCAGCAGTTCGCCGCCCGCGTACAGCAGGTCGAACGCAACGTAGGCCACGGGAATGCTGCGCAGTAGTTCGTCCGTGACTTTCTTGCGGCCCAACCGCTTCTGTAATTCTGTGAACGGGAGCGCGCGTTGCGCGGACGCGTCCCAGGCTACGATCTCGCCATCCAGCACGACTTCGCCGGGAAACTCGGCCAGAGGCTCCTCGAGTTCCGGAAACGACGCCGTGACGTCGTCGCGTGTGCGCGAGAACAGGCGTGCGCGCCGCGGCTCTCCGCCCACGTGCGCCTGGGCGCGGATGCCGTCGTACTTGTCCTCCACCACGGCCGCGGCGATGTACTCAAAGGCTTCCTCTGCCGAGGCCACCGGGCTGGCCAGCATGAAGCCGAGTGGATGAAACAATCGCATGGCCGCAGACGCGAGGCGGCCAGCGGCGGCAAGGCGAAGGGTCTCGGCAATATCGCCGAGCAGCATGTTGGCACGCCGGACGTCCTCCAGAGGCGCGTCGTACGCCCGTGCGATGGCTTCTTCCACCAGGCTCTCCTTCACCCCGATACGCAGGTCGCCGGTGATGATCTTGACGATGTACTTGGCCTCGAGCGCGGTGGCGTGTCGCAGCAGCTCGCGCAGCAGATTCGTCTTGGCGGATGAGCCACTCGTCTTCGCCGCGGCAAGAAAAACTTCGGCGGCATTCAGCACGTTCAGCGTGCTCTCGGCCGGAGCTATGCCGGCGAGCAATTCCTCGGCTGCGGCGCCAGTATCTCCATAACGCCGGTAGGCCGCGCTCATTTCCGCTTCGCTCTTGCCGGTGAGCTCCTGGAGCACGTTCCACACCAGGGCACCACCAATCTGTAGCGTCCTTTCACTCGACACCGGGAAAACATGTCCGGAGAAGAAAATCGCTGACGCCGCGGCTTCCTCCACGCTGCGCGACTTCAGATAGTCCGCCAGGATTTCGAGCTTTTGCGTCTTCCTGGTGGTAGAGGCGAGAGCCTCGGCGGCAGTGGCCAGAGCGTGCATGCCGAGAGTTTGCTACGCGCAGCAGTGGGCGCTATAAGATCTTCTTCCCGAACACGGAGAGCGCCAGCTCCACCGCCAGGTCGGCGGTGCGGTTGTGTTCGTCGATGACGGGATTAACCTCGACGATCTCGAAGCTGGTCATGCGGCCGTGGTCGGCGATGATCTCCATGGCCAGGTGCGCCTCGCGATAGGTGGCGCCGCCGCGCACCGGGGTGCCGACGCCGGGCGCGTCCTCGGGGTCGATCCAGTCCATGTCCAGCGAGACGTGGTAGCCGGCGGTCCCGCGGCCCGCCATGCGCAGCGCCTCCTCGATCACCGTACGCATGCCGCGCTCGTCGATGTCTCGCATAGTGAAGACTTCCACCCCGGCCTTGCGTACGTTCTCCTTCTCCACCTGATCGATGTCGCGCACGCCCACCAGCACGCAGTTTTCCGGCGCGACCTTGGGCGCGAAGCCGAGGATGTTGGCCATCTCCGGCGGACCCAGGCCCATGATGGCGGCCAGCGGCATGCCATGCACGTTGCCGCTGGGCGAGGTCTCAGGCGTGTTGATGTCGGTGTGCGCGTCGATCCACAGCAGGCCGATCTTCTGGTTCTGCCGCCGGTAGAACTCGGCCACGCCCGCCACCGTGCCCGCGGCCACGGAGTGGTCGCCGCCCAGCACCAGCGGCGTCTTCCCGGCTTCCAGCGTCTTCAGGACCAGTTCAGCGTGCTTGGTACAGGTGGCGGTGATCTCTTTCAGGTACTTGGCGCGGGGATCGCCTTCCTTCTTCTGCTCGGCGATGGCCACGGAGACGTTGCCGGCATCCTCCACCACGTGGCCGAGCGCTTCCAGGCGCGCCTCCAGGCCCGCCACCCGTACCGCCGAAGGCCCCATGTCCACGCCGCGTCGCGACTGCCCCAGATCCAGGGGCACGCCGATGACACGGATCTTCCGGGGCGTGATGCCTGCTGCCGTAGTGTTGACCGCTGGTGTCGCCATAGGACCTCGCCCCTACACGGTTAATCTCACCGGCGAGAACGCCGAGGACGCCGAGTCTGGAAAGCTGTTTACGATCCGGCGAAGACCCTGCTTCAAGACCCTGACGTTGAAGTTGATCAACAGGCCCACACTGAGACCTGAGAGCTTCAAGTAGGACGGCAACTGAGCTGCGTGAATCGGTGCAAGCTCGTCGACACTCTTGATCTCAACGATAATCGCCGACTCCACGACCAGGTCGAGGCGGTAACCGCAATCGAGGTGTACACCTCGATATACCACGGGAAGCGGCTTCTGCTGTTCCACCCTCAATCCCAACTCCCTTAGTTCGTAGACCAAACAAGCCTCGTATGCTGATTCGAGCAAGCCCGGTCCTAAGGCACGGTGCACGTTGATGGCCGCGCCAATGATCTTCCTGCTTATCCGGTCGAATTCTTGCTTCGTCCTTCCTCGGCGATCTCGGCGGTGGACGCAGTGTTTACGGATACAGCCGGTACAGCATCCTCGGGAATGGAATCGTCTCCCGCACATGTTCCAGCCCGCAGATCCACGCCACCACGCGCTCGATGCCCATGCCGAAGCCGCCGTGCGGCACGCCACCGTATTTGCGCAGGTCCAGGTACCATTTGAACGCCGCTTCCGGCAGGCCGTGCTCGCGAATGCGCTTCAGCAGCAGCTCGTAGGAGCCGATGCGCTGTGATCCGCCGATAATCTCGCCATAGCCCTCCGGCGCCAGCACATCCACGCACAGCGCCAACTCCGGCCGCTGCGGGTCGGGCTCCATGTAGAACGCTTTCACCTGCGCCGGATAACGATGCACCATCACCGGCCGCTCGAACTGCGCGGAAAGGTAGGTCTCATCGGGCGAACCCAGGTCGCCGCCCCACTCGAAGCGCTGCTCGAGCGCGCCCTTGGCGTGGCCCTCCTGCAGCATCTTCACGGCTTCGTCATAGGTGAGCCGCGGAAAGGGGACATCGATCTTCTCCAGCGGTTCGAGCTTCCGGCCTATCGCCTCCAGATCGGCGCGCCGCCGCTCCAGGCATCGCTTCACGATGAAGGTAATGAACTCTTCCGCCAGTTGCATCAGGTCATCAAGAGTGGCATAGGCGACTTCCGGCTCGACCATCCAGAACTCCGTCAGGTGGCGCCGCGTCTTCGATTTCTCTGCGCGGAACGTGGGGCCGAACGAGTACACCTTGCCCAGCGCCATGGCTGTGGCCTCGATGTAGAGCTGGCCGGACTGGGTGAGGAACGCTTCCTCGTCGAAGTAATTCACCGGGAACAACGTAGTCGTTCCCTCGCAGGCCGCGGGCGTGAGGATGGGCGGGTCCGTGAGGGTGAAGCCGCGCTCGTCGAAGAAGTCGCGCGCCGCCTTGATGATCTCCGCCCGCACCCGCAGGATGGCGCACTGCCGCGGCGAGCGCACCCACAGGTGCCGGTGGTCCATCAGGAACTCGACTCCGTGCTCCTTGAGCGAGATGGGATAGGGATCGGACTCGGGCACGCGCTGCACCACTTCGACCCCCACCACGTCGATCTCGTAGCCGCCGGGTGCGCGCTTGTCGGCGCGCACCTTGCCGCGTACGATCACGCTCGACTCCTGCGTCAATCCCTTCACCGCGTCGAACACTTCCGGGGTCACCGCGTTCTTGGCCACCACGCCCTGCAGCAGCCCGGTTCCGTCGCGGAAGATGGGGAACAGCAGCTTGCCGCTCTCCCGCAGGTTGTACAGCCAGCCGCGGATGGTGACCACCTCGCCCTCATGGCGGCCGATCTGCACGATGCTGGTGATGGGTGCCTGCACGGTCTGATTGGTTTGCGCTTCGGTTGCCATCGCTGCCTACTTCCCCGCCTCCTCCAGCTTGCGGAATGCCGCCGCCATGCGTTCCGGGATGCCCGTCTTGCCTTCGCCCTCGATCTCCATCAGCAGCGGCGGGGCCTGGGGCGCCGAGCGCAGCAGCGCCATCGCCTGGTTCCAGTCCACCGAACCCTCGCCCGGCCAGAGATGCGAATCGCGGTCGCGGGCGTTGTCGTGCACGTGCGTGGACTGGATGCGTGACTTCAGCATCTCGAAGGCCGCCTCGACGCCGTCCGCCAGATGCGCGTGGCCCACGTCGAAGCACACGCCCAGGTCGTCGAAGTGTCCCGCGGTTAGGAACTCCAGCAGGCGCGCCGGCGTCGACAGCTCGTTGGGGATGTTCTCCACCAGCAGCGTGACGCCCAGCGGCCTGGCGAAGGCGCGCAGGTGCTCGATGGAACTCAGCCCGGCCTCGAATTTGCGCGCGTCGTAGGCTTCGCCCCCTATGCCCATGTGCTGCACCATGAAGCGGAACGGGATCTGCTCGGCCACTTCGAGCGCCCGCTTGATCTCGTCCATGGCCTCGACGCGGCGCTTGCGATCCGGGTCCACCGGATTGATGGGCGGCGCGCCCGAGCGTCCCCACTCGTAATCGCAGAACATGGGCGAGTGCATGGAGTTCAGCGGAACCCCGCTGGACCAGAACCAGGAGGCGATCTCCCGCACGTGGGCGCGGTTGGTGTAGTCCAGATGCCCGCGGGCGCAGAAGATCTCGATGGCCTCGGCGCCGCCGCGCACCAGGCTGTCCAGCAGCCCGGGGTGCAGCCGCTGCGTCACGTAGACATAGGTGGACATCGCCCGCCGCATCAGTAGCCCACCGCCTTCCCGTTGTTGCGCATGTCGCTGGCGCCCAGCCGCTCACCGGTGGCGAGGTCGATGGCGATGCATTCGCCGTCGCTCCAATAGCCCGACGCGTACACCGGATCCTTTTCCATGAACTTGTGGCCGCGTTCCTCCAGCAGACGCCGCGTGTCTGGAGAAAAGCCGCTCTTCTCCATATAGATGGCATCCGGCAGCCACTGATGGTGGAAACGCGGCGCGTTCACCGCTTCCTGGATGTTCAGGCCATAGTCCACCACGCCCATCAGGATGTTGGCCACCGTGGTGATGATGCGCGGGCCGCCCGGCGATCCCAGCACCAGGAACAGCTTGCCGTTCTTCAGCACGATGGTCGGCGTCATGGCGGAAAGCGGACGCTTTCCCGGCCCGATGGCGTTGGCTTCGCCCTGAATCAGCCCGTACAGGTTGGGAACGCCGGGCTTGGTTGCGAAGTCGTCCATCTGGTCGTTCAGCAGGAAGCCCAAGCCTTCTGCCGTCACTCGCGAGCCCAGCGAATCATTCAGCGTGGTGGTCACAGCGACGGCGTTGCCTTCGGGATCGACCACGGAGTAGTGCGTGGTGTGTTCCGGCTCGGGAATGAACGAGGGCGGGTGCAACGCTGCTATCCGGTCCAGCTCGTGGAAGACACCCGCCGGGCGCTTCAGCTCTGCGCTTGCGCTGGCGTGCGCCGGATTCACCGACTCGCGCCAGGCCGCGGCGTAGCGCTTGTCAATGAGCTGCGCCACCGGCAGGGCGGAAAAATCCGGATCGCCGAGAAACTGCGCGCGATCGAAGAACGCCCGCCGGAATGCCTCCACGGTGAGATGGATGGAATCCGCCGAGCGATTGCCGAGCTTCGCCAGGTTATAGCCTTCCAAAACGTTCAGCGCTTCGATCAGCACGATTCCGCCCGAAGACGGCGGCGGCGCGCCGATGATCTCGTAGCCGCGATACCAGCCCCGCACCGGCTCGCGTTCCTTCACCGCGTAGGCGGCAAGGTCTGCGAGCGTGATCAGCCCGCCGCCTTTTTCCAGCGCTGCCACCAGTTCGCGCGCCATGGCGCCGCGGTAGAAGTCTTCCGGGTCGGCGGCGATGCGCTCCAGCGTGCGTGCCAGCTCCGGCTGGCGGAAGATCTCGCCGGCCTTGTACAGGTCGCCGTTGCGCAGGAAGATGCGCCGTGTCTCGGCGAAGCGAGAAAGGGTTTCCTCTTCGTCTTTGAAGTCCTGGGCGTCCTCGTAGCTGAGCGCGAAGCCCTCGCGCGCCAGGCGGATGGCCGGCTCCATCACGCGTTTCAGCGGCAGCTTGCCCCACTTCTTCTGCGCGTACGCCAGACCCTTGACCGAGCCGGGCACGGCGATGGCGCGGTAGCCCACCACCGATGCGTCCTTGACTACGTTGCCCTGCGCGTCCAGATACATGTCCCGCTGCGCCTTGGCCGGAGCCTTCTCGCGGAAGTCGAGGAAGTGCGTCTTGCCGTCCGCCCAGCGCACCAGCAGGAATCCGCCGCCGCCCAGGTTGCCGGCTTGCGGATGCACCACCGCCAGAGCGAACCCGGTGGCCACGGCGGCATCCACGGCGTTGCCGCCCGCCTGCATCATCTCTACGCCCGCTTGCGAAGCCGCCTCGTGGACGCTCGCCACCATCGCCTTGGGGGCGCGCACCGGGCTGCGGCCCGCCCCGCTGACATTGGCCGGAAGCCCCGCGAAAATCGCAGCAACCGCCAGCAATATCAATGACTTACGATGGATTGGCATGGAAGGCTCCGGAAGGCCCTACGGAGTGGGGCCCGCCGCACCGGCAAGCTAACGAGGCTAGCCCACCGGCTGGGGAGGAGTCAAATCGTGTACGCCCTGCCCTATTTGGGCTTGTCCGCTATCTTCCAGACCCCGTTGAGGAGCACGGTGTCGACCTTGAGGGGTTCTTTGACGGTCGCCGATTCCGCCTCCACCACGGCGGTGTCGCCGGTCTGGGTGACGCGCGTGATCCTCAGGTCCCAGGGGAACATCTTGGAAAGGATGTCCAGCGCCATTTCGCCGAAGGGACCTTCCATGTCCTTGAACGACTCCGGGTTGGCGGAGAGCGCCTTCAGCTTGGCGACGTTCTTCTCATGAATCGCATCTGCGAACTCGAGCAGCAGCTTCCCGGGCCCGGTCTGGGCGGCGGCGATCTGCTCCGGCGTGGGAGGATCGCGCGGCTTGGGAGGCTCGGCGCCTTCCTCCTGCCCCACCCTCCACTCGCCGCCCATCTTCACCGTGTGCAGCTTGATGGTCTCCTTCCCGCTCTTGGTCGCCTTCATGGCGATGACTTCAGCGCGGTCCCCCTTCTCCGTGACTTCCACCACCTTCAGGCCGACCGGGAATGTGGCCTTGATCATCTTCATCATCATGGCGCCGTCGGGGCCGTCGAGTTGCGCCGCCATTTCCGGGGCCACCAGCTTCTTGAGCGCCAGCTTGTTGCCCAGCCGCGCGGCGCTCATGAACGCGGTTACCGTCTTGCCCGGGCCGCTCAGGGCGGCCTTCGTGCCCTCATAGGTCGGCGGAGGCTTGCGCAGCACCGTGGCCCGGAACGTGGCCCCGTAGTGGTACTCGGTGCCCATGAAGTCGTCCATCTCCTTCATGAACAGCTTGCCGGCCACGGTGTTGGCGTCGAACGTCTCCGGCAGGAAAATGTGCATGCCGGAAACTGACACGGAAGCCGATTCCCCTTCTTCCTTGGCGAAGCCGCGGTGGTAGATCTGTCCTCCCTTGGGCTCGCGGTCGGCGCCGATCTCCACCTCGACCGCGTGGACCTTGCCCTCGCGCGCCAGCTCTTGCATCCCGAAGCTCCCCAGCAGTACGTCTTCCGGGATAGGCCCGTCGCTCAGCACCACGGAGAGTTTCTCCGGGTCGCCGGGAAAATCCCGGCGCCCGACCACGTACGCATGCGTCAGCTGGGTCGCCTGGTCCTTGACGATGAATTCGCCGGCGGCGGTACCCGGCTGCTGCCCGGCGATCGCCGCCTTGTCGGCTTCACTCAGGCTCAAGGGGTACGGAGCCACGGCCGCGCGGAATGTGATGTCGAACTCGAAACGGTCCTCGAAGAAGCTGCCCTCTTCTTCCGTGAACACCCGGCCCGCAACTGCGTTGCCGTCGACGACCTGTGGCTCGAACTTCTCCTTAAAGCCTACCGGCACATAGCCGTCTGCGATCGCCGGATCGTAGATGGTCGCCCCCAGGGTGTCCTTGTCCTGAGTGACCGAGACCTCCAGCGCGTGGAGCTTGCCCTCCTTGGCCATTTTCTTCAGCGCGCTGGACCCCCTCCTCAGCGGCGGGACAGGCACGTCGCTCAGGAGGACATGAATGAACTCCTGTTCGTCTTCCGGGCTGTTCTTGGAGATCTGCGCATAGGCGTAGTTGAGTTGCGTGGTCTTGCCGTTGACAGTCAACTGGCCCGAGGCCTTGCCCGCTTCCTCGCCGGCCGCAGCCAACATGGAGACTGCAAGCAAGAGGGAGACGCAGAGGACGTCGCGCAGCTTCACCTTCCACCCCCTGACTGACCAGGGGGAAAGGTACGCTACTGGCTGGTCCCGGTCAATCTGAGTCGAGAGCGTTTCCAGCCCACGACGATGAGAGGGCATTTACCTACGGAAGAGCTTGGAGAACAACACCGGAAAGGGTCTTGCCCAAAGATGGTCGCCGGTTCCGTCGCACTCCGGACACGTTCCTGTACCTTTGCAGAGCGGGCATTTCGGTTCCACGGAACTGACGTGGACATTCACACGCGTGCCCTGACACTCGGCACACTGACCTGTGCCCTCGCAGTCATAACACTCCCACGAATAGAGCCGGTTCTTCTTTGCGCCCTTGTTCATGATTCAATTCTTCTAGAGCGCCTCGCGCACCTCGCTCAGCGGCACGTCAATCTCCAGGCGTCGTTTGCCGCGATACACGGCCACGCGTACCGTATCGCCGGCCTTGCGGTTGTTCATTACGCGCGCGATGTCGCTCTGGTCGGTGACTTCTTCGCCGTCGATGGCCACGATGAGGTCGCCGCCGATCATGATGGGCATGTTGCCCAGGTACGCCCGCCGAGTCCCGCCCTTGAGTCCCGCCTTCTCGGCCGGACCTCCCGGCACCACCTGCAGGATGAGCACGCCCGCATCCGCCGGCAGACCCATTTCCGCCGCCAGCTCCGGCCCGATGGGCAGCGTCCGGATGCCGAGCACCGGCCGCCGCACGCGCCCGAAGGTGACCAGGTCGTTGAGCACCGCTTTGGCCACGTTGATGGGGATGGCGAAGCCGATGCCCGCGCTTTGTCCGACCTGGCTGAGAATGAACGTGTTGATGCCGATCACTTCGCCCTGAGAATTCAGCAGCGGCCCGCCCGAATTTCCCGGATTGATGGCCGCATCTGTCTGGATGGCTTCATCCACGAACAGGCCGGGCTCCGGCCCCCGCACCGGGCGCAGCGCACTCACGATACCGCGCGTCATTGTCCCACTCAGTCCGAACGGATTGCCGATGGCGTACACCTTCTGCCCCACCACCAGCGCCCGCGAGTCCCCCAGCGTCGCCGGCTTCAGGTTCTCCGCGGCCGGGATGCGGATGACCGCCAGGTCGTTGGGCCGGTCGAAGCCGATCACTTCCGCGCGGAACTTGCGCTTGTCCGAAAGCGTCACCTCCACCTGCCGCGCGTTCCGCACCACGTGATAGTTGGTGAGGATGTGGCCCTGCTTGTCCAGGATGAACCCCGAGCCCTGGCCCTGCTCCGGCACCGGCCCGTAAAAAAAGTCGAAGGCCACCGTCGTGGAGGTGATGTTGACCACCGAGGGCAGCGCCTTGCGATACACCTCGATGTTGGTCTGCTCGTCGGCGTCGAGCGCCGGCGCCGCTGCGGCTTCCGTGATCTCCAGGGTCGCCGGGCGCATGCGCCCGGTTTCGTCGGACGCCGAGCGCACGCCGCGGTAGTGCGTGGTCAGGTAGTAGAAGCTGGCCGCCAGCAACAGCGCCAGCAGGACTGGTCGCAGGGATTTCATGACATACCTCGATGAGTTCCGCGCGCAGAATGCCGCACCGGACACAACACTTAAGGATAGCGCGCCGACCGTGTAGCCTGCAGCGGAAGCAGGCGCGTCTACCGCCTTGCGATTCTCGTTGCGCGCGTCCTTTCCCTTTTTGCCTTTTTCATTTTCCCTTCTGCATTCCGCCGTTCTCTTCGCCTCTGTATCTCTGTGGCTATTTCGAGCAGTTCCGCAAACACTTTCTCCACCTGGCTGTCCGTCTGCTCCAGCGTTCCGGAATTGTCGATGACGTAGTCCGCCCGCGCCACCTTTTCCTTGTCCGGCATCTGTGCGGCCAGGCGCCGGGCGGCTTCCGCGCGTCCCGCCTCGACGCCCAGCGGATAGCGTGCGGCGAAGCGCTCCACCTTCTGCGCCTGCCGGCAGGTCACCACCACCAGCTTGTCGAAACGCGGTGCCGCGCCCGCCTCCAGGATCAGCGCTGCCTCCACCACCGCCAGGGCCTGCGGTTCTTCGCGCTCCAGGTCGTCCATCCACGCGTCCTGCATCGCGATTACCGCCGGATGCACGATGCGGTTCAGCTCCGCGATGCGTCCGCCACCGAACGCCGCGTCGGCCAGCTTCTTGCGGTCGATGGACTTGTCGGCAGCCAGAATGTCGCTACCGAACCGCCGCACGATCTCCTGGTACACAGGGAGACCCGGGCGCATGAGTTCGTGTACCAGGCGGTCGGCATCGAGCACGCGCGCGCCGCGCCGCGCCAGCATCTGGGCTACGGTGGACTTGCCGCTGGAAAGACCGCCGGTCAGCCCCACCCGCAGCACGTGCTACTCCACCACTGCCGCAGGTATCCGCGCGCCGCGCCGCATCTTGGCCGCGCGCAGCGTATTCTGCATCAGGAGTGCGATCGTCAACGGGCCCACGCCGCCGGGCACCGGCGTCAGCTTGCCCGCCACCTCGGCCACTTCGGGATGCACGTCGCCCATCAGCGTCGAGCCTTTCTCCGCGAACGTCTTTTCCCGCTTCTCATCGCCTTTGAAGAATCGGTCGAACTCGGCGCGGTCGGTGATCTTGTTCATGCCCACGTCGATGACGGTTGCGCCCGGCTTCACGAACTCGCGCGTCACCAGCCCCGCCTTGCCGATGGCCGCAATCAGGATGTCCGCCCGGCGGCACACACCCGCCAGGTCCCGGGTCTTCGAGTGACAGATGGTCACGGTGGCGTTGGCGTTGAGCAGCAGCATGGCCATGGGCTTGCCCACGATGTCGCTGCGGCCCACCACCACCGCCTCCGCCCCGGCAATCTCCACTCCACTGCGCCGCAACATCTCCATGATGCCCAGCGGCGTGCACGGCACCAGGCCCGGCCGCTGCGTCGAGAGGAACCCCACATTCATGGGATGGAAGCCGTCCACGTCCTTGGCCGGGTCCACTGCCAGCAGGACCTTCTTCGCATCCACCTGCCTGGGCAGCGGCAACTGCACCAGGATGCCGTCGATCTCCTCGCGCTGGTTCAGGTCCTCCACCAGCGCCAGCATCTCGTGCGTGGTCACCGTCTCCGAAGGCGTGATGCGCTCGCTGTAAATGCCCAGTTCTTCGCAGGCCTTGATCTTGCTGCGGACGTAGATCTCCGACGCCGGGTTGTTGCCCACCAGCACCGCCGCCAGCCCGGGCCGCAACCCGGTTTCCGCCAGCGCCTTCACTTCCGCCGCGACTTCCGCCTTGATCTCCGCCGCGATCTTGTTGCCATCCAGCAGTTGAGCCGACATGAGGCCTCGATTCGAATTGCATCATGGAATCATGGCTTCATTCAATCATGCGTCGCACCTCCAGGCAACGTCGCGCCGCACTTGACACCGTGACGCAATCCTTCAATGATTCAAGATCGATGATTGCCCAGGACCTGCTTGATATCCTCGTCTGCCCGGCCTGCAAGCAGCCGCTCGCCTATAACCAGCAGGCGGAGACGCTGAAGTGCGCCGCCTGCCGCCGCGTCTATCCCATCGTGGACGATATTCCGGTGCTGCTGGTCGATGAGGCCAAGATCGAAGACTAGCGCCTCTGGTTTCTCCAATCGTCTTTCGGAGGGCACGGCCAGCCATGCCGTCACCGCTGAATAGGCACAGGGGCTTCAGCCCCGGAGTGAACCCTACTTCCGCCTCCACGTCTTCCCGCCATCCTCCGTGATCCAGACAATGCCGTCGGAGGTCTCAACCGTCCCGTGCTGCAGGTCGCGGAAGTCGATGCGCACGATGTCGGGAAGCTCGGCCACTTCGGCGGGCGTCATGAGCGACGTCCGGGGAGGCACCAGCGAGCGCGGCTGCCACGTTTCCCCGCCGTCGGCGGAGTAGTACAAGCCCAGGTGTGATCCGCCGGCCCACACGTTTGCGCCCATCACCGCCACTGCCCGGAACCGCATCGGCGAAGCGATCCTCACGTCCTGCCAGGTCTTTCCGCCATCCAGCGAGCGTTGCACCTGTCCTTCCGAAGTGACCGTCCAGCGCGCCATCGCTGTCCTGGCGCTGACCTGGTAGTTCGTCACGTTCCCCGCCGCGGCGTGCTTCTTCATCGGCAGCGCGGCAGGAGGCTGATAGGCGGCTTCCGTCTTGGTCTTCGCGGCGGCTTCTTTCTCGTCGCTGGCCGGGCGATCGGCGCGTGACTCCGCGATGACCATCTCGTTCTCGCGGCTCTGGGCAACCTCACCCTTGTCCCGCGGCGGGGGCGCCGCGGCCGGAGCCTGCGGCGCGATCTGCGAACTCAGAGCGCCTCCGACCACGCCCGCCCGTGTCCCAGGCCCCACGCCCGCACCGCTGCCTGAGCCGATTCCTCCGCCCGTGTCGGGACCAACGCCTTCCCGTCCCGCAGCGGGCGCGCTCGCCGCCCGCTCCCGGGCGCGGCTGTCGTCCTTGCTCTCCGGAGCCGCAGCCGCCAGGCGCGGGGCTTCTTCCTGCGCCACTTTTCGCTGCGCTTCCGCGGGCTTGATTCGATCGAATTCCCGGTCTTGCAGGTCTGCGAGCTTGCCCGGCTCGCTCGCGGCGGTTTGCGATTCCACCCGGCCATTGACGGCGACACTGCTCGGCTTGGCCGCCTCTTCCTGGCGCTCAGGCTGCGCCGGCACGGGCGCTTCGCTCTGCGCCACTTGCACTTCCGGCGGCACATCCCGCCGCATCCACGGCGCACGGACCAGCACCGCCGCCCCCACGATCAGCACCGCCGCCAGCGCGCCCCATTGCAGGTGCTCCCAGCGCAGCCAGCGCGAGCGCTCCGCCGGCGTAACGGCATGCGTTTCCAGTTCGGCTTCCGCTGGTTGCGCCCGCGCCAGTACGTCGCGGCATTCGGCGCATACGCCCAGATGCGCCAGCACCTGCTCGCGCTCGCGCGCGCGCAGCTTGCGTTCCGCGAACGCCGCCAGCAGGTCGGCATCCGGATGCGCCTCACCCGCAGCCCCCAGCGCCGCCAGGCGCTCGCGCACCGCGTTCGGGATCTCCGGCTTGGGCGTCTCCGCCATCGTGACTACTCCCGCTCCTTCTTAAGAGAGAACGTTTTCGCCGGCGCTTCTTGCGCCAGATGCTTTCGGACATCCACCGTCAGGTCGCGCACGTCGGCTTCCAGCGCTTCTTCGGCCTGCCGGCGGCTCATGCCGCGTTTTCCCAGCCCGTCCAGAATCTTCTTCTTCAGCCCGCTTGCGAGTTTTTCCACCCGGCGGCTGATGGTGGACTCGTGTACGCCCAGCATACGCCCCACTTCCGCCAGCGTGCGCCCGTCGAGGAAGTAGGCGGCCAGGATGAAGCGCTCTTCGGCGCCGAGACCCGCCAGCGCCTCGTCGGTTGCGGCCCCGATGCGCGGATCGGGATCGGCGGCCGCCGCTTGCGCCCGTGCTTCAAACTGCGTGCCCTGTTCTTGCTGCTCTTCCAGGCTCACCAGCCGACGCGACTTGCGATACCGGTTGACGTATTCCTGCGCCAGCACGGTGCGCAGCCAGCCCTCCAGCGACCCTCGGCCCGTATAGGAGGCCAGTTTCGAAACCCGCGGGCCGCCGTCGGCGTTCGAGGCGTAGAGGTCGCCGTAAAGCGAATCAGCCAGCTCGTGGCCGCTGGCGTCGTCGCGCGTGATGCCGCGCGCCGCGTCATACAGCTTCTCCCGGTAGCGCGTCAGCAAGACTTCCCAGGCCTTCTCGCTGCCCGCGGCGCAAGCCCGCGCCAGCGCCAGCTCTTCCACCCGCAGGCTGCCGTAGAACTCGGTGGCCTCTTTCTCGCCCGCATCGGGCGGCAAATAGCGTGCCCCGACCTCGGCCAGGATGCGCAGGAACTGGCCCGCCTCCAGACCATACTGTTCGCCGCCGCTCTTGACGTACAGTTCGGCGAACAGGCGGGTCAGGCGCTCGGCCACCGCGGTGCCCCCGCGCGACCTCCCGCCGTCCTGTCCCTCAGAACCCATCGATTGGGTGGATGGTATCAAGTTTTGGGATGCAAGAACCCGCAGCCGCGGCGTTCTACCGGCGGAGGAGCAGCGACTGGCTTTTGGCTTTTGGCTTTTGGCTTTTGGCTTTTGGCTTTTGGCTCTTGGCTCTTGGCTCTTGGCCCCTGGCCTTCAGCGTGGACTGGGTACTCGGTACTCGGTACTCGCAACCCGGTACTCGCCATTCGCTTATCGCTAATCGCTTATCGCTTATTGCTGCTCCAAAGGAGCTACCCATGACCGCCCTGCGCGCCCTTCTTGCCCTGGCCGTGTTCGCCGCCATGTTCTGGTCGGCCGTCCCGCAATCCGCTGACGCCGGATTGCCGCCGCAAGCTTCCGGCTACCGCGTACTCGAACCCATCAGCCACGGCAACCTGACCATTTTCCCGGTCGCGGCCTCCACTACCTTTGACACCAGCCGCTTCCTCACTCTGGATGAGGGTTTGGCTTCGGGCGAAGTGGTGGTGACCGAAGCCGGGCAGGTCCGCCCGCTGATTCGCGGGCCGCGAACGCGTCCCGTTCCCCAGCCCGGAGGCGGCGACGTCAACCGCCTGGTGCTGGTCAACAACTCCAGCCGTCCACTGCTGCTGTTGGCCGGCGAGATCGTCACCGGCGGCAAGCAGGACCGCGTGGTGGGCAAGGACCGCATCATCCCCGCACACGGCGACGCCGACCTCAGCGTCTTCTGCGTCGAGCCCGGCCGCTGGACCGCCACCAGCGACCGCTTCCAGGCCTACGACGGAAACATGGCCCAGCCCAGCGTCCGCGCCAAGGCCATGGGCGACAAGGACCAGCAGAAAGTCTGGGAGGAGGTTCATAAGTCCAACCAGGGCATGGCGGAGGTCGTGGCCGCTTCGCCCGCCGGTATCGGCGCCGGCTCGGGAAGCGGTATCGGCTCCAGCGAAGGCCAGCGCCGCGCTGCCGCGGAGATCGCTTCCACCAGTTCCTACGCTCGCGTCATGGCCAACGACGAAGTCAAGAAGCGCATGGACGAGGCGGTGGCTCCCATCGCCGGGCCGCGCAGCGACGTCCTGCGCCGCCTCCGTGCCCAGAAGGCCATCGGGGTGGTGGTAGCCGTGAACGGCCGCATCATCTGGGCTGACCTGTTCGCCTCCACCGACCTGCTCAGCGCCTACTGGGAGAAACTGGTGCGCTCCTACGCCGCCGAGGCGCTCACCGATTCACGCACCCGCTTTGCCGGCGTCTCGATGAAGGCCGCGCAAGCTTTCCTGGACGACTTCGAGGGCACGCGCCAGGTGGTCGAAACCGAACCCGGCGTCTTTCGTCATACCGAGATCTCGGGCTCCGGCTTTCGGGCCTTCGAGCTGACTTCGCTGCTGCCCAAGACCGGCTTCGACCTGCACCTGAGCAAGATGGCGGAATAGGTGGTGGGAGAGCGGGTCTTTAGGCCCGCTTTAGACGCAGCTTGGAAAGGGGCTTTGGCCCTGGCGGTCTCGTTTCGTAACAGGGCACGGTTTCAACCGTGCCGTTCGGGTCCGCGGGATGAGCGTGGGCTTTAGCCCCTGCGGCAATCTGTTCTGCACCCTCGCGCAGTTCCGTAGAGACGCAGCTTGCTGCGTCTCGGAGACGTTGCGAGTAACGTCTCTACAACGCATTTGGGCTTTCGGTGGGAGAGCCGGGCTCGGCAGGTCGGGCCTTCAGGTCGGACTCGCGCAGCGACCCCGTGCCAACGTCCGGCCTCACCAGGGCTTTAGCCCCGGCGCATTCTTTGTATCAGGGCACGGTTTTAGCCGTGCCGCGCCCGTCCGCCGAAAACGGGGCTTTAGCCACGGGCGCCCAACCACCCCAGTCGCGAAGCGACGGAAACTCGATAGCCCAGCACGTGAGTGCTGGGTGGAACGGCGGGAAAAACCCGAGTCCCGCAGGGACGGCACCACGGAACTTCCTCCGCCCGTCCAACGTAACCTTAGGTGGTTACCGGCGATGCGAAAAGCAAACGAGACATGCAACGAAATCCGGCAACCGGCGTCTAATCGTACAGGAGGAAGAAGGGCACGGGATCGGAGGTGGGCGATGCTGAACAAGTTCTCCATGTCGGAAGTATCGACCCTGTGTTCGGAGCTGCGGGGTAGCGCGCTGGACGCGCTGCAGGCAGCCGAGGTTCTCCAGATGTTCATGACGCGGCATGGCTACGGAGTGTCGCCGGAATCGGCGCGCGCCGCCATCGGCCGCATCATCGCGGGGGCGAGCGAAGACGCCATCCGCAGCGAGCTCGACAATCTGGCTTTGGTGATGTAACCGCATCCCGGCGCCCGCAAGGGCGCGTACTCTAAACCAATTGTCGCTAACAAAGGCCGGGCGAATCTGCCCGGCCTTTTCGTTTAGTCGCGCTCAGCAGGACAAGCTGCTACTAATCCACGTTGGCATCATATTCAGCTTGAAGGTAGGCCTTGTATTCCTCATTCTGATGGTACATCTCCTCTAGATACGTACGAATACCCTCAAGTACTTGGTAGACATGATCCATAATCTCTCCGAGCCACACGAAGTTCACGTTTAGTTTCTCAACTCCGTGCCCCGCATATCGAAACGCGAACCCACGTGGGTCGATTCTTTCGAACTCCAGGATGCAGCGCTCGACAAACTGAGTATCGTAGCCCTGCCAGACTTCGTCGCGAATCTTGGCCCTTGCATCCTGCAACACAAGTCCCCACAATTCTCCCAAGTTGTGAATCCGCTTGACTTGAGTGACTTCTTCCCTGGCTGCGTTTTCTCCCTCGCCCTTCACCCACCGACCCGCCACAATGATGTGCTTAAGTGCCAACTCTAAGTAGTGCCGGAATAAAAAGACCCCAGCAATGCCTTCGACTTCCTCATTGACCTTTCGTTCAGCCGTGGCAGCTATGAGCATTGCGGCGGACCGATAGAAGCTCTCGGCGAGGTCGAGCCACAACTTCGGGTGTTCTTCTTCATAGAAGACGCGGTCGTATCTCCACTCCTGAAAGGCAGTGTATTGGTCTCCTTCTCCATCCAACGTGGAGCCCTCGCCCGCTTGCGAGCTCAACAAATCGCCATTTTCTGTCACATCCATCTCCCTCCACTCATCGATCTCAGTTCACCAGGAAAAACTCGTGCACGAATTCCATGTCTTCCATGAATAGCTTTAGGCCCTCGAGTGTAAAAACGTCCTTTCCCTTGTAAATCGGCTTCGAACCTCTTAGGTTTTCAGGAAAGAATGCATGAGCCAAGCCGTTTCTAAGGCCGTTGACTCTCTCTATCGCCGACGCAACTCCTCTGGGCACGTTCTTGATTGCCTTGACAAGTCGCAACTTTTCCATGAGGCTGAGCGGTTCAATAACGTAGTAGTTGAAGTTTCGGAATTTCTTGGTCCTCCACAGCTTCACAAAGCTCCTTCGAGGGAAAAAATATCGACAAATCAAACCTCCGAGATGCTCGTCAATCAGAGTGTACTGCGTGATGACCTCGCCCCTGATTAGGTGATCCTTCATTCGCTCCAAGTGGGGAGTTCTCGAAGCCTTCTCGTATGACTTGATGTTCCCCCAATCCAAACCCAGGAGCTCTGAGATTTCCTCTAGTTCCCGAACTAGAGTCCGCTGCTTCCTTGTCAGTCGATCGGCTGTCGGAACCATGACATCTATTCTCGCGATACAGGGCGTGTCACACCAAATTCGAGAACCGCACGTAGCACTCTGCAACATCAATCGTACACATACGCCGATGCTTCACCCTTCATGGCTAGCGAAGGTCGGAAATGGGCTACCTCAATCCGCTGTCACATTCATTTCTCATTGCTACTCACATCAAGAATCGCTTGACAATTCTGCAATGTGTTGATATTTTTTAATCTGGCTACATAGCCAGCTAGAATACCTACACACAGGCATTCTGGCCTAAGTTCTTTGAAAACGAGACTTTGCAAACCACGCGCCCGTAACTCGTTGATCTTATTGGGGAGCCTGTTGCAGGGAATGAGGTAAGTCCTTTGTTTACGAGACTTTGCCTCTAACTCCTCTAGATCCCGGGACTCGGCGGGATTTTCCCCGCAACCTGATGATTCCATTAGAGGGATACCCGGGGGGAGGGGTGACTAGCGCGACCTTAACCGCCGAGTTAATCTAGGCGACGGGCTCGCAACCCTTGGATGGTTTGTCTGGGTACTGAGTACTGGGTACTGAGTACTGGGTACTGGGTACTCGCACCCTGCCTCCTGCTTTCTCCGTGTCTCCGTGCCTCCGTGGTGTCCTTTACCTGGTCGCCGCCACGCCGACCACCACGTCAAACAAGACGCGGAACCCGCGCCGCACTTCTTCCACGCGGATGCGTTCGTTGTCGCCGTGGGCGGTGCGCGATTCTTCGTCGGTCGAGGCGTGGGGTGAGAAGCCGTAGCACACGATGCCCAGCGGCCGGTAGCGTTGATTTTCGGTGTAGCCCGAGGTCAGCCGCGGCGCGACCGGAGCCTGGGGAAAGTAGCGCGCCGAGACGCGTTCGATCTCGGCCCAGAGTTCCGTGTTCGTGGGCGATTCGTTGGCCACGCGGAATTCCCCGTCCAGCGGCTCCACAGAAACGTTCGAGTCCGCCACCACGCGGCGCATGGTTTCCAGAAACGCCTTGGGGTCTTCGCCCGGAAGCAGGCGGACGTCGAGGTTGGCCCAGGCCTCGCCGGGGATGACGTTGGTCTGCTGCGAGCCGCCCAGCATGGTCACCGAGATGGTGTTCTGGAGCAGCGGGCGCAGGAACTCGTCCTGCTCCACCTCAGCGCGGAAGCGGCGATTCTTGAGCGCCCGCCGGATGTCGCGGAACTTGGCGGCGCGCTCCGGAGTTTCGTAGCGCGCCATGGCGGCCAGGAACTGCTCCGCCACCGGCAGCACCTTGAGCGGAGGCCGGTAGTCGAGGATGCGTCCCAGCGCGCGCACCAGCCGGTTGGGCGCCGAGGCGTCCAGGGGCCGGGAGCCGTGTCCCGGGCGGCCGTGCGCCGTCACCCGCAGCCAGAACGTGGTTTTTTCCGCCACGTCCACGCCCACGTATTTCACCTGGCCGTTCTCCAGGCGATTGGAGCCGCCCTCGGTGATGAGGTATTCGGCGTCGGCCAGCCAGTCTTTCTTGTTGGCGATGACCCAGTCGGTGCCCGAGCCCTCGGCTTCTTCGTCGGCGGTGGCCAGGAAGATGACGTCGCGGTCGAGCGCGACCTTTTCGCGCTGGAGCATCACCATGACCAGGAGCTGCGCCAGCCCTTCGTCCTTCATGTCCTGGGCGCCACGGCCGTACAGCGCGCCCTCGACCACCTCGCCCGCGAACGGCGGCACGCGCCAGCGCGCCGGGTCGCTGGTGACCACGTCGGTGTGGTTCAACAGGATGAGGGGCCGCCGCGCTCCCGAGCCCTTGATGCGCGCCCACAGGTTGGCGCGCCCGGGCGCGTATTCGATCACCCGGTTCTCGATGCCCTCGGCGTCCAGGACCTTTTTGAAGAAGGCCGCGGCGCGGGCTTCGTTGCCCGGCGGGTTGGTGGTGTCCACGCGCAGGTATTCCGTCATCCAGGTGACGGCCTGCTCTGCGTACGCGTTCATGCGCACGGCCGGAATGGCATCCGAAGGGAGCGCGTTTTGCGCGGCGGAAGATGCGGCAACAAGCAGCGTCAGCAAGATGGCTGTCAATCGGGGACGAGTCGTGAGCATGGGAGGAAGGTGCAGGATACGACCCGGAAGGTCATGGTGTCACCCTGAGGAGCGATAGCGACGAGGGATCTGTGCATCTGGCGATGGGCGCACCGGCTTACCTCAGGGGCGAAAGCCCGGTGTTGATGCCTTCATAGCGGCACGGCTGAAGCCGCCCCTCCGAAGGAATGGGGATGACGGCGGAAAGAAAGGCAAGAAAGCGCAACCGCGCAGGAGCAGTTTCGGCGAAAATCGAGGCATGGAAACGCTCTACTATTCGCACGTTCGCTCGCCCATCGGCCCGCTGACCGTAGCGGTTTCCGGGCGCGGATTGGTCGCGCTCGAGTTCGGCGCCGAGCCTCCCGCGAAGCATCGGCGCGCCTGGCGCGACGTCGAGTGGAAGGAATCGGCCGAGAAGACCGCGCCCTACGTGAAGCAACTCGAAGAATATTTCGCCGGCGTGCGGAGGGAGTTCACGCTGCCGCTCGACCTGCGCGGTACCGAGTTCCAGAAGCGCTGCTGGCAGGCGCTGCTCGAGATTCCCTACGGGCGCACACGCTCCTATGCGGAGGTGGCCCGCGCCGTGGGCAAGCCGCGCGCCTTCCGCGCCGTCGGCCTGGCCAACAACCGCAATCCCATCGCCATCGTGGTGCCCTGCCATCGCGTGATCGGCAAGGACGGCTCGCTCACCGGTTACGGCGGCGGACTGGATGTGAAGGAGGAACTGCTGCGGTTGGAAGGGGCGCTGTAAGTTTCAGGTCCCAGGTCTCAGGGTTGCAGTTCGCAGATCAAAGTTCGCAGTTCGCAGATACGATAGACTTTCGTTATGCACGCGCACGCTGAACAACGCGCCTCGCGGGTGCTCGAACTCTCGCTCCTGGCCACGTTGGCTTACATCGTGGTGTGCATCGTGGTGGGCATCCAGGCGAAGAGCCTGGCGCTCATCTCCGAAGCCGGGCACAACGTCACCGATTTGCTGGCGCTGCTGCTCTCGCTGGTGGCGGTGTACCTGCACGCGCGGCCGCCAAGCTCCTCCAAGACCTACGGATACCAGCGGGCGGGCGTGCTGGCGGCGTTCGTCAACGCGCTGCTGCTGGCCGGGCTGACGTTCTATCTTTTCTACGAAGCGGCGCACCGCCTGTACGCGCCGGTGGAAGTGCACGCGCGGCCGATGATCGCCGTGGCCGGCGCAGGCATCGTGATGAACGCCGCCATCGCGCTGGCCGTCTATCGCACCGGCAGCGACGTGAACCTGCGCAGCGTGCTGTTGCACGAGCTGGGCGATACGCTCTCCACCGCCGCCGTGGTCGCGGGCGGCTGGGGCATCCTGACGACCGGCCAGAACTGGATCGATCCGGCGCTGTCGTTCGGCATCGGCGCGCTGATCCTGTGGTCCTCGTTCGGCATCCTGCGCGAGACGCTGAACATTCTGCTGGAGGGTGCGCCGGCGGGCATGGAACTGGACCGCATCGCGCGCGACCTGGGTTCCATTGACGGAGTCGAGGGCGTGCACGATCTGCACGTGTGGAGCCTGGGCTCGGAGCAGCACGCGCTTTCCTGTCACATCCGCATTCCCGACATTCCGCCTTCCGCCAGCGAGCGCATCCTGCGCGAAGTGAACGAGCGGCTGCGCGAGCGCTTCCGCATCCAGCACACTACCATCCAGTTCGAGCACGCGGCCTGCGAAGTGCCGCACGGATGCGCCGCACCTGCGGTGGAAACGCGCGCGCACACGCACTACGGGCCATAGGGATTCCTGGCTTCGCTCGGAATCTCAACACGCAACCCGGTAAAGACCGTGCTTGCAACGTCGCGAAGACGCAGCAAGCTGCGTCTCTACGCGAAGGCAGGTTTCTTGCGGCTAACGCGGGCGGCGGAGCTTGGAATCGCCGCCGATCGGCGTCATGTGGCGGTCCACGGTCGATTGCGTGAACGAGCTCAGTTCTTCCAGCAGCGTGCGCGCTTCCGGCGATCTGCGAACCTCGGGGAGCGTAAGCTGCTCGCGCAGGTGACGCATCATCTCCGTGACGCGGCGCATGCGCGAGGCCTGCAGCATCTGATCCACGCCCACGCCGCTCTGCTCGCCGCTGGCCTGCAAGTAGGCCCAGAGCAGGTGGCGCAGGTGGTCTACGGCGGCGCGGAAGTCTTCCATCAGGCCCTGGTCGAGCA
Source organism: Terriglobales bacterium (assembly GCA_035573675.1). NCBI lineage: Bacteria > Pseudomonadati > Acidobacteriota > Terriglobia > Terriglobales > Terriglobales bacterium. Next base: position 35,877 of record DATMAB010000027.1, read on the forward strand.
GCTCGTCGAGCTTGCGGGCCTGTTCCGCGTCCGGGCCGCTCTGCGCCACAGCGCCTTCCAGTTCCTGGTGGAACTGGCGCAGGTCCTCGGTGACACGACGGACGCGGTCGGCGAGGCTCTCCGCCATGCGTAGACCTTACCACAGGCGCGCGAGAGCACGCCGTCGGCCACGTCGCCGGCTAGACCTGACGAACCGTGACGCCGGTGGCGACAGCGATCTCATTCAGCAGAGCGCGGGCTTCGCTGGTGGCGGCGACGGGCGGCGTGCGAAGCTCTTCGCGCAACAGCCGCAGCATCTCCGTCACGCGCTCCATGCGGGCCTTCAGCAGAAGGTCTTGCGCATCGACCCCGGTATGTTTTCCGGCGGCTTCCAAATGGGCCCAAAGTACGAGGCGCGTGTGGTCCACGGCAGACTTGAATGCCGCGATCAACGTCCGGTCGAGCATCTGATCCAGCGTCTGAGTGCGGACCGCTTCGGCTGGATCTCCGATGGCGGCTCTGTTGATCTCGTCCTGTACTTTTTTCAGGTCCGCAGTGAGCCGCCGGATGTGATCCGTTAACTCCTGGGACATGCTGGGCCCAACTTAGCACGGATTCCCGGTTTGACACTCGCATTTTCGGATGGCTAAGCTCATACAGGTGGGTTGCACCGGCAGGCGGTTACACGACATCTAATTGACGATGAAGTTACTGCGACAATCGGCGCGTATGCAGGCCATGGCCCAACTCCTTCCGGCGCTGGAGGGAGGGGATGAGACCCTGGTGGGCGGGCAGGCTGTGCTGGAAGGCGTGATGATGCGCACGCCACATGCCTATGCTATCTCCGTGCGCAGGCCCTCGGGCGAGGTCGTGACCCACGCCGAGGGCATGGAGAAGCTTTCGGAGCAGCACCGCTGGATGGGATGGCCGCTGGTGCGCGGCGTGGCCACTCTGGCGCAGGCGATGGCGCTCGGCTATCGTGCCCTGCGCTACTCCGCCAACGTGGCCCTGGAGGAGACCGCACCGCCCGAGGGCAAGAAGCTGGAGATCAGCGGCTGGCTGATGGCGCTGAACGTGCTTTTCTCGCTGGGCTTCTTCATCTTCTTCTACAAGTTTGTGCCGCTGGCGGCAACCACCGGCCTGCAGCGGGTCTCGCCGGTGTTCGAGCAGCCGCTGTTGTTCAACCTGGTGGACGGGCTGATCCGCATCGTGCTGTTCGTACTCTTCATTTGGGGCGTGTCGCGCTGGAAGGACATCCATCGGGTGTTCCAGTACCACGGCGCGGAGCACAAGACAGTGTTCGCCTTCGAAGCCAAGGAGCCGCTGGAGGTCGAGCGCGCGCAGAGGTTCTCCACCTGGCATCCGCGCTGCGGCACCAGCTTTTTGATGACGGTGATGCTGATCGCCATCCTCTTCTACGCGCTGGTTCCGGTAGAGACGTTCTGGGCGCGGTTCGCAGTACGCATCGCGCTGTTGCCGCTGATCGCCGGGGTCTCGTTCGAGATCATCCGCTACGCCGCCAGGCACCGCAAGTCGCTGTTCTCGCTCATGACGCTGCCCGGACTCTGGCTGCAACGCATCACTACGCAGCCGCCGGACGACGGCATGGTGGAGTGCGCCATCACTTCGCTCAACCGCGCCATGGAGCTGGAACAGCAGCGCGGCGGCGAGATGGTGATTGCCTAGCGGCCGCAGGCCGCGCCCTCCGCTCTCCGCTATCCGCTTTCCGACAAACGAAACCTCAAGCCTGCGCTTACAATTGAGCTGGTGGAAGCGCGGGCCCGCAATCACTGACAACTGCCCACTGGCTACTGGCAACTGAGCATGTTCGAGCGTTTGGAACAAATCGAAAGCAAGTACGAGGAGCTGACGCAGGCCCTGGCGTCGCCGGAAGTCATCGCCGACTCGGCGCGATACCAGAAGACCGCCAAGGCGCACAGCGAGATCGCGGCTGTAGTGGAAAAATATCGCGAGTACAAGGACCTGAAACGTGGCATCGCGGAGAGCAAGGCCGTGCTGGCCGAGGAGCACGACCCGGAGATGCGCGCCTACGCCCAGGAAGAACTGGCACACCTGGAGGCACGAGTCGGGCGGGTGGAAGAAGAGCTGAAACTGCTGCTGGTTCCCAAGGACCCGAACGACGAGAAGAACGTGGTGCTGGAGATTCGCGCGGGAACCGGGGGCGACGAGGCCTCGCTGTTCGCGGCTGAGCTGTTCCGCATGTACACGCGCTACGCGGAGAGCCAGGGCTGGAAGGTGGAGGTGCTTTCCTCATCGGAATCGTCCGTGGGAGGGTTGAAGGAAGTCATCGCGCTGATCGAAGGCAAGGGCGCGTACTCGCGCCTGAAGTACGAAAGCGGCGTGCACCGTGTGCAACGCGTCCCGGAGACCGAGCAGAAAGGGCGCATCCACACCTCGGCGGTCACGGCGGCCGTGCTTCCGGAAGCGGAGGAGGTGGACGTCAAGATCGACCCCAAGGACCTGCGCATCGATACGTTCTGCTCTTCGGGTCCCGGGGGGCAATCGGTGAACACCACCTATTCGGCGGTGCGCGTGACGCACATCCCGACCGGCACGGTGGTCTCCATGCAGGACGAGAAGTCGCAGATCAAGAACCGCGAGAAAGCCATGCGCGTGCTGCGCTCCCGGCTCTACGAGATGGAACTGGAAAAGCAGCAGCGGGCGCTGGCCAAGGAGCGCCGGGCCATGGTCGGCACCGGGGATCGCAGCGAGAAGATCCGCACTTACAACTTTCCGCAGAACCGCGTGACCGACCACCGCATCGGGCTCGACCTGCATCAACTGCCGGAAGTGCTCGACGGCAGGATCGGCCCGCTGATCGACGCGCTCGTGACCCACTACCAGGCGGAAAAGCTGAAGCAGGAAGCGTCGGTGACGACGTAATCTAGCCACGGATTAACACGGATCAACACCGATAAAGCTTAGCCTTCTGTGAAACCGCTTTCTGATCCGTGGTCATCCGTGGAAATCCGTGGCTGACAATGCAGTTGCGGAACGCCCTCAATTCGGCAATCCAGCAGCTGGAAGCGGCAAACATAGGGTCGCCGCGCCTGAATGCGGAAGTGCTGCTCATGTTCGTGCTGGGCGCGAACCGCGCTCATCTGTACGCCTACCCCGAGCGCGAACTTACCCCTGAGGAACTTGCGCGATACGACGAAGCGCTCGCCGAGCGAGCTCGCGGCAAGCCCTCGCAGTACATCACCGGACACCAGGAGTTCTGGGGCCTGGACTTCGTGGTGACGCCGGCGGTGCTGATTCCGCGGCCAGAGACGGAGCACGTGGTCGAAACCGTGCTCGAACTGGCGCGCGGCGTCGAGCGACCGCGGATTGTGGACGTGGGCACAGGGTCGGGCTGCATCGCACTGGCGCTGGCCAAGGAGCTGCCGCAGTCGAAGATTCATGCCTGTGACATCTCCTCCGAGGCGCTGGAAGTGGCACGCGCGAACGCTGCGCGTTTGGAGCTGGCCGGCCGCGTGTCGTTCCATCAGAGTGACCTGCTGGCCGCGTTGCCCGTTGAGCCCGCATTCGACTTCGTGGTCTCTAATCCCCCCTATGTCGGGGAGAGCGAACCGGAGCAGGTGCAGCGCGAAGTGCGCGAGTTCGAGCCTAAGGTGGCGGTGTTCGCCGGGGAAAAAGGGCTGGAGGTCTACGAGCGGCTCATCCCACAGGTGCGCGCCGTGCTGAAGCCGGGGGGATGGTTGGTAGTCGAGATCGGTTACTCGATGGAGAATGCCGTGCGTAAGTTGCTTGCGGGCTGGAGCGAGGTCCGTGTGACCAACGACCTGCAGGGGATTCCACGGGTAGTGGCGGCCCGCAAGTAGCGGAACCTCGCCGCCCTGGGCTACTTTCATTCCGCGCCCGCGGCGCTGGGACTGTGGCAGCACAAGCTACAGGTAATCACCGGTCGACCAACCAAAGGATGACTAGCGGGCTGAAGCCCGAGCTATCCAGGCCCGGCACTTCCAAGCCTTAGTCTTTCTTCGTGATCGCGATTGACGGCGCGGCCTGCACGTCTTCCAGCAGCACGTCCACCCATCCGGTGGGGTACTGGCCGGTGTAGCAGGCGGTGCAGTAGGTGGTTTTTTCGCCTTCGCCGCAGGCGCGCTTGAGGCCTTCGAGCGAGAGGTAGGCGAGGGAATCGGCGCCGATGTACTCGCGGATCTCCTCCACGCTCTTGTTGGCGGCGATGAGCTGCCGCTTCGAAGGCGTGTCCACGCCATAGAAACAGGGCGAGATGGTGGGCGGGCAGGAGATGCGGACGTGCACTTCGCGGGCGCCGGCATCGCGCACCATGCGCACGATCTTGCGGCTGGTGGTGCCGCGCACGATGGAGTCGTCGATCAGCACCACGCGCTTGCCGTTGAGCACGCTGCGCACCGGGTTCAGCTTCAGGCGCACGCCGAAGTCGCGCACCGACTGTTCCGGCTCAATAAAGGTGCGGCCGATGTAGTGGTTGCGGATGAGGCCCATGCGGAAGGGGATGCCGCTCTCGTCGGAGAAGCCCATGGCGGCCGCGACGCCGGAATCGGGCACGGGGACGACGATATCGGCCTCCACCGGTGCCTCGCGCGCCAGTTGGCGGCCGAGCTGCTCGCGGCTCTCGTTCACCGGGCGCCCGAACACCTTGCTATCCGGCCGCGAGAAATAGACGTGCTCGAAGATGCAACTGGTGTGCGGCTGCTCGGGCGCGAAGAAGCGCGAGGAGATGCCTTCCGGGCCAACCACGACAATCTCGCCCGGCTTGACGTCGCGCTCGAAGTTGGCGCCCACCAGGTCGAAGGCGCAGGTCTCGGAAGCGAAGACGATGGTGTCCTCGCGCTGGCCATCGGGCTGCGCAATGCGCCCCATGGAGAGCGGGCGGAAGCCGTGCGGGTCGCGGGCGGCGAACAGGCGGTCGCGGGTGAGCAGGACGAGGGAGAACGCGCCCTCGACGCGGCGGAGCGCGTCGGCGATGGCTTCCGGCAGGGTCTGCTCTTTCGATTGCGCGATGAGGTGCACGATGACTTCGGTATCGGAAGTGGTCTGGAAGATGGAGCCGGCTTTTTCCAGCCGGGAGCGGATGTCGTGGGCGTTGACCAGGTTGCCGTTGTGCGCCAGCGCGATGAGTCCCTTGTTGCAATCGACCACGATGGGTTGAGCATTGCGCAAGGCAGAGTCGCCCGCAGTGGAGTAGCGCGTATGCCCGATGGCCTGGGTGCCGGCCAGCTTGGCCAGCACATCTTGAGTGAAGATATCGACCACCAGGCCCATGGCCTTGTGCGGGTGCATGAGGTGGCCGTCGGAGCTGACGATGCCCGCCGACTCCTGTCCGCGATGCTGCAAGGCATGCAGCCCGAGGTAGGCCAGCGTGGACGCCTCGGGATGCGCGTAGATGCCGACTACGCCGCACTCGTCGTGGAATTTGTCGAACATCGTGGCTCCCTCTTGTTCACACCGTGGTCGGCGCCATGGCGGAAACATCCAGCGCTTGTTCCAGCGCCTGCGACCACGCCCGCTTCAGTTCCGACACGGCTGCGGACACGACTGGCTTGCCGTCCACCACAATCTGCAATTGTTCGGGAAGCGTCCGCCCGACCGCGTCTGCCGCTACGCCGTATGTTAACCCTATTTGTTGGATTCGCTGGACATTCTTTTCGTCGCAGGAAACCAGGACGCGGCTGGCATCCTCGCCGAACAGGACGACTTCGGCGGGAAGGCCGCCGGAAGCCAATTCCATCCGCGCGCCCATTCCTTGAGCGAAGCCACACTCCGCCAGGGCCACGGCCAGGCCACCCTCAGAGCAATCGTGTGCAGATTCAACCAGCCCTTCGCGGATGAGCTCGAGCAGGCACTTCTGCAGCGCGGCTTCCTGCGCCAGCTCGAGCGCCGGAGGGAAGCCCCAGAGGGTTCCGAGGACCTGGCTGGCGTACTCCGAGGAACCGAACTCGGCCTGAGCGTCGGTGAGGTCGCCGGGTTCGGAGCCGCGCAGCAGCACCAGGCTTCGGCTCGGGCCGCGGAAGTGCATGGTCATCATCTTCTCGGCGTCCTCGAGGATGCCGACTACGCCGACGACAGGAGTGGGATAGATGCCCTCGCCCAGGGTCTCGTTGTAAAAGCTGACGTTGCCGCCGGTGATGGGCGTGCCCAGGGCTTCGCAGGCGCGGGCCATGCCGTCCACGACCTGGGAGAACTGCCACATGATCTGGGGCTTTTCCGGATTGCCGAAGTTCAGGCAATTGGTGGCGGCCACAGGCTGGGCGCCCACGCAGGCCACGTTGCGCGCGGCCTCGGCCACGGCGTGCATGGCTCCCAGGCGCGGATCGAGATAGCACCAGCGGCCGTTGCCATCGAGCGACATGGCCACGGCGCGCGCGGTCTCCTTCACGCGGATGACGCCTGCGTCGCCGCCCGGGCCCTGGATGGTATTGGTGCGCACCATGGATTCGTACTGCTCGTGGATCCAGCGCTTGGAACAGATGTTGGGCGAGGCGAGCAGCTTCCTGAAGTTGGAGGTCAGGTCGGCGGTCGCGCCCAGGCGGATGCGCGACGGCATCTCGCGCTCGACGGGCGCTTCCCAGCGCGCGAGCGGCCGGTGATAGACGGGAGCTTCCTCGGTGAGCGCGGTGTTGGGGATTTCGGCTACAACCTGTCCGTGCTCGAGGACGCGCAACGTGCCGCCGCGGGTGACGCGGCCCACGGTCACGGCATCCAGGCCCCACTTTTCAAAGATGCGGAAGACTTCCGCCTCGCGGCCCTTCTCGGCCACCAGCAGCATGCGCTCCTGTGACTCCGAGAGCATGATCTCGTAGGCGTTCATGCCGGTTTCGCGCTGCGGGACCTTGTCGAGATCGATCTCGAGGCCCACGCCGCCGCGTGCGCCCATCTCGCAACTGGAGCAGGTGAGGCCGGCCGCGCCCATATCCTGGATTCCGATCACGGCGCCGGTTTGCATGGCCTCCAGGCAAGCTTCCAGCAGCAACTTTTCCAGGAAGGGGTCGCCCACTTGCACGTTGGGACGCTTCTGCTCGCTGGCTTCGCTGAATTCTTCGCTGGCCATGGTGGCGCCATGGATGCCGTCGCGCCCGGTCTTGGCGCCGACATAAATGACCGGGTTGCCTTCACCCGCGGCACGTGCGTAGAAGATCTGGTCGCGCTTCACCAGGCCGAGGGCAAAAGCGTTGACCAGGGGATTCTGCGAGTAGCAGGGCTCGAATTTCGTTTCGCCGCCCAGGTTGGGCACGCCGAAACAGTTGCCGTAGAAGGCGATGCCGCTGACCACGCCTTCGAGCAGCGCATGGTTCTTGCGAATGGCGGCCGCATCGGCCGCACTGCCGCCGACGATGGGCCCGAAGCGCAGGGAATCCATGACCGCCAGCGGCCGCGCTCCCATGGTGAAGATGTCGCGCAGGATGCCGCCGACGCCGGTGGCCGCGCCCTGAAACGGTTCGATAAACGACGGGTGATTGTGCGACTCGATCTTGAAGGCGCAGGCCCAGCCGTCGCCGATATCGATGATGCCGGCGTTCTCGCCGGGGCCCTGCACTACGCGTGAACTCTTCGTCGGCAGGCGCTTGAGGTGCACCTTCGAGGACTTGTAGGAGCAGTGCTCGCTCCACATCACGCTGAAGATGCCGAGTTCGGTGAGGGTGGGTTCGCGCCCCAGCAGCCGGACGATCTTCTGATATTCCTCCGGGGTCAGGCCGTGCTCTTCCACGACTTCGGGAGTAATGGCAGCACGCTCAGCGGCGGTGGACATGAGGGGAAGATTCATTTTCGCATGGCGAGACCATGCTTGCTACCACCCGCGGGAGAACCCCTAGGCAGCGGTCAGGCCCTGGCAACCAGCCGCGCTGCGCCCACCAGAGTCACCGCTCCCACCGTGGCCGCGGCCAGGCTGCCAATAAAACCGCCGTACGCGATGCCCAGCTTGCTGAAAATCCAGCCGCCCAGGACGGCGCCGATGAGGCCTAAGAACAGGTCCGCAATAAGCCCGAAGCCGCCCCCACGAGTGACAGTTCCTGCCAACCAGCCGGCGATGATCCCAATGAGAATCCATCCCAGTAATGAATGCTCCATGATGTGACCTCGCTTTCTTCTCCCAACTCATTCCCGGGCAGTCAGGTTTGGGATTTCTTTCTACCCGCCACCACCAGGGCGGCGCCAACAGCCATCGTGAGACCACTGAGAATCGGTGGAATGGATATTTTCTTCTCCTCTTTCACCGTTGCCTGCACCGGGCCCACGCTCACCGAGTTTCGCTCGGTCTTGTAGGTGAACTCGCCGATCATCAAGCCGGCGGCTCCCATCACGATGAGCACAATGCCGATGAGGGTGACAGGTCTCATAGTCACGACCTCCACAGATGGCGGCGGCCGAACTTGCTAGGCCGTCCTTCGAACCAAGCCGATCAGGAACAACAAGGCCATGGAACCAACCAGCGCCATGAGCAACTGCGCGACCAGTCCGTACGCCGCCAAGCCCACAATGCGAAACAGAAAGCCTCCCAGCAAGGCCCCGATCACCCCGACAATCAGGTTACCCAACAGTCCAAAGCCGCGCCCGCGACTGATTTTTCCGGCTAGCCAGCCGGCTATCAAGCCAAGGACCAGGATTGAAAGTATGTCCATCTCTTCCTCCCACTCTCTGCTTCACGGGAGACAATGAGGACCCGGACCCGCGGGGCTCGGGGGAGCCGCTGGTTTGCGGCTCGCCTGAGCGGTCCAGATGCATGAATCAGGACGTTTCCTGCGTACCTTGAATTCGATGCGCGCAGAGCAGCCAGGGTTATCCCTGTGAGCCGGAACTACCGTTCATCAGCGCGCTGCTTTTCACTGAACGTACTTGGCGCGGACAGCCAGGCCGCTCTTCAAGGCTTCGATGGTGGCGGGGATGCCATGCACCGGAATGATGCGCTCCACCTTCAGCCCCAGCTCCGTGATCTTCCTAGCCATGTTCACCGTGTCTGGCCCGGCGATAACGAGCTCGAGCGAAATGGGATCCCAGACATCGGCTTGAAACAGCACCTTCTCTTTCGGGAAGTAGGCCACGAGCATTTGGGTGATGTGGCCGGTGGGGCCGAAGTCGTAGAGCTCGACGCGGTTGGCGCCGTCCTCCAGCACTCGGAACCTTTCCACGGTTTCGATGCTTGGCGCCCGCGGATGGCGGGTGAGCGCGTCGGGATACATGGTGCGGCGGCTGGACGCGACTTGCTCGATGATGCCTTTCGCGTCCGGGGTCGTAAGTATGGAAACTCCTTCGGCGATATAGGGCCGCACGCCAGCCACGTGGTCGTAGTGGAAGTGGGTGGCCACCAGGTAGCGGATGGGTTTGTCGGGAACCGTGGCACGGATCAGCTCGAGGCAGGTCTCCGAATAGCGGCTGTGGAGCGGCGCTTCGAAGACGACGACGTGGTCGCGAAAGACGGCGAACATGATGTTGTAGGGGCCGCGGATCATGAACAGGTTCTCGCCCAGCTTCTGGACGGAGGGTTCCGCGGGATCCTGCGCCATGGGCACTACGTCCTGCTGCGGCGGCGGCTGGAAACTCCCTTCAGCCAGCGATATGTCGAGTTCGATGGAACTGGCGCGCATCTCCTGCGTGGGTACGCCCGCCACACGGTCGATGTAACGGAAAGGGAGCTGCAGCCGACCCACGCGACGGTAATCGTCGTAGACCACTTCCTGGTAGCTATCACCGGCGAGCGCGTGTTCGCGCAGGAATTCGGACTTCGAGAGTAAGCCGGTCTTGGCGTCGAAATAGAGCAGCACGCGGGTTCCGAGGACATCGGTGAAAGAGATGACCTTGTGGGTCCTTCCAAATTCCTGGCCTTCGCCCACCCAGGCAAGCGTCTCCGGCCGGTTCAGAGCCATGCGGAGCGCGCCTTCCGGGTAGCGCCGGAACCTGCGGACGTGGGAGGAGCGCGCATCGTCGGCGGAGAATGCGCGGTAATAGGACTTTTCCTGCCCGAAGGTGATGGTTTCGAAACCGGAGTTCTCGGTGCCCACATTCTTGCGCGTGATGAAGTCTTCGCGCTTGACGTCGGCCTCGACCATCTCCTCAAGCCAGCGATTCCCGCCGTAGTCGAGGAAGCCGACGCCCTGGTCGCGTCCGTTCGGAGGCGGAGCGGCCAGCGTCGGTGCGGCAACGGCATAGGGTCGCGGGTGCTGGCCGGAGCCGATCCACTCGCCGGACAGTTGCCGGCGAACAGTCCTCAGGTCGCGAAGGGCTTCGAGCCCGCCGATTGCGTCGACGCCGGAATCGATCACTTCTCTCGCCTTGAAGTAGGAACTCAAGCCCGGGGTCGAAGGCTCCTGGGCGCAGGTCAAGGCCGTGCAGAAGACAGTCAGCAGGCAGGAGTTTGCGACACCGGCAAGCGTCATCGGTGTTCCTCCAAGTTCCCCTTTTCACGAACCTTGAGTGAGACGAGTGGCGGCCAGGATTCCTTCCATGTTTTGCCGGCATGGCGCGGATGAACGTCGCTCATGATCCGCGGGATACACTAGGAGAATGAAGTCGGTCATCGTCGGCACGGCCGGGCACATCGACCACGGGAAAACCGCTCTGGTCAAGGCCCTCACGGGTATCGATGCCGACCGCCTGGACGAAGAAAAGCGGCGTGGCATCACCATCGACCTGGGCTTCGCCCACCTGGAGCTGGCCGCGCCCGACGGCGCGCCGCTGCGCCTGAGCTTCGTCGACGTTCCCGGGCACGAGCGCTTCGTGCGTAATATGCTGGCGGGGGTGGGCGGCATCGACCTGGTGCTGTTCGTGATCGCGGCGGACGAGTCCATCAAGCCGCAAACCCGCGAACATTTCGACATCTGCCGCCTGCTCAACATCCCACGCGGCATCACGGTGCTGACCAAGTGCGACCTGGTGGACCGCGACACGCTGGAAGTGGTGCGCCTGGAAGTGGAGGACTTCGTGCGCGGCTCGTTCCTTGACGCCGGGCGCGCGCCGATCATCCCGGTAAGTTCGCGGACTGAAGAGGGCATTCCGGAACTCAAGCAGGCGCTGGCGCGCTCGGCCGCTGAAGTCCGGCAAAAAGAGAGCGCGGCGCTTTTCCGGCTGCCCATCGACCGTGTCTTCGTGATGAAGGGATTCGGGACGGTCGTAACCGGCACGCTGGTGGCGGGCTCGATCGGCAAGGAGGAAGAAGTCGAGGTCTATCCCAGTGGGCGGCGCGTACGCGTACGCGGCGTCCAGGTGCATGGCCAGCCCGCCGCGCGCGCGCGAGCCGGGGAGCGCACCGCGCTGAACCTGGCCGGCGTAGCCAAGGAGGAGCTGGCGCGCGGCATGACCCTGGCGCCTCCCGGCGTGCTGCGTTCCACCGAGCGCGCCGACGTTTCTCTCACGTTGCTGGACGGCGCCAGGCCGCTGCGGGATCGGAGCCGTGTGCATCTGCACGTGTTCTCCGCCGAGACAGTTGCCGAAGTGCTGCTCTACGACGACAAGCAGCTCAGCCCCGGTACTACGGCGTTCGCGCAATTGCGTCTGGCCGATGCCATGTTGCTGCTGCCCGGCGACCGGTTTATCGTCCGCCAGTTCTCGCCGGTAGTCACCATCGGGGGTGGCGTCGTGCTGGATATCGCACCGCCGCTGCGCAAGCAGGATTACACGCCGGGCTTCCTCTCCATCCTGGCAACCGGTGACGGCGATTCCGCCTTCAAAGCGCGCGTGGCGCGGCGCGGGCACAACGGACTTTCTTTGAACGAGGCCGTAGCGGAAACCGGGTGGACGCGGGAGACCGTGGAGAAGCACGCTGCCTCGCCGGTGCACGCGGGCCTGGCTCGGCGCGTCGGCGATGTTTTTGTTCACGGTCCGGCGCTGGACGCTCTGCAAAAAGTCCTGTTGGAGGCAGTCAAGGGTTTCCACGACAGGAATCCCCTGGTTCCGGGAATGGGCAAGGAGGAGCTTCGCGAAGAGCTCCACTTGCGCCCGGAGATTCTTGACGCGGTGCTGGCAACCCTGACCGCCGACAACAACCTGGAAGTCCTGGGCGAACAGGTGCGACTGCCGGGACGGGGCGTCGTGCTGAGCGACGAGGAAGCCGCCGCGCGGAGCACAATCGAGCAAGCCTTCGTCGCCGCCGGCCTGAAGGTTCCCGCGCTGAAAGAGGTGCTGGCCGCTCTGCCGGTGGACAAGACACGGGCGCAGAAGATCGTGACCTTGCTGCTGCGGGACAAAGTGCTGGTCAAGCTCTCCGACGATTTGGTCTTCCACTCCGCCGCGTTGGCGGAACTGCGACGGCGGGTCGCAGAACACAAACACACATCCGCCAAAATCGACGTGGCCCGCTTCAAGGACCTGGCCGGGGTGAGCCGCAAGTACGCCATCCCGCTGCTTGAGTACCTGGACCGCGAGCGCGTTACGCGGCGCGTGGGTGATGACCGCGTGATTCTTTAACCGCGGATCCCGCGGATAGACGCGGATCAACGGAAGGACTGATTGTGGAACGTATAATCAGGGCTTCTCTCGGCGTTGTTTGCGATCTCGGCGGTGAGAGTTGACGGCTCCCATTCGCATCATCGGCGGCGGGCTGGCGGGCTGCGAGGCGGCGTGGCAGTGCGCGCGCCGCGGTCTGGAGGTCGAGCTGTTCGAGATGCGCCCGGTGCGCTCGACGCCTGCCCATCAAACCGGCGACCTCGCTGAACTGGTGTGCTCGAACTCGCTCAAGAGCGATATGGAAAATACCGCGCCCTGGCTGCTGAAGGAGGAAATGCGCCGCGCCGGGTCGCTGCTGCTGGAGTGTGCGCGCGAAGTAGCCGTGCCGGCGGGCCACGCGCTGGCCGTGGACCGCGCGGCCTTCGCCGCGCGCGTCACCCGTGCCATCGAAGCCGAGCCCCTCATCCGCTTGCGGCGCGAGGAAGTCACGCGCATCGAGGAAGACGATGGCTTTTGGATCATCGCCAGCGGCCCGCTCACCTCGGACGCGCTTTCGGCTGAAATCGGGCGGCTTAGCGGCGCGTCGCACCTGGCTTTTTACGATTCCATCAGCCCCATCGTGGAAGCCGACTCCATCGACATGGAACGCGTTTATTTCGCGGCGCGCTACGACAAGGGCACACCTGATTACATCAACTGTCCGTTCACCAGGGAAGAGTATGACCGCTTCTATGACGCGCTGATCGCCGCCCAATCCGTGGACGGCCACGACTGGGAGAAGCTCAACTACTTCGAGGGCTGCCTGCCCATTGAGGAGCTCGCGCGGCGCGGCCGCGACACGCTGCGCTTCGGGCCGATGAAGCCGGTGGGGCTGCGCGACCCGCGCACCGGGAGGCAGCCGTACGCGGTGGTGCAGCTCCGCCGCGAGAGCCTGCGCGCCGATTCCTACAACCTGGTCGGCTTCCAGAACCACCTTAAGTTCGGGGAACAGGCGCGCGTCCTGCGGCTTATCCCCGGGCTGGAAAACGCGCGCTTCCTGCGCTACGGCCAGATCCATCGCAACACCTACATCAACGCGCCGGCGCTGCTCGCGGAGACGCTGGCGCTGCGCGCGCACCCGCGCGTCTTCTTCGCCGGGCAGATTTGCGGCGTCGAGGGGTACGTGGAATCGATTGCCGCAGGGCTGATGGCCGGACTGCACGTTGCAGCCCTTGCGGGCGGCGTAGCGCCGCTGCCTCCGCCGCGTGAAACGGCGCTGGGCTCACTCGTTCACTACATCACGCACTCCGACGCGCGTGACTTTCAGCCGGCGAACATCACGTTCGATCTGCTGCCGCCGCTGGAGAGGAGAGTCCACGATCGCGCCGAGCGCCACCGCCTCCAATGCGAGCGGGCGCTTCACGCCTTCGACCGCTGGCGGGACACAGCCCAAGCCCTCGGGTGCGTCCGCACGGAAGCGGCCTCCTGATTCAAATCCAGCCGGACCACAGACTCCGCCCAAACGCTGCAAGCCACATCACAACGAACAGTGTGTTCAGCCAGAAGCTGTCGCCGCCCCGGCACTTACCTCAGGCCCCTCCCCGTTGACGTTGCAGACCGATGGCGCTAACGTTGCGCTTGTCGTCATGACGACTCCTTCCCTCTCGGCGGTCGACGCGGTCACGCCCGCCTTCGACCATGCGCGCCGTGCCCTGTTGCAGCCCTTTCGTTTCGCCTTGTGGTGGCGGCTTTCCCTCGTGGGCTTGCTGAGCGGAGAGTTTGTCAGCGGAGGCGGGGGCGGGGGCACGAACTGGCAAGTGCCGGCTCAGCGGCGCGGCAATGAAGACCTGATCGGGTATTTCGCTGAACCGGATTTCTCCCGGATCATGGAGTTTCTGCCACTGATCCTGTTCCTGGTTGCGGTGCTGATCGTGCTGGGCATCGTCATGCTGTACATCAGCAGCGTGTTCCGGTTCATCCTGTTGGAGACGGTGCTGCACGACCGCTGCGAGATCGGCGCGGGATGGAATCGGTGGCAGCGGCAAGGCTGGAGCTACTTCCTGTGGCAGCTCGGTTTCAACCTGGCCGTCCTGTTGATGATGGGGCTGGTAGTCGGTCTGGCGCTGGCGGTCGCCGCCGCCACTGGCGCTCTGAGCGCCCCGCGTGAGCATGTAGCGTTGCTGGTAGCGGGCGGTGTGGTCCTGTTTTTCGTGTTGATGGCGATGCTGCTGGTCAACCTTGTGATCTGGCTGTTCACCAAGGACTTCGTCGTGCCCATGATGGCGCTCGATGATGTGGGCGCGGTGGAGGGCTGGCGCCGTCTCCTGCCGCTGTTGAGCGCGGACAAGGGCGGCTACGCCGTCTACGTGATCATGAAGGCCATCCTGGCGGTGGGGGCCGCGCTGGTGTTCGGCATCGCGCAGTTGATCGTCACTCTGATTCTGCTGGTGCCTGTGGGCCTGGTTGCCGCCGGTGCCATCCTGGGCGGCAAGGCCGCCGGACTGACGTGGAACGCGGCGACCATCGCCCTGGCCGTCGTGGTGGGAACCGTCCTGCTGCTCCTGCTGATCTGGCTATGGGCGCTGATCTCCGTGCCCGCCGTCTTCTTTTTCCAGTCGTACACGCTGCGGTTTTTCGGCGGGCGCTACGCGCGGCTGGGCGCGCTGATGGGGCCGGTTCCGCCGCCGATTCCCGTCGTCCCGGCTGCGGGCGTCTAGCGTTTATCTCCGGGCCCGGTTCTTGATCCAGATGGGTGTGCCCGCAAATCCGAACGCACGCCGGATCTGATTCTCCAGAAAACGCTGATAGGCGAAGTGCAGCTTGACCGGCCGGTCGGTGAACAGGATGAATGTCGGCGGAGAGGTAGCGGCCTGCGTCATGTAGTAGATCTTCACTTTTTTTGCGGCCGGCACGCCAGCGCGCTCGAAGTCCACGGTCTTGAGGAAGCGATTGATCTCGCCGGTGGAGACTCGCTTTCTGCGCTCCGCCGCTACCTGCTCGACCGTGGCGAAGACCTTCTCCACCCCACGTCCATCGAGCGCGGAGATGAACAGCACCGGCGCGTAGGACAGGAATTTTAGCTTGCGTCTCAGACGCTGCTCATATTCGTGCGGCGTCACGGGTCGTGTGGCCCGGCTACGCTCGGTCGCGACCTTCACCTGGTCCCACTTGTTCACCACCACGATGACCGAGCGCCCGCTCTCGTGCGCGTAGCCGGCGATGTTGGCGTCGAGCGCGGTCACGCCTTCGACGGCATCGATCATCAGCAGGGCGACGTCGGCTGACTCCAGATGCTTGCGCGCCATGACGACCGAAAGCTTTTCCGCCATCAGTTTGGTCTTGCCTTTGCGGCGGATGCCGGCGGTGTCGATGAAGCGGTACCAGTGGCCATCGCGTTCCACCGCTTCATCCACAGCGTCGCGCGTGGTGCCGGGAATCTCGGAGACGATAGCGCGCGGAACTCCGGTGAGCCGGTTCAGCAACGTGGATTTGCCGACGTTCGGCCGCCCGATGATCGCCACCTTGATTTCGCCGGTCTCGCTGACCGCAGCCGGCTGCTCGCCTTCTGTGCCAAGCCGTCCTTCCGCGGCAGGCGAGATCCTCTCCAGAATCGCCTCCAGCAGTTCGGCGACGCCAGTGCCGTGCTCCGCCGAGACCGGGAACATCTCGCGTATGCCCAGACGCCGGAAGTCTTCGACTTGGGCTTCGAGCTTGGGAGTGTCGATCTTGTTGACCGCTAGGAACAGGGGCTTGCCGGTGCGCAGCAGGAGACGCGCCAGCTCGATATCCGGCGCCGCCAGTTCGGTGCGTCCGTCGACCACCAGGATCACGGCTAAACTCTCTTCCAGCGCAACTCTCGCCTGGCGGAAGATCTCGGCCGGGATGAGCTCTTTTTCGTGCGGGATGATGCCCCCGGTGTCCACCACGCGCAGCTTTCGCCCAAGCCATTCGGCCTCGCCATAGATGCGGTCACGGGTGATGCCGGGCTCGTCGCCCACGATGGCCCTCCGTATCCCAAGAATGCGGTTGAAGAGCGTGGACTTGCCGACGTTGGGCCGGCCCACGATGGCAATGGTTGGCGTCTGGTTGGTCATCGCAAGCGCGGCCCGCGGCTATTATAGAGACGCTCTCCGTGACTACCGCCACGCAGCCTTCGCTCTACGCCTTCTTCGGTCCCGGGGGACTGCTGGCCAAAACGCATCCCGCCTACGAATTTCGCCGCGGACAACTGGAAATGGCGCAGGCGGTCGAGCAGGCGCTGACCGAGAAGCGGCACCTCATCGTCGAAGCCGGCACCGGCACGGGCAAAACGCTGGCCTACCTGCTGCCCGTCATCCGCGCGGGCAAGCGCGTCGTGATCTCCACCGGGACCAAGACTCTGCAGGAACAACTTTTCTACAAGGACATTCCGTTCCTGGAGCGTGAAGCCGGCCTGGGCAAGCTGCGTGTCTGCTACATGAAAGGGCGGAACAACTACCTTTGCCGGCAGAAGCTGTACGACCTCACCGACCGGCCCGTGCTCACCGGCCTGGAACAGGTGGAGCACTATCAGCTCATTGCGGCCTGGGAGAAGACCACGGAGACCGGCGACCGCGCCGAACTGGCCGCGCTGCCGGAAGCGAGTGTGCTGTGGCCGCGTCTCGACGCCCGCGCCGAGGCCTGCTCCGGGCAGAAGTGCCCGCAGTTCGACCGTTGCTTCATCACGGAGATGCACCGCCGCGCCGCCGAAAGCGACATCATCATCGTGAATCATCACTTGTTCTTCGCCGATCTCGCCATCCGCCAGATTCCCGATCGCGCCTCGGACGTCGGCATCCTGCCGGAATTCGCTGCGGTCATCTTCGACGAAGCCCATGAGCTGGAAGACGTGGCGTCCAGCTACTTCGGGGTGACGGTCAGCGACCTGCGCTTCGCCGATCTGGTGCGCGACATCGAGAACACGGCCAAGCTGAAGCAGGCCTTCACGCCGGACGTCAAGGCGGCTGCCCAGAGCCTGCGCGATCGCGCACAATTCTTCTTCGCCCTGCTGCCGCCGGGCGAAGGGCGCTTTGCCTTCGAGAACCGCCGCGAATTCCTGGAGGAGAACGGCGACGACTACCTGGCCCTGTTGAACGCCCTGGGCGGGATGGCTTCGACGCTCGAGGCCCTGCCCGAGCGGCCGGAGGAGATCGTCCGCCTGGCGCGCCGGGCGCAGGAACTGCGGGTGCAGACCAGCTTCCTGCTGGAATCGGCCGACCGCAACACGGTGTTTTGGATCGACCGGCGAAGCCGAAGCGAAGACCGGAGGGGCCGTGGCGACGAGAAACGCTCCCGCGGCGCCCGCGAATCGGCGAGCCACGTCTTTATACAAGCGACTCCCATCGACGTCTCCCAGATCCTTCGCGATTGCCTGTGGCAGGACCTCGAAACCAGCGTGCTCACCTCGGCCACGCTGGCCGTGAGCGGCAACTTCCAATATCTCCGGCGGAGACTGGGGCTCGAGCACGTGCGCGAACTGGTCGTACCGTCACATTTCGACTACGCCAGCCAGGCGCTGCTCTACATCCCGCCTTCGCTGCCCGACCCGCGCGTGCCGCAGTTTGCGCCACGCGCTGCCGAACTGATCCGCCGCACGCTCGAGGTGACTCAAGGCCGCGCCTTCTGCCTATTCACCAGCTACGCCCAGATGCGCGACTTCCACCAGCGCCTGGAAGACCAGCTCGACTTCCCGCTGTTGCTGCAGGGCACGGCTCCCAAGAACGCGCTGCTGGAAGAGTTCCGCCAGACCCCGGGGGCGGTGTTGTTCGCCACCTCCAGCTTCTGGCAGGGAGTGGACGTGCAGGGCGAGCAGCTCAGTTGCGTCATCATCGACCGGTTGCCCTTCGCCGTGCCGGCTGACCCGGTGGTGGCCGCACGCATCCACGCTATCGACGAAGAAGGCGGCAACGCCTTCTTCGACTACCAGGTTCCCTCCGCCGTCATCACCCTCAAGCAGGGCTTCGGCCGCCTGATTCGCTCGCTCGACGACCGCGGCCTGCTGGTGTTGCTGGACAACCGCGTGCTGCGCCAGCGCTACGGCCGCATTTTCCTCGAAAGCCTGCCTCCCTACCGCCGTACCACCGAGTTTGCCGACGTGGAGGCGTTCTTCCGGGAGCGCTCCGGCTGAGAAGTGACGGAAGGGAGCGGTCTCCAGGGACAGGTCCGCCCGCTCACGCTACAATGTCCAGGCTGAACGGCTGAAACCGGATGGCTGAAGGCTGGTGTTCATGTTCCAGGTGAGCGTGGAAGAGAGCTTCGCGGCAGGCCACTACCTGCGCAACTACCGGGGGAAGTGCGAGAAGCCGCATGGACACAACTACCGGGTGCGCATCACGCTGGAAGGCAAGGACCTCGACCAGGCCGGCCTGCTGCTGGACTTCAAGGACCTGAAAGAGGTTCTTAAGAACACCATCGAACGCCTCGACCATCAGATGATGAACGACCTCGAGCCCTTCAAGACTCTCAATCCCTCCGCCGAGAACCTGGCCAAATACTTCTACGAGTGCGCCCGTACCCGCCTGAGCATGGCCACCGACAACCGCATCCGGGTGAAGGAAGTCACGGTGTGGGAGACGGATAGCACGACAGCTACCTACTTCGAGTAGCGAGTACCGAGTTGCAAGTCCAGCATCATGACACAAGATGGCTCAGTCCTATCGAGATCTCATAGCGTGGAAGCACGCGATGGCACCGGCACGCTTGGTGTATCAGACCACTGAGAATCTTCGCCAGAACGAGACCTTTGGCCTTACGGCTCAGAAGCGGCGTGCAGCCGTCTCGATACCCAGCAACATTGCTGAAGGCCAGGCTCGTTTCTCCAAACGGGAGTTCGCGCACTTCCTTTGTAGTGCGCGTGGCTCGCTCGCCGAGCTTGAGACGCAGGTCATTCTGCCAGAGACCTGGATTACCTGAAGGAGGAACATGCCACCAAGGTCCTCAAGGCAACCGATGAGTTGAGCCGTTTTCTGAGCGGCCGAATCTCTTTCTGCGTGAGGGCTAGCGCCCGCAACTCGCAACTCGGTACTCTGTACTCGGTACTCTTAGGCGCACCGCGCATGCAAATCACCGAGATCTACGCCTCCCTGCAGGGCGAGTCCTCCTACACCGGGCTGCCGTGCATCTTCGTGCGCCTGACGGGATGTAATTTGCGGTGTACCTGGTGCGACAGCGAGTACACCTTCACGGGCGGACGTCGCATGACGGTGGAGGAGGTGGAAGCCGAAGTCCGCCGCCTCTCGCCGGTCCGGCTGGTCGAGATCACCGGCGGCGAACCGATGCTGCAGGAAAAGGAAGTCCTGGAACTCATGCGTCGCCTGCTGGCATCCGGGTACACGGTCCTGCTCGAGACCAGCGGTGAGCGCCCGCTGGCCAGCGTGCCCAAGGAAGTGGTGAAGGTGGTGGACGTGAAGTGCCCGCACTCCGGGGAGCCGGACACCTTCCGCATGGAGAATCTGGATGCGCTCACGATTCGCGACGAGGTGAAGTTCGTCCTTACCGACCGTGCGGATTACGAGTTCGCCCGTGATTTCATCCGTCGCCATGACCTTCCCGCGAAGGCCGGCTCGGTGATCCTTTCTCCCGCTTTCCGCAAGGACGCGGCCGGGCCGCGCGATGCCTCCCACTGCCTCCTCGATCCCCGCGAATTGGCCGAGTGGATGCTTGCCGACGGCCTCAACGTGCGCCTGGGCCTGCAGGCCCACAAGTTCATCTGGCCGCCGGAAACCAAGGGTGTCTAGTGCAGTAACGTTACTTCGCACTCGCAGCTGGACTAGAATCGAGGCAGCAATTCGCCCGCAGGACTCATCCAATAGGCAGACAGATGACACAGGTGGCGAAGCATGTCGAGTCGCGTCCGGGGGCCGTGGTCCTGCTCAGCGGCGGCATGGATTCCTGTGTCTGTGCGGCGCTGGCGGCCCGCGACTTTGACGCCTCGGCGCTGCACGTCAGCTATGGCCAGCGTACCGAAGAGAGGGAGCGCCGCGCTTTTGAAGGCATCTGCGACCGTCTGGGCATTCAAAACCGCCTGGTCATTCGCAATACCGCGTTGGCCGCCATAGGGGGCTCCGCCCTCACCGACCTGGCCCTGGCGGTGCCCGACGTGACCGAGCGCATCGGCCTGGATATTCCCGTGACCTACGTCCCGTTCCGCAATGCGCACTTCCTGGCCGCGGCCGTGAGCTGGGCCGAAGTGTTGGGCGCGGAGAAGGTCTTCATCGGCGCGGTCGAGCCGGATAGCTCCGGCTACCCCGACTGTCGCCCGGCGTACTACGAGGCTTTCAATCAGCTCATCCGCACTGGCACCCGCCACGGCCGCATCCAGGTCGTGACGCCGCTCATCCATATGCGCAAGCATGAGATCGTCCGCCTGGGCCTTGAACTGGGAGCGCCCTTCGATTTAACGTGGTCTTGCTACAGTCGCGAGGATCGCGGCTGCGGCGCCTGCGAGAGTTGCGTGCTTCGCCTGCGCGCCTTCCGGGAAGCCGGAGCCCAGGACCCCATCGCGTATCTGTCCAGCGTCCTTACGCACGGATGACTGCACTTATGACACGGCGTTCATTCCGCCGGGAGGAAGAGTTATGAGGACCAAACTGATGCTTGCAGCCCTGGCGGCGGTGGCGACGCTGGCCGTCCTGCCCCGCGCCCAGGCCCAGATGGCCACCGTCAAGGGCCGTTGCACCGACGAGCAGCGCCAGCCCATCGTGAACGCCATCGTCGAATACGCCAGCCTGGATACCGGCCGCAAGTACAACATCAAGACCAACAAGAGCGGCGACTACTACTCGATCGGCCTGCAGAGCGGCAAGTACAAGGTCACCCTGTATCGCAACGAGGAGGACCAGAAGGCCGGCCGCAGTCTGTACTTTTTCAACAACGTCACCGTGACCCTGTCGGGCGTGGAGGGGGTCAATACCCTGGATTTCGACCTGGCGAAGGAGCGCGCCACGGCGGCTCCGCAGATGACCGAAGAGCAGCGCAAGCAGATCGAGGAGGCCCAGAAAGAGAACGTCAAGATCAAGAACTTGAACGACATGCTGGCCCAGGCCCGGGCCGCGCTCAGCAGCAACCCTCCCAATGCCGACCAGGCCGTTGCCCTCATGCAGCAGGCCGTCGCCGTGGACCCGTCGAAGGACCTGCTCTGGTACACGCTGGGCGACTCCTATCTCGCGGGCAAGCACTATCCGGAAGCCGCCGAGGCGTACCAGAAGGCGATTGCCATCAAACCGAATGGCGCGTACTACAACAACCTGGGACAGGCGCTGGCCGGCAGCCGCAAGGTGGATGAGGCGGTAGCGGCGTATGAGGCGGCGGCCGCGGCCGATCCCGCGGGCGCCGGCCAATACTATTTCAATATGGGAGCGGTGCTGACCAACGCCGGCCGGCTGGATGCGGCGCTGGCGGCATTCGATAAGTGCATCGCCGCCGACCCCGGCAACGCGAGTGCCTATTTCCAAAAGGGCTCCATCCTGATGGGCAAGGGCACGATGGACAAGAACAACAAGTTCGTGGCGCCGCCCGGCACGGCCGAGGCCTTCAACAAGTACCTGGAACTGGCGCCGGAGGGACCCTACGCCGAGAACGCCAAACAGTTGCTGCAGTACATCGGCTCCGAGATCGAATCCACGTACAAGCGCTCCAAGACCACCAAGAAGAACTGACGCGGTCTGAAACGCGAAGGGCGGCCCGTGCGGGCCGCCCTTCTTCTTGCACCTGCACTGTCCGGCAAGCGAGAATCCCCTGCCGATGCTCGAACTGCACACGCCGGTGCAATACGTGCGGGGTGTAGGTCCGAAGGTGGCCGCGCTGCTGGCGGAAAAGGGCATCACCACCGTAGAAGACCTGCTCTACTACCTTCCCTTTCGCTACGAGGACCGGCTCAACCCCCGCGCCATCGCCCAGCTTCGCCCGGGAGAAATGGCCACGGTGATCGGCGAGGTGCGCACCTCCGGCCTATTTCGCACCCGCCGCATGCCCATCTTCCAGATGACTGTGGCCCAGGGACGCGACGCGCTGCAGTGCATCTGGTTCAACGCCGCCTACCTGCGCGGCAAGTTCCAGCCCGGCAAGCGCGTGGCGCTGTACGGGAAGGTGGAAGCCGCCTTCCAGGGCCGCGGCCGCCTGCAACTGGTGCAGCCGCAGTTCGAGGTGCTGGACTCCGAAGGCGAAGATCCCGCCGCGGCTTCGCTGGAGGTGGGACGCATCGTGCCCATTTACGAGTCGGCAGCGCGTGGCAAGCTGACCTCGCGCTGGTTCCGCCGGGTCATTCATGGAGTGCTGGAGAATCTGGCCGCGGAAATCCCCGACGGCGTCCCGCCCGCCATGCGGGATGCCCTGAAGCTCCTGCCGCGCCGCGAAGCCTTCTGGCGCGTCCACTGGCCCGAGCCCGCGACGCCCTTCGAAGACCTTCAGGCCCAGCGCACGCCTGCGCATCGCCGACTGATCTTCGAAGAACTGTTCTTTCTCGAAGTCGGGCTGGAGCTGAAGCGTCGCCGCTTGCGCCAGCAGCCGGGCATCAGCTTCCGGCTCGACGACAAAGTGCGCCAGGCGATCAAGCGCATTCTGCCCTTTCACCCCACTGCGGCGCAGAAGCGGGTGTTGGGCGAGATCGCGCGCGACATGGAGCGCCCCTCGCCCATGCGCCGGCTGTTGCAAGGGGATGTGGGCTCGGGCAAGACCATCGTGGCGCTGGAGGCGGCGATCATCGCCATCGAGAACGGGTGCCAGGCCGCCCTCATGGCGCCCACCGAGATCCTGGCTACGCAGCATTACCTGGCGGCGCGCACCCTGCTGGAAAAGGCAGGCTATCGCATCCTGCTGCTGACCGGTTCGCTCGATCCCGCCGAGAAGCGCTCCGCCCGCCGTCATGTGGCCCGCGGCGACGCCCAACTGGTCATCGGCACCCACGCGCTCATCGAGGAGAAGGTGGAGTTCGCGCGCCTGGGACTGGTCATCGTAGACGAGCAGCACCGGTTCGGCGTGCTTCAGCGCTTTCGCCTGATGAAGAAGCCCGCCGCGGCAGGCGCCCGCCAGGAACCCGAGCCCGATGTGCTGGTGATGACCGCCACGCCCATCCCCCGCACGCTGGCATTGACGCTGTATGGCGATCTCGACGTCAGCCTGCTCGACGAAATGCCGCCGGGCCGCTCGCCCATCGTCACCCGGCGCGTCTCCGACGAGCGCTCCGTCGAGGTGTTCGCCTTCGTGCGCCGCCAGGTGCACATGGGGCACCAGGCCTACATCGTTTATCCAGTCATCGAGGAAAAAGAAGAACAACCAGCCGCGGATCAGCGCGGATCAGCGCGCATGGAACCTACGGAACCGGAGGCGACGTCGAAACTTTTCCCTGAGCCCGCGCCGCGCCTCACGCTCAAAGCCGCGGTGAAGATGTATGACGAGCTGCGCAAGAAGATCCTCCCCGACCTGCGCATTGGCCTGCTGCACGGCCGCTTGCCGGCTGAAGAGAAAGAAGAGGTGATGCGCCGCTTCGCCGCGGGCGAGATTGACGTACTGGTTTCCACCACGGTCATCGAGGTCGGCGTCGATGTCTCGAACGCCACGGTGATGGTGGTGGAGCACGCCGAACGCTTCGGACTGGCCCAGCTTCACCAGTTGCGGGGGCGCATCGGCCGTGGCGCCGCCAAAAGTTATTGCATTCTCATGACCGGCGGCAAGATCACCGAAGATGCCGAGCAGCGCCTGAATGCCATGGTGCGCACCACCAACGGCTTCGAGATCGCCGAGCTGGATCTGGAGCTGCGCGGCCCGGGCGAATTCTTCGGCACCCGCCAGGCCGGCATGCCTGACTTCCGCGTGGCCAACCTGCTGCGCGACAAGGAGCTTCTCGAAGTCGCCCGCCGCGAAGCCGCCCGCGTCGCCGCCGGACCCGCTGCCGACCTTTCCGCGCAGGACATCAGCCGCGTCTTCGCTCACCTGAAGGCCCACTGGCAGAGGCGATACGGATTGGTGGAAGTGGGATAGAGGCAAAGGCGCGACGCAGATTCACGCGGATAACGCGCATTGGACTCCGCCCTTTAGATTGAACGTTCCCGTGATGAGATAATCCTAACGTGCCGGCCGCCGACAAAGCCGCCCTCTTGCGTCGCCTGCCCTCGGTGGACGAGGTGCTGCGCCGCCCCGCGATTGCGCACCTGGCGGAGCATGGGGGCCGAGTTGCCGTTACAGAGGCGGCGCGCACCGTGCTCGACCGCCTGCGCTCCGTGATCGCTGAGGGGCACCTGGACGCCACGGGGGTAGACGTCGCACTGGCCGGCATCGACGGCGCCATCGAGCGCCTGGTTCGGCACGCCACCGAGTACTCCCTGCGCCCGGTGGTCAACGCGACCGGCGTGATCCTGCACACCAACCTGGGACGCGCACCGCTGGCGAAGGCCGCTCTCGAGCGCATGGCCGAAGTGGCCGGCGTCTATTCCAACCTGGAGTTCGACCTCGGCACGGGCGAGCGCGGCAAGCGCGACGTGCACGCCGACCGCCTGTTCCGCCGCCTCTTGAATGTCGAAGGCCGCGACGACGTTCGCACCGTTGTGGTCAACAACAACGCCGCCGCCGTGCTGCTGGCGCTCAACACGCTGGCCGAAGGCGGCGAGGTCATCGTGTCACGCGGCGAGCTGGTGGAGATCGGCGGCTCCTTCCGCATCCCCGACGTCATGGCGAAATCCGGCGCGGTGCTGCGCGAGGTGGGCACCACCAACCGCACCCGCCTGGCCGACTACGAGCGGGCGATTGGCGAAAAGACGAAGCTCATCCTGCGCGTCCATCGCTCGAACTTCCAGATCGTCGGTTTCACGGAGCAGCCGGAATTGGCGGAATTGGCGGCGCTCGCGCACCAGCACGAGCTGCCGCTGATGGAAGACCTGGGATCCGGCGCGCTGTTCGACCTGCGCTCCCTCGGCGTGACCGGCGAGCCGGGCGTCACCGACAGCCTGCGCGCCGGCTGCGACCTGGTGACCTTTAGCGGCGACAAGCTGCTGGGCGGACCGCAGGCCGGCCTGCTCAGCGGGCGCGCCGACGTGGTGGCGCGCATTCGAGCCAACCCGATGTTCCGCGCCCTGCGCGTGGACAAGCTGACCTATGCGGCGCTCGAAGCCACGCTCCTCGCCTATCTGCGGCAGGAGCATGACGCCATTCCGGCGCTGGCCATGATGCGGCTGACGAAGGAAGACATCCGGCAGCGGGCGGAGAAGCTGGCAGCCGCCATCGCCGGTGTGAAGAAGCTGCGCGTGCGCGTGGAGGAAGACGAGAGCGTGATCGGCGGCGGCTCTACGCCCGGCGCCATGCTGCCCACGTTCGTGCTGGCTGTGACTTGTGATGAACTGAGCGCCAATGAAATCGCGGCCCGCTTGCGCGCCTTCAATCCGCCCGTGGTCGCCCGCGTCGACGAAGGCCGCGTCCTGATCGACTTGCGCACCGTCTTCCCGGAACAGGATGAGGTGGTTGCGAGCGCCCTCAGAACGTTGTGAGTCGACCCCGAAGCTTCTTCACCACCGGGAAGGCAGAGATCGCCGAGAACCGCGAATCGCAGTGTTCGCCCTGTCGCTTTCCTCGGCGCTCTCTGCGGTGAACGTGTTCAACAGACGAAAAGGGCGGCCGTTGCGGCCGCCCGATCGCACAACGCTGGATGCTTAGAGAGCGGTAACGTTCTCCGCCTGCCAGCCCTTGGGTCCCTTGACGAGGTTGAACTGCACGGCCTGGCCTTCCTTCAGAGAGCGGAAGCCCTCCGCCTGGATGGCCGAGAAATGCACGAAGACATCCTCACCGTTCTGACGGCTGATGAAGCCGTAGCCCTTGGCGTCATTGAACCACTTCACAATTCCTTGTTCCATGTTGCGGGTAATTCCTTTTGTTGTTGGATTTGCGCTGGACTGAAGCGGAAAACTGCAGAGGCAGGTACTAGCTCAAAAGCCGAACCGCTCTGAAACCCCTTCCATCTAACGCGCTTTGAGCATACCGCAGATAGCCCGGAAAGGCAAAAGGGAGATGGCCGGGCGGCCTGGGGCGGCTGTGGTACTTTAGACCGCCACGAGGCCCGGATGATCGTCGGCACAGGCGTGGACATTGTAGAAGTGCCGCGGGTGGCGGCGGCGATCGAGCGCTTCGGCCGGCGGTTCCTGGAGCGCGTGTTCACCCCGGACGAGATCCGCTACTGCGAGTCTCGGCGCAACCGTGCCGAGCGTTACGCGGCCCGTTTTGCCGCCAAGGAAGCCGCGCTCAAGGCGCTGGGCACGGGCTGGAAGCGCGGCATCGCCTGGCGCGAGGTGGAAGTGCGGCGCGAGCCCAGCGGACGCCCCACTCTTCACTTCTCGGGCAAGGCGGCCGAGTTTGCGGCCCGCCTGGGAGCGAAGCGCGCTGCGCTTTCGCTCTCACACACGGTCGAACAGGCCATCGCGCATGTCATCCTCGAAGGTGATTAGCCATCGAGGCAACGGAACTCGAAGATTGCCGAACTGCGGAATTGCCGGATTGAGAGATTTCCCGCGAGCCATCTTGCATGAGTGAAACCCAGGTCCTGCCGCTGGTGGAAGCGCCGGGTGTGCACGAAGTGCCGCCGCGCCGCGTGCTGGCCGGCGTGGCGCTGGTGAGCTTCAGCATGCTGCTGCTGGAGCTGGCCTGCACACGCCTGTTCTCCGTGGTGTTGTTCTACCACTTCGCCTTCCTGGCCATCGGAGTGGCCCTGCTGGGCCTGGGAGCAGGCGGCGTGTTCGCCTTCCTCAAGCGGCCCTGGCTGGCCCGGTGGGAGACCAGCGCCATCGTAGCGAGAATCTGCCTTATCAACGTGGTGGCTACGGTTTTCGCTCTGGCCATCATTCTGGTAGTGCCGGTCTCACCCGAACTGACCTGGCGCAATTTCGGCAAGCTTTCGGTGGTGTACCTGGCGACGGGCGTGCCGTTTTTCCTCTGTGGGCTGATTCTTTCGGTGGTATTCGCGCGTGAGACGAAGAAGGTCTCGCACCTCTACGGTGCGGACCTGATGGGTGGCGCGCTGGCCTGCCTGCTCGTGGTCCCGGCGCTGAACGTCATCGGGGCGCCCAACGCGATTCTGGCGTCCGCCGCCGTCATGGCCGTAGCTTCGGCTGTATGGGCGGCAAACCGCGCGCAGCGCAACACCGGGCTGCGCATGGCGGTGGTGATGCTGGCGCTGATCGCCCTCCGCCTGGCCGGCGGTACGCCCGACGTACAGTACGTGCGGGCGATGAACCGGGAGCAGCCCAAGGTGCTGTTCGCCCGATGGAATGCCATCTCGCTGGTGCAGGTGCAGGAACTGCGGCGGGCGCTATACATGGTGATTGACTCGGATGCGCAAACCGCCATCATGAACATCCCGCCGGAGAGCGCGCGCCAACCCGAGACGCGCCGGCGCATCCTTTCCGGTGTTCCGGCGGTGGTCAACGCGCTGCGGCCCCAGGGCGATTACGCCATCATCGGCCCGGGCGGTGGTGTGGACGTGCTCCGCGCTCTGGCTGGCGGCAGCGCGAACATCACCGGTATCGAGATCAATCCCCTCATCGTCAACACCATCATGCTCGACAAGTTCCGGGACTACTCCCATCGGCTGTACGAGCAGCCGGAAGTGCGCATCCACGTCGGTGACGGCCGCAGCTTCCTGCGCCAGAGCCCCGATCGTTACGACGTGGTGCAAATGACCCTGGTGGACACCTGGGCCGCCACCTCGGCGGGCGCCTTCGCGCTCAGTGAGAACAACCTGTACACGGTGGAGGCCTTCCGCGAGTACTTCGAGCACTTGAAGCCGGACGGCATGCTGGCCGTGACCCGCTGGGAATTCCGCCGGCCGCGGGAAGCCCTGCGTGTGGTTTCGCAGGGAATGGCGGCGCTGAAAACGCTCGGCGTGGAGCGTACCGAGGCCCACTTCCTGGTGGTCGCCGACGCAGCCCTCGACGAAGACGGCGTGCCCGTGACGGTCCTCATCAAGCGCTCCCCCTTCACGGCTGAAGAGGAATCTGCGCTCCGGGCGCACCTCCGCGAACACACTCATCTGCGGGTTCTTTACAGTCCGGCCACGCAGGAAGAGGGCCCGTTCGCTTCGCTCATCCGTAGCGGAGATCCCTGGCGGTTTGCGCAGGACTATCCCTACAACGTGGCGCCGGTGACCGACAACAATCCCTTCTTCTTCTTCACTGTGAAGACCGAGGACGTGATGGCCAGCGTGCTGGGCGGCGGAGGCCGGGGCATGGACTGGCGCGTGAATCTGGGCGTGGCCGTGCTGGTGATGCTGCTGGGCATTTCGCTGGGCGCGGTGGTGCTGTTTCTCATCGTCCCGCTGGCTGTGCGCACCGGAGTCCGCGGCCACAACCTTGTGCGCCTGCTGTATTTCGTGGCCGTCGGCCTGGGCTACATCCTGGTGGAAATAGCCCTCATTCAGCGCTTCGTCCTCTTTCTAGGACACCCGACGTACGCTCTGACGGTGGTCGTGTTCCTCATGCTTCTGGCCAGTGGCGCGGGCAGCGTCACGGCGCGCCGCTGGCTGGCGCAATCGGTGCGCGTGCGATTGGTGCTGGGGGCGATCGTCGTTATGGTCGTCGCGTACGTGTACGTGCTGCCCTCGCTGCTGGCGCGGCTGGTCGGCCTGCCCTTCCCCGCGAAGTTGCTCTTGAGCGCGGTTTTCCTTCTGCCCCTCGGATTCATTATGGGAATGCCGTTCCCCACCGGCTTGCGCGCGCTCGCCAGCCGCGGCGAAGAGACCATCGAGTGGGCCTTCGCCCTGAACGCGGCGGCCAGCGTGCTGGGCTCCACCCTGGCGATTGTGATCGCCATCCAGTGGGGGCTGGGCGCGACGCTCGGCGCCGGCGCCGCCGCCTACGCACTGGCCGCCTCTGCGACCTCCCTGTGGCGGCGCGCGGAAGGCTGACTCCTGCAAAGCCCATCTGATATGATGCGACGCTCTGTCGGCGCGCGCGGTTTCGTCCTCAGGCGCGCCGGCTCCGGAGGAGCAGGTTGCCCAGCCGCAGGCAGGTCACGTGGGCCGAACTCCGTGTTGGCGTCACCGTGCTGGTTTCCAGCGCGGTGCTGGCGGTGGCCATCTTCCTGGTCACCGGCACCACCGGCCTGTTCGGCGGCACCATCCGCGTGAAGACCTATTTCGACAATGCCGAGGGCCTGCGCCCGGGCGCTCCGGTCAGCCTGCAGGGCGTGGACATCGGCAACGTCACCGACATCCGCATCGTGGAGGGCCGCCCGCAGCAGCCGGTCGAGGTCACCTTGAAGCTCTCCACCCGCTACCGGGAACGTTTGCGCAAGGACTCCGTGGCTTCCCTCAACACGCGCGGCGCTTTGGGCGAAACCTACATCGACATCTTCAGCGGTGAAGCCAAGGGAGCCGAAGCCGCCGATGGCGACGTGCTGCCTTCGGAAGAGCGCCCCGGCTTGCAGGACGTGGTGCGCGCCAGCCAGACCACGCTGGAGAACATGAACGTCCTGCTGAAGCGCCTGGACCGGATTGTGGCTGCCGTCGAGCGCGGCGAGGGCTCGGTGGGCAAGTTCATCTACGATCCCACCCTGTTCAACAAGGCCAACGAGACGCTGAACGAAGTCCGCAATCTCGTGCGCGGCATCAGTCGCGGCGAGGGTACCGTGGGCAAGCTGCTGAAGGACGAGGAGCTCTACCGCCGCGCCAACGCCTCGGTGGAAAAGCTGAACAGGATCGTCGACAAGATCGAGCGCGGCGAAGGCTCGGCCGGCAAGTTCATCAACGATCCCAGGCTTTACGAGCAGGCCGAGCAGACCATGGCCAAGGCCAGCCGCGTCATGTCCGACGTCGAAGCGGGCAAGGGGACCATGGGCAAGATCTTGCGCGACGAAGAGTTCGCGAAAAAGGTGGATAACACCATGACCCGCCTGTCGCAGATCGCCGACCGTCTGGAGGCCGGTGAGGGCACGGCCGGCAAGCTCCTGCGCGATCCCTCGATCTACACCAACGCCGACCAGATGCTGGTGGAAACGCGCAACCTGATCAAGGCGGTCCGCGAGAACCCGAAAAAGTATCTGACCATTCGCTTCAAACTGTTCTGAGGTTTCACGGAGCACACTCTTGCAAGGAGCCCGAATGCAAACCAAGCTCGCACTTTCGTTGATGATCGTCCTGGCCGCGCTCGCCGCCGCCGGCCAGTCGGCCGACAGAACGCCGGCGCGCGGTTTCAGCCTGGACGCGATGGACCGCAGCGTCGACCCCTGCGTGGATTTCTACCAGTACTCCTGCGGCGGCTGGCGGGCGAAGAACCCCATCCCCGCGGATCGCTCGGCTTGGGGCCGGGGCAGCGAACTGCAGGAGCGGAACTACGAAGTCTTGCGTGACATCCTGGAAAAAGCCGCGGCCAGGAAGACCGGGGCCAGCAAGGTTGAGCAGGAGGTCGGGACTTTCTGGGCTGCCTGCATGGATGAGAAAGTCTCCGAAGCCCGGGGCTTTGAACCCATCGCTCCGGAGTTGAAGCGGATCGCCGACCTGAAGAGCAAGGCGGAGATCCCCGGCCTGCTGGCGCACCTTCACCAGACGGGCGTGAATGCGCTGTTCCGCACCGACTCCGAGCAGGATTTCAAGGACGCCACCGAAGTCATCGCCGTGACCGACCAGCGCGGCTTGAGCCTTCCCGACCGGGACTACTACCTCAAGGATGATCCCAAGTTTGTTGAGAATCGCAAACAATACCTGGCCCATCTGGAGAAGATGTTCGGCATGTTGGGCGAGCCCGCAGAAAAGGCAGCGGCGGATGCCAAGGTGGTGATGGAGATTGAGACCAAGCTGGCGGAAGCGTCCATGGATCGGGTGAGGCGTCGCGAGCCCGCCAATATCTATCACCGGATGAAGGTGGCGGAGTTGGCCGCGCTCAGTCCCTCGTTCGACTGGAATGCCTACCTGAAAGCGGCCGGCGTACCGCCCATCGAGAGCCTGAACGTACGTGTGCCCGACTTCGTCAAGGGCATGGAGGGCGTTCTTGCCTCCCGCAGCCTCGACGACCTGAAAACCTACCTGCGCTGGCAGGTGACGCGCGCCAACGCGCCGCTGCTTTCCTCCGCCTTCGTGGAGGAGAATTTCGACTTTTTCGGGCGCAAGCTCACCGGCGCCAAGGAGAACCGGCCGCGCTGGAAACGCTGCGTGGAGCGCACGGACGACGCCCTGGGCGAGGCCTTGGGTCAGCTCTACGTCGATGCCACCTTCGGCGCCGAAGGCAAAGAGCGCATGCTCAAGATGGTGCGGGCGCTGGAGGCCGCCCTGGAGCGCGACATCCGCGAGCTGCCCTGGATGACGGAAGCCACCAAGGAAAAAGCGCTGGAGAAGCTGCACGCCATCGCCAACAAGATCGGCTATCCGGAGAAGTATCGCGATTACTCCAGCATCCGCCTGGTCTCCGACGACCTGGTGGGCAACGTTGCTCGCAGCAACCGGTTCGAATTCGCGCGGCAACTGAACAAGATCGGTAAGCCGGTGGACCCGAAGGAGTGGTTCATGACGCCGCCCACCGTCAATGCCTACTACGACCCGCAACAGAACAACATCAACTTCCCCGCCGGCATCTTGCAGCCGCCGTTCTTCGACCGCAGCATGGATGACGCGGTGAATTTTGGCGGGATCGGCGCGGTGATCGGCCACGAGCTTACTCACGGCTTCGACGATGAAGGCCGCAAATTCGACCCCAAAGGCAATCTCAAGGACTGGTGGACGGAAGACGACGCCCGGGAGTTCGAACAGCGCGCCAGTTGCGTCGCCGACCAGTACAGCGAGTACTCGCCGATTGCGGATGTGAAGCTGAACGGCAAGCTCACCCTGGGCGAGAACACCGCCGACAACGGCGGGCTGCGCATTGCCTACATGGCTCTGATGGATACAATCGCCGGCAAGAGCGCCCCCTCTATTGAGGGCTTCACGCCCGAGCAGCGGTTTTTCCTGGGTTGGGGACAGGTATGGTGCCAGAACATCACCGATCAGCGGACCAAGATGCTGGCCACCATTGACCCGCATTCTCCCGGGCGCTTCCGTGTGATTGGCGTGGTCTCCAACATGCCGGAATTCCAGAAGGCCTTCTCATGCAAAAAGGGACAACCCATGGTGCGCGAGAACGCCTGCCGCGTGTGGTGAGCCGGACATGCCTGCTTCCGCTCCGCAGGCTGGTCCGTCTAATCGAGGAATCAGTCCGGCTGATCCCAATCCGCTACGGATTGGGAGCCGCCGGCTGGCAGGTTTTACTAACCGGGCCCCGGCCTGGGGCCGAATCAGTTTCTAGCGGGAGGAACAACGGATGCGAGTACTTCGACTGATTGGGCTGCTGCTGGCGGCGGCGATGGCATGGGCGCAGGCGGAAGGGCCCAAGCCCATGAAGAGCCTGGATCTGGACGCCATGGATACGTCCGCCGACCCCTGCGAGGACTTCTTTCAATACGCCTGCGGGAAGTGGAACGCCAACAATCCCATTCCACCGGACCAGACGCGCTGGGGGCGCTTCGACGAGTTGCGCGAGCGCAACCGCTACGTTCTGCGCGACATCCTGGAGAAGTATCGCGCCAAGAACGCCGGGCGCACCGCGGTGGAGCAGAAGATCGGCGACTACTACGACGCCTGCATGGACCAGGCGGCGCTGGAGAAGAAAGGCCTGAAGCCGCTCCAGCCCTACCTGAAAAAAATCGACAAGATGAAAAGCAAGGCCGACCTGACCCGGGTGCTCATCACGCTGCACGACGCCGGATCGAATGCGTTGTTCGGGTTCGGGGCCGTCCCGCAACTGAAGAACTCCACCACCACCGGCGCCTGGGCGGACCAGGGCGGTCTCGGCCTGCCCAACAAGGATTTCTACTTCAAGGACGACGCCAAATCGGACGAAATCCGTACCAAGTACGTCGAGCACGTGGGCAACATGCTGGCGCTGCTGGGCGAATCACCGGCCAGCGCCAAGACCACCGCCGCCGCCATCATGAAGCTGGAGACGACATTGGCCAGGAACGCCCAGGACCCGGTGACGCGCCGCAATCCCAACAACCTCGACCACTGGATGAAACGCAGCGAGTTTGAATCGCTGGCGCCTTCCATCCAATGGACGCTGTATTATGAGGGCATCGGCGCTCCATCCTTCACCGAGCTCAACGTGGCCAACCCCGAGTTCTTCAAGGGACTGGAAGCCGCGGTGAACCAAACCGATCTGCCCACCATCAAGGCCTATCTCAAGTGGCGCCTGGTCACGCTGGCCGCGCAATTCCTGCCGGAGCGCTTCCAGCAGGAAAACTTCAACTTCTTCCAGAAGACTTTGCAGGGCGCCAAAGAGATCCAGCCGCGCTGGAAGCGTTGTGCCAACGCCGTCGACGCCGACCTGGGTCAGGCTTTAGGGCAGAAGTACGTCGAGCTGACCTTCGGGGCCGAAGGCAAGGAGCGCACCCTGAAGATGGTACATGCACTGGAGAAGGCCCTGGAGCGCGACATCGAGCAACTGGACTGGATGGGCCCGGAAACCAAGAAGCGCGCCAAGGAAAAGCTCGCCGCCATCTTCAACATGATCGGTTACCCGGACCAGTGGCGCGATTACTCCGCGCTCGCCATCAAGCGCGGCGACGCGCTCGGCAACTCGCTGCGCTCCAACGCCTTCGAGAACCGGCGTCAGCTGCGCAAGATCGGCAATCCCGTGGACCGCAAGGAGTGGCCCTTCACTCCGCCCACCGTGAATGCCGGCTATTCGCCGTTGCAGAACCGCATCTCGTTCCCAGCCGGTATCCTGCAACCGCCGTTCTACAGCAACGACATTGATGACGCGGTGAATTTCGGCGCCATCGGCATGGTCATCGGGCACGAGCTCACCCACGGCTTCGACGACTCGGGCCGCCGCTACGACGCCCAGGGCAACCTGCGCGACTGGTGGACTCCCGAGGATGCCAAGGAGTTTGAGCGCCGCGCCGCCTGTATCGCCGACCAGTACAGCGCCTATTCGCCCATCGAGGGCGTCAAGCTGAACGGCAAGCTCACGCTCGGGGAGAACGTGGCCGATAACGGCGGCAGCCGCATCGCCCTGATGGCCCTGCTGGATACCTTCGGTGGCAAGGAGCCGGAGAAGATCGACGGCTTCACCGCCGAGCAGCGCTTCTTCCTCGGCTACGGGCAGATCTGGTGTCAGAACGTCACGCCGGAGCGCGAGCGCACTTCCGCGCTCACCGACCCGCACTCGCCGGGTCGCTTCCGGGTGAACGGCGTGGTCTCCAATTCGCCCGAGTTCCAGAAGGCTTTCGGCTGCAAGAAGGGCCAGGCCATGGTGCGGGAGAACGCCTGCCGGGTGTGGTAGAGAGGCAGCTCCTGGCTACGAGCTTCTAGCTGGGAGGTGCTGGTTTCCGCAATCCGAACTCGAAACGGCCCGGGTACTGCGGGGTCCGCTCCCACTTCGTCTTCAAGCTGGCAGCTGGAGGCTGGCAGCTAGTCGCTCGTCAGGCCGCGCACGCCGCTTGTTCCGTCACTACCGGCAATCCGGCATTCTTCCATGCCGTCATGCCGCCGATCACGTTGTGGACGGCTTGGTACCCGGCTCGCCGCAGGATGCTCGAGGCGATGCTGGAGCGGTATCCGGAACCGCAGATCAGGTAAACGTCGCGGTCGCGCGGCACCTGGCTAAGTCTCTGCGGCAGGTCGCCGGCCATGATGTGCGTAGCGCCCCGCACGTGGCCGGAGTTCCATTCCCCGAGGGTGCGCACATCGAGCACACAGGACGCGTCGCCGCGCTGCCTCTCCGCCAGTTCGTACACGGAGATCTGCGGCACATGTTCCTGCGGGTATCCATCCAGGATCCAGGAGCGCATGCCGCCCTTCAGGTAACCTCGGATCTCATCCAGGCCCACGCGGATGAGCGAGCGCCTCGCCGCTTCGCAATCCGAGCCCTCTTCTCCCACCAGCAGAATGGGCGTGTCGTAGGGGACGACCCACGCCGCCCACATGGAAAGATTGTGGTCGTCGCCGATGGAGAACGCGCCGGGAACATGCGCGCCTCCGAACGCTTCCGGCCGCCGCAGATCGATGACCACCGCGTTCTTCTTTTCGATCAGCGCTTCGAAATCCTCCGGGGCGAGCGCGCCGCCATCGGGGATGCCGCCCAGCGGCTGCGCTCCTTCGGAGTTCACCCGCTTCATGCGCTTGTAATACTCCGGAAACGGAGGAACCGTTCCCAGGATGCGGTCGACGAACTCCTCGCGCGAGCGCAGACCGAAGAACAGGTTCGCGGCACGTTCGTAGCCCAGGGTGGTGAACGGACGCTCGCCCATCCCGGCTCCACAAAGCGAGCCCGCGCCGTGCGCGGGCAGGACCTGTACGCCGTCCGGCAGATGTTTCAGGCGTTCGTGCACGCTCTGGTAGAGTTCGCCCGCCAAGCGGTGTTTCGCCGCCTCGCCCAACAGATCCGGCCGCCCCAACGAACCCACGAAAACGAAATCCCCGGAAAGCATGGCCAGCGGATGCGTCCGCCCCCGCTCGTACACCAGGAAAGCCAGATGCTCCGGGGTGTGGCCGGGCGTGTGCATGGCTACGACGCGCGCCTCGCCCAGATCCAGTTCCTCGCCGTCGCGGAAGTCGCGGTGCGGGAACCGATACTGGAAGTCTTCGCCTTCGTCGTGGCCGCTTAGCCAGGCCTCGGCGCCGGTATCTTCCACCAGCTCACGTGCGCCCGAGGCGTAATCGGCGTGGATGTGGGTCTCCAGCACATGGGTGATTTTCAGGCCGCGGGCGGCAGCGTATTCCAGGTAGACGTCGATGTCGCGCCGGGGATCGACCACGGCGGCGCAACCCGACGACACGATCACGTACGAATAGTGGGACAGCCCGGGCACTTCAAAGCGCTCGATACGCATGGCGGAAAACGATAATACACGCCCGCTGGGCCGGTGTCAGTGATGGCATGAGCGAAAAAACCCGTGCCCGCCGGGTCAGCGGCGCCGCTCGGTCTCGCGCAGGATGTTGGTGAAGCTGCGCCCGCTGAAGGTCACCGTCGGCGTGATGCGCCCCGCCACCTGCACCCGCGCGCCTTCGGTCGGCACAGCGTACTTCTCCGAGAAGACCCACAAACGGCCGGTTCCGTCATCGAGCTGATAGACGCCCTTGTTCAGGACGCCGAACGACTCCGTCACCGTCCCCGACACTGCAACTTCCTTGTTCTGGTAGCGCCCGGGGTCGGCGTTAATCTGCCCGATGGTGGTCTGCTCCGGGCAACCGAGAAGCGCCAGCGTGAGCAGTGTCAGTCCGGCGATAAGGAAAAGTCTTTGGGCTAGCGCGTGCATGATGCCATTCTCCTTCTTCCTTAGATGGGACCCGGAGGGCCGCGAGATGTCGCGGCGCGGCGTCGAGCCGCGCTGCGGGGGAAGCAACCCGAGACACACGCTCGGCATCGTCGTCTGCGCTGTGGAAACCGCGGGAACGCCGGGCTACGCCCGCAGTGCGGCG
Organism: Terriglobales bacterium; assembly: GCA_035573675.1. Lineage (NCBI taxonomy): Bacteria > Pseudomonadati > Acidobacteriota > Terriglobia > Terriglobales > Terriglobales bacterium. Next base: position 72,658 of record DATMAB010000027.1, read on the forward strand.
TCGGTGTGCTCGTGGGCGTGGTAGCTGGAGCGGACCAGCGGGCCCGATTCGACGTGGCGGAATCCCATCCGCAACGCTTCTTCTCTCATGATGCGGAACTCGTCAGGCGTGTAGTACCGGGCCACCGGCAGGTGGTCGAGCGTGGGGCGCAGGTACTGCCCGACCGTGAGAATATCGACGCCGCGTGCGGCCAGGTCGCGGAAGACTGCGAGCAGTTCGTCCATGCTCTCGCCCAGGCCGGCCATCAAACCGGATTTCGTCACCATGCCGGGCGCGAATCGCTTGGCGCGCTGCAGGAGGTCGAGTGAGCGCTGGTAGCGCGCGCCCGAGCGCACCGTGCGATAAAGGCGCGGCACCGTCTCCGTATTGTGGTTGAGGACGTCGGGGCGGGCATCAAGCACCGCGCGCAGGGATGCCTCGTCGCCCTGGAAGTCCGGGATCAGCACCTCGACGCGGCAGGCCGGGGCCCTGCGGCGGATCTCGCGAATGGTCTCGGCGAAGATGCGCGCCCCACCCAGGTTGTCATCGTCGCGATTCACGCTGGTCACCACGGCATGACGCAGGTTCAACGCGGCCACCGCTTCCGCCACGCGGCGCGGTTCGTCCTGGTCGATGGGTCCGGGATGTCCCTTGGGCACGGCGCAGAAGCCGCAGCGGCGTGTGCACACGTCGCCCAGCAGCATGAAGGTCGCCGTGCGGTGGTTCCAGCACTCGCCGATGTTGGGACAGCGCGCCGATTCGCACACCGTGTGCAACCCCAGTGAGCGCGCTAGCACCTTCAGCTCGTGATAGTTCTCGCCCATCGGGGGGCGCGCCTTCAGCCACTCAGGCTTCGCCTGCGGACGCACCGGTACGGGCGCGATTTGCACGAGCTGGAAGGAAGCGGCCATACGCTTTTCTATTGTAAACGGCAGCTCCCGCGGAAACTGCGACTTGCTGCTGGGGGAGGAGTACTGGGTACTGGGTACTGGGTACTTCTGACAACTGACCACTGGCCACTGACCACTGGTCTTACAGCGTGTGCATATACGCGATCAGGTCATCCACCTGCTGCGGTGTCAGCAGATTTCCGTAGCCCGGCATTTTGGCGCGACCCATGACGATGGCGTCGCGCACGCGCTCGTCGTTGGCGGGAGCGCCGCTCGCCAGTTGGCGCTTCTTGTACATGCCCATCAGCGTCGGTCCGCGTTGCTCGTCCTTGCTGTACGCTTCGTGGCACACCAGGCAGTGAGCGTCATAGATGCGGCGGCCGCGCGCCTGTTGCGGCGTCAGCCCGAGTTCGGCGTCGCTCTTCCGCCGTGTGTCCTTCTGGCATCCCGCCAGGGACCAGAGAAGCAGCGCCAACAGCGGAAGTGCGGCCAGAAACCCAATGGAAAACGTGCGCGGCGTTCGCATGCGGGCGAATTCGGATGCTATCCTCGGCGCACTTCGGCGTCAACGCACACTTCCACCTGCCGTGCGGCGCGGCTATCATGAGTATTCCCCTATGCAAGTCCTGCTGAAGCGTGCCTACGAAAGGCCGTCGGCCGCGGACGGCACCCGCGTCCTGGTGGACCGCCTTTGGCCTCGTGGCGTGAACAAGCAGGCGGCGCGGCTCGACGCCTGGCTGAAGGACCTGGCGCCCTCGAACGACCTGCGCCGCTGGTTCCACGCCCGTCCGTCGTACTGGCAGCGCTTTCGTGCGCTGTATCTCAAGGAGCTGGCGGGTCCGGCGGCCGCGCGGGCCCTCGAGGAGCTGTACCGTCTGGCGGCCAAGCCACGCCCTCTGACGCTGGTCTACGCCTCGCGCAACACCGAGTACAACAACGCCACCGTCCTCAAGGAGCTGTTGGAGGGCATGCGCAAGCCGCCCTCGACCGCAGGGCCGGCTGCCGCCGCGCGCATGCGGGCGCGGGCCGTGCGCCGCCGGTGACGCTTGATCCTCTGTCCCATTCCGGCTGCGGCGCCGTCTCCTGATGCCGCCACCGCCTGGGACGTCATCCTCGAAACGCAGCAGCGTCCAGCCCAGGCTTGGTGGCTCATCCCGCAAGCGGATCATGCCCGGCTGGCGGGCGATCTCGCGGCCCGCTTCCATCCCGCGCAAGCGCCCGCGCTCGATCCCGACACCGTGCGCGCCATCGCTCTGCATGACGCCGGCTGGACTCCGGTGGACGAAGCGCTGCTCGCCGGCTCATCGCGCCCGCGTCCGCTCTCTTTCCTCGATGTCCCCGTGTCGTCAATGCTCGCCGCCTGGACTGGCTCCATTGAAGCTGCGCTCACGGTAGGACCCGTGGGCGGCCTGATGGTCGCCGGTCACTTTCTCCGCCTGGCGCGCACGTTCGCGGAATCGCGTCCCGCCGCTGAAGCCGCCCTGGTGGAAGCCTTCATCCGCGAGCAGGAACAGCAGCGCGCCCGCCTGCTCCGGCGCCAGTCGCGAACTCCGCAGGAGATCGAGCAACTCGTGGACGTACTGCAGTTATGCGATCTCATCTCGCTCTATCTGTGCTGCGGCGCGCGCCAGCCGGTGGAGTTCGCCCGCTCCCCGCGTCCCCTGCGGCTCACCTGGAAAGGCGATACGGCCGTGCTCGATCCTTCGCCGCTCGCGCGCCGCATCCCGCTCAGCGTCTCCGCCTTTCGCTTCCCTCGCCTCGCCGGAGAATCCAATCAGGCGCGCATCCCGTACGAAGTCCAGTAGCCGCGGGTTGCGGCCCGCAACAGGCTGGTGGTCAAATATTCCCCCGCATGCCGCAAAAGAACAGGCCGATCCCGCCCGAACTCTGGCAGGAGTACCTCAAGGTCATCGACGAGACCAGGGACGCTCCCCCGGAAAAGAAGCGCGAGCGCCTGCTCATTTCCTTCGCGGAGCTGCAGTACGGACTGAACGGAGGCGCGCTGTGTTCGGTGTGTCGCGCGCACGTGCGCCATGTGCTGCCCGTGCGCTCCGAGCGCGAGGACGGCACCGTCCTCGATTACGCCTGTCTCTGCACCCGTTGCCTGGAAGGCGAAAAAGCGCTGGCCACCCGCGTACGCGTCGGCATGGGCGATGCCTACATCGAGTACACCAGGAAAGACTGATGAACCTCGTCGTAAAGACGCGGCTTGCTGCGTCTCAGGAGACGTTGCCAGCAATGTCTCTACTGGGAGGGCTTACCGCTTCCCCTGCTTCGCTGCCCCGTCTTCTACCACCGCCCTTACGATGCGGTCGATCACGGCGTCCGCCTCTTCGTACGTCAGGGTGTGGTTATTGGACAAGATGACGAACGCGATGGGCTCGCCCCGTTCGGTCGTCGCATACCCGGAGAGCGACTTCACGTGCTCCATCGATCCCGTCTTCGCCTGCACCCGTCCCCTGGCCGCCGTGCCCAGGAAGCGCTCCGCCAGCGACCCGTCCTCGCCCGCCACCGGCAGCGTTTCGCGGTAAGCTTCGCCCCACGGCTGGCCCGCCGCGTAGCGCAGCAGCCCAGCCAGTGCCCGCGGCGAAACCAGGTTCTTCCGTGAAAGTCCGGAGCCGTCATAAAGCACCACTTCGGCCGGATCCAGGCCGGCCTGCGTGACGAACGATTGCAGCACTTTCAGGCCGGCCTCGATTGAGCCCGCCGTCCCCTTCTCCCTTCCCAGCAGCCGCAGCGCCATCTCCGCATGCAGGTTCTGGCTGACCTTGTTGATGACGCGCAGGTCTTCCACCAGCGGCAGGGATTCATGCGCCGCCAGCACCACCGGCTGCGGCGTTGCCGAACCGGTTTCCACCTGCCCGCCTCCCGCGCTGGCCCGCGCCGTGACGTGGAAGGTCGGCAGACCCATGGGTTCCTGGTGACGCGCGCGCGCGCTCCCGTACACGTTGATGCCGCGCCGCTCCAGCAGCCGTCGGAAGATGCGCGCGGAAAAATCCGCCGGATCCTCGAGCGCAATGGCTTCGCTGGTGCCGGCGTCGTCCGCCGGAATCGAGCCCCACAGCGTCAGCGTCGCCGAGCCCGGCCTTCGGTCCACCACGATGTTGCGCGGCCCGCTGCCCGCCGCCGTGGTCACCAGCCGGTTGTCGATCTGGAACGATTCCGGGAACGGGTCAAGCGTGACGAACGCCTTCTCGCCCGCCCGTTCCCCCGGCAGGATGCGGATGAACAGCACGTTGTCATTGATGGCCAGCGCGGAGACCGGCGCTCCCCACGCCCGCACCACATCGTCGTACGACCAGCCTTCCGCGTAGCGCTCGAAGACGAAGTAGGTGTCGTCCGCGACCACGTCGCCTTCGATCACACGCACGCCGCGCGCCGCGATCTGGTCCGCCAGTTGCTCCAGCACGAATACCGGCGGCTGCGCGCGCTCGGTGCGCTTCTTGTAGGGCAGCGTCCGGCCGGAGAGATTGGGATCGCCGCGTCCCACCAGCACCAAATCGCCGGCGATCCGCCCGTAACGGTCGGGCGCCGCAGCCGCCTCCACCGTGGTGCGGAACTTGTGTTCCGGCCCGATCAGTGCCAGTGCCGCCGCCGTGACGAAGAGCTTCGTGTTCGACGCCGGCGTGAACAGCTTTTCCGCGTTGCGCTCGTAGAGCGTAGTGCCGCTGCGCAGCGACACTACGCGGATGCCCCAGAAGCCGCGCGCCGCAGCCGGCTCGGCCAGAATGGCGTCGATCTTCGCCGCCAGCGCCTTCTGCCTGGCTCTCTCCGCCTTCGTAGTCGTAAACGCCGGTATCGAGACCAGAATCAGCGCCAAAACCACCGCAACTCGGCGTCGCATAGACATCACAAGGATTCTAGCGGAGTTTCCCCTCCTCACCTTTGGTTTCCTCCGGCGAGAGGTTGGCAAGCTGGAACCTCCTGCGTGTTGCCGGAGCCGGCCCTGAGCCTGTCGAAGGCTGTCCTTTGTGGTTGGCTTTTCACCACGGGACTTGCAACTGGAAACTGGAAACTCGAAACTGCCGTTATGCGTCCCCACTTCACCTGGCGGCTCAAGACCCGTTCGCTGGTCCTCGGCCCACGCACCCTGGTCATGGGCGTGGTCAACGTCACGCCCGACTCCTTCTCGGACGGCGGCCTCTATCTCGCCCCCGACCGTGCCCTCACCCACGCCCTGCGTCTCCTCGACGAAGGCGCTGACATCGTGGATATCGGCGGCGAGTCCACTCGTCCAGGCTCCGCCCAACGCGTTCCGGAGGAAGAAGAACTGCGGCGCGTCCTGCCGGTCGTCGAAGGTGTGCTGCGGGAGCGTCCCCAGGCGGTCATTTCCGTGGATACCTACAAGTCCGGCACGGCGCGCCGCGTGGTCGAAGCCGGCGCCGAGATCATCAATGACATCAGTGCCTTCCGTTGGGACCCAGCCATGGCGCAGACGGTTGCCGGACTCGCCTGCGGCTGCGTTCTGATGCACATGCGCGGTCGCCCGGAAGAATGGCGCACGCTCGCGCCCATCGACAATCTTCCCGGCCGCGTCCTGCGCGACCTGGCCCACTGGGCGCAGCAAGCGCTCGACTCGGGCGTCGCCCGCGACCGCATCGTCCTCGACCCCGGCTTCGGCTTCGGCAAGAACTTTGAGGAGAACTATCCCTTGCTGGCGCGCTTCCGGGAATTGCGCCGGCTCGACTTTCCGCTGCTCGCCGGCGCCTCCCGCAAATCCTTTCTCGGCCGCACCCTGGCGCGCAACGGCCACGACGCCCCTCCTGCCGGGCGCCCCTCCGCCAGCCTGGCCGCGATGACTGCCGCCATCCTCCAGGGCGCGCACATCGTGCGCGTGCACGACGTCAGGGAATCGGTCGAAGCCGCCCGCATCGCCGACGCCATCCTGGCCGCAAAGAGCTGATCCAGAAAGCACCGAGGAAGCCCTTAGCCCCTTGGCGCTTTATCTTCCTTCGTGTCCTTCGTGGTTAGATGGTTTTCTCGGAATCCAGCAGGATGGTCACCGGCCCGTCGTTCACCAGCGTCACGTCCATCATTTCCTGGAACCGACCCGTTTCGCAGCGCAGCCCGGCCGCGCGCAGCCGCTCCACGAAATATTCGTAGAGGCGCCGTGCCTCCGCTGGCGGAGCGGCCCGGTCGAACGAAGGCCGTTTGCCGCGGCGCACGTCCCCGTATAGCGTGAACTGCGAGACCACCAGCACCGCTCCGCCCGCCTCTGCCGCCGCGCGGTTCATCTTCCCTTCCGCGTCCTCGAACACGCGCAGGCCCGCGACCTTCTCGGCCAGATAGTCGGCAGCGGCTTCCGAGTCCTCCCGCGCCACGCCCAGAAACACCAGCAGCCCCGCGCCGATCGCGCCTACGACTTCTCCGTTTACCGCAACCGAGGCCTGCTTCACGCGCTGCACCACGGCCCGCATGAATCCCAGTTTCAAGTTTCCGGTCTCAAGTTTCAAGTAAAGCGGCGCTCCCGTTCGCGCCGCTCCTTTCGGCGCTAACGTGGGCGACGCTCCACCGCTTCTTGTTCCCCATCTCTGTTATTGACGCCGCCCCCGCCACTTCCTAGAATCCCTTTTCCCTTTTCGGAGGTTCCTCGATGAGAAGACCTCTTCTCGCACTGATCCCGCTCCTGGGTTTCGCCGCCCTCGCTCCCGCCCAGGACGTTACGCGTCCCACCGGCAAGAACGAGATTGTCATTCGCAACGCCACCCTGCTCACCGTGACGCACGGCCGCATCGAGAACGGTTCCGTCTACATCAAGGATGGCAAGATCGTCGCCTTCGGCGCCCGAGTGGACGTGCCTGCCTCCGCCACCGTGATCGAGGCCGCCGGAAAGTTCGTCACTCCCGGCATCATCGACGCGCACTCCCACTCCGCGCTCGACGACGACGTCAACGAGGCCACCAGCCCGGTGACACCCCACATGCGCATGCAGGACGCCTTCGACTACACCGACAAGGCCGTCTACCGCTCGCTCGCCGGAGGGGTTACCACGTCGCTCTCCCTGCACGGTTCGGCCAACATGATCGGCGGGCAGGCCATCGTCTTCAAGCACAAGTACGGACTCGGCCGCGACCAGATGCTGTTCGCCGGCGCGCCACGCTCCATCAAGTTCGCCTCCGGCGAGAATCCCAAGCGCGTTTACGGCGCGCTGAAGCAGATGCCTTCCACGCGCATGGGTAACTTCGCCGTGCAGCGCCAGGCGCTCGCCGAGGCCCGCGACTACATGCACGAATGGGACCAGTACGAAGCCAAAGTTGCCAAGGGCGACGCGGATGCCAAGCGTCCCAAGCGCGACCTCAAGCTCGAAGCCCTGGCCGAAGTCCTGCGCGGCCACTTCCTGGTGCAGATCCACTGCTATCGCGCCGACGAGTTCCTCACCGAGATCGCCATCGCGCGTGAGTTCGGCTACAAGATCCGCGCTTTCCATCACGCGCTCGAGGCCTACAAGGTGCCGGAAGAGATCGCGCAGGAAGGCATCGCCATCGCCACCTTCGCCGACTGGTGGGGCTACAAGCACGAAGCCTGGGACGCCATCCCCTGGAACGCGGTCATGGCCATGCGCAAGGGCGTTCGCGTCGCCATCAAGAGCGATTCCAACGACTTTGCCCGCCGCCTGAACCAGGAAGCCGGCAAGATCATGCGCTACGGCGGCGCCACCGAGGACGAAGCTCTCCGCATGATCACCCTCAACCCCGCCTGGATCATCGGCGTCGAAGACCGTGTAGGCTCCATCGACGTCGGCAAGGACGCCGACCTGGTCATCTGGGATGGCTACCCGCTCTCCAGCTACGGCCGCCCCGACAAGGTCTTCATCGACGGCGACCTCTACTTCGACCGTTCGCTTCCCGGCTACGGCATGCCGCAGTACAAGGAGGGGAACTGATGGAAGCCACCGCGAAAGGCTCTCTTGCTCTGCTGACCTCTTCGACGGAGCGCTCGTGCACCGCTGGCCTCGGGTCGTTCAGGTCCTCCTCCAGCCGTCATCCCGAGCGAGGGAGCGCTCCCGCGCGTTCTCTCCAGCGCGGGAAACCCGAGTCGAGGGATCTCGGGGTTGCGTTTGCTGGCGTGGGCCGCGTCTTGCTGCTTCACGGCCTCATCGTTCTCTGCGCCGCGGTCGCCCACGCTCAATCGCCCTCCGCTCCCATCGCCCTGCGCGGCGGCAAGCTGCTCACCGTTTCGCACGGCGTCATCGACAACGGCGTGCTGGTCATCGACAACGGCAAGATCGCCGCCGTCGGCCGGAGCGGAGAAGTCGCCATCCCCAAAGCTGCGCGTGTGATTGATGTCAAGGGCATGACCGTCTACCCGGGGCTCATCGACTCGCACACCAACCTCGGCCTCACCGAGATCACGCAGGTCGCCATGACCAACGACCTGGTCGAGCCCAGCGACGAGATCACCCCCCACATGCACGTCTACGACGCCTTCCACGCCGAGTCCGAACTCATCCCCGTGACGCGGATGAACGGAATCACCAATGCCATCGTCGCGCCTGCGGAGACCAACACGCTCCCCGGCCAGTCCTCACTCGTTCAGCTCGACGGCCGCTCCCGCGACCAGATGCTTCTCGTCCGCGACCTCGCCCTCATGATGAACTTCACCGGCGCCCAGCGCCGCAACGAGACCTGGGATTCGCGCAAGTTCCCCCAGACCCGTATGGGGCTGGCCGCACAACTGCGCCAGGCTTTCCTCGACGCCCAGGATTACGCCCATCGCTGGGAGGAGTATGAAAAGCGCAAGGCCGCCAAAGAGAAAGACCCGTCGCTCAAGGACAAGGAACGTCCCAAGCGTGACCTCAAGCTCGAAGCCTTGCTCCCCTACCTGGAAGGCAAGAAGCCCGTGGTGCTGGCCGCCGAGGAGGCCAGCGACGTCGAAGTCGCGCTCAGCTTGGCGCGCGAATTCAACCTGCGCGTCGTGCTCAACCACATTACCCATTCGCAGACTTTGCTGGACAAGATCGCCGAGGCCAAACTTCCGGTCATCGTCGGCCCCATTTATCGCACGCCCAAGGACAACGAACGCTACGATGTGGTCTATCGCCTCCCCGCGGAACTGGCGCGCCGCGGCATCAAGTTCGCCTTCGCCTCCTACGACGCCCACGACGTGCGCAACCTGCCCTACGCTGCCGGCTACGCTGTCGCCTGGGGTGTCCCGTACGACGAAGCCTTGAAGGCCCTGACGCTCAATCCCGCAGAGATCTGGGGAGTGGCAGCTCAGTTGGGCTCGCTCGACGTCGGCAAGACCGCCAACGTCGTCGTGGCCGATGGCGACCCCCTCGATGTCCGCACCGACGTCAAGCGCGTCTTCATCGCCGGCCGCGAAGTCCCCCTCACCAGCCGCCAGACCGCGCTTCGGGACGCGTATATGAAGTGACCGGCAGCGGTCATTTCCTCCCGCTGGGAAGAATTCTCGTCCCGAGCGCAACGAGGGATCCCTAGGGCCGGCAGCCATCCATGCCGCAGCATGAACTTAGGCGTGATTCTGATTGACCTTCCCTTTGTGTTCCTTCGTGTCCTTTGTGGTTAAAGCCTTTCCCTGCGTCCTCTGTGGTTAGCTTTGGCGGTAAGCCTCCGCCTCTCTTTACACCCTTTGCGCCCGCCCGTTACACTACTGGTTTTGCGGATTCCTGCGAGGAGGCCCTGATGGCGGGCGTAGACGAAAAGGTCAAGCAGATCATCGTGGAGCAGTTGGGTGTGGACGAAGGCGAGGTGACTCCCAACGCGTCCTTCGTGGACGACCTGGGCGCCGACTCGCTGGACACCGTCGAGCTGGTCATGGCGTTCGAGGAAGCCTTTGACATCGAGATCCCCGACGAGGACGCGGAGAAGATCCGCACCGTCAAAGACGCCATCGACTATATCGGCAAAAGCGCCAAAGCCAAGTAACGCCGCGTGGGGCGGGGCGCCGGAGCCTCGCCGAACCCTTCCCGTCCTTTCTTCGGACCGGAAGCCAAGCCAGGGTGAGCGGAGGATCTTCCTACTTTGAGCCGTCGAGTCGTCGTCACCGGCGTCGGATTGATTTCCGCTGTCGGCAACACTGCGGAAGAGACCTGGAAGAACCTGCTGGCCGGCAAGAGCGGCGTGGCCCGCATCACCCACTTCGACGCCTCCGACTTTGCCTGCAAGATCGCCGCCGAAGTGAAGAACTTCGACCCGCTCGCCTTCATCGAGAAAAAGGAAGTCAAGAAGATGGCCCGCTTCATTCACCTGGCCATCGCCGCCTCTGACGAGGCCATGAAGCAGGCCGGCCTTGAGGTCACACCCGAACTCGGTCCCCGCGTCGGCGTGCACATCGGCTCAGGCATCGGTGGGTTCGACATCATCGAGCGCGAGCACGAGAACCTGCTCAAGGGCGGCCCGCGCAAGATCTCGCCCTTCTTCATCCCCTCCGCTATCGTCAATCTGGCCGCCGGCCAGGTCAGCATCCGCTATCGCGCCAAGGGCCCCAACGAAGCCACCTGCACTGCCTGCACCTCCAGCGCCCACTCCATCGGCGACGCCTTCAAGATCATCGCCCGCTGCGATGCCGACGTCATGATCGCCGGCGGCACCGAAGCCGCCATCACTCCCATGGGCGTGGGCGGGTTCGCCGCCATGCGCGCTCTCTCGACCCGCAACGACGAGCCGGAAAAAGCCAGCCGTCCCTGGGATTCGGGCCGCGACGGCTTTATCGTCGGCGAGGGCGCCGGCATCCTCATCCTGGAAGAACTCGAGTTCGCTCGCCGCCGCGGCGCAAACATCCTCGCCGAGATTGTCGGCTACGGCATGAGCGGCGACGCCTATCACATCACGCAGCCTTCCGAAGATGGCGACGGCGCTTACCGCGTGATGACCGCCGCCCTCCACGACGCCAAGCTCCAGCCCAGCGACATCGGCTACATCAACGCCCACGGCACCTCGACGCCCATCGGCGACCGCCTGGAGACCATCGCCATCAAGCGCACCTTCGGCGACCACGCGAAGAAACTGGCCGTGAGTTCCACCAAGTCCATGACTGGACACCTGCTGGGCGGCGCCGGCGGCCTGGAGGCCGGCATCACCGTGCTCGCCTTGCGCGACCAGATGCTGCCCCCCACCATCAACCTCGATAACCCCGACCCCGAGTGCGACCTGGACTACGTGCCCAACCACGCCCGCAAAGCCTCACTCGACTTCGCCCTCTCCAACTCATTCGGCTTCGGCGGCACCAACGGCTCCCTCATCTTCCGCCGCTGGGAAGAATAGGCGGGAAGCTGGCAATCGACCGTTCCCTTACGCTCGCGTCGCCTTTGGCGTTGAACGCCGACGAGTCGCCGACTGCTCCAACTCTCCAGGCGGACGCGTTTGCTCGATCTCAAGCAGCGTCTTCCGTACTCGCAACTCCCGCAGCAGTTCTTCGCAGATTCGGACCTTGGCGGCCCGTTCTGGATCGAACGAGATCATAGAGACTCCTGGATCCCTGGATTCCGTTTCCGTTCTTATTCCCTGGCTTCACTTCCGCACCGAAATGTGGAATCTCAGGTAAAACCGCCCCCTGTCTTCAGTTCCCTGCTTCGTCGGGTGGTACAGGCGCGCGACGTTGCGGGCGCCAGTGGAATCGGTGATGCTGGGATCGATGGTCCAGCCGATGCAGGGCGCGTTGGGATCGGCAGGGTCGCCACTGACCTCGGTGCAGGTCACCAGGGCATCGTTCGTTGTCGGGTCATTGGCCCGGTTCATGGACAGCACGTAGCTGTCCCGGCTGCTTACGTAGAACCTGACATTCAGCAGACAAAGCAGCGTGGTGTTCAAGCCGCGCATGCCGCCAATGCTGGCCGGGCTCACCAGATGGCACTTGGCGATGAACCGCCCCGGCAGCGTCGCGTACGGGAAGGGTGGGTTGGCCGCACCGTCCACGGGCTCACGTAGGTCGATAGTGATCTTGCGCACGGAATCGCCGGTGACCACCTCCCAGTCGCCTGCGCCCTTGCCCACGGTTCCGCCTTGCAGGATGGAGACCACGCCATCCACGCCGTTGAAGTAGTCGCCCAGACCGTCGCTCTGCACACGGTAGTTGGGAATGGTCGGATCGGCCAGCACCTGGCCGTCTCCCGCTACACTCGAAACCACCGGCACGTCCGGCAATGGCTTGCCGGCGATTGCGGCAATCGACAGAGCTAGCACGAATGCCGCGAGAAGTATCGGATGCAACTTGCTGCTTTTCATGGTTGGCCTCCACGCCAGACGATTCCACACGGGTAAGGAGCCTCAGGCTCACCTGGTGCGCTTCCATACTGTTCTCCGCTCGCGGGCGCAATGGACGGCGGGTCCCATTTCTATCCCCTTGCAAGCCACTGAGAAGAAAGAGGCGTCTGAGCCTGCCGGAGCGCGCGGTATAATCGTGCGCCCCCGAAGAGGTCTCCCATGGCGGGTTCGGTAGGCCCACCGCGCGTCGCGGTGGGCGATGTTCAGCTCGATTTGGAGGCGGGCGTTGCCCGGCGCAAGGGCACCCGCCTGAAGCTCGGCGCCCAGCCCTTCCAGGTCTTGCGCATCCTGCTGAGCCGTCCCAACGAAGTCGTCACCCGGGGCGAGCTGCACACCGCCCTCTGGCCGGAAGACGTCTTCGTAGATTTCGACCACGGCCTGAACAAGGCCATCAATCGCCTGCGCATCGTGCTGGGCGACTCAGCGGAAAGTCCCAAATACATTGAGACCCTCCCCAAGGTGGGTTATCGCTGGATTGGTGGCGCACCTGTTGAATGGCAGCCTGTCGCGGCCGAAGGCGCAGAACCCGCCGCTGAGCGCTCGCATCGGCCCTGGGTATTGGCTGCGGCGGCGCTGGTCCTGCTGGCGGCCGCGGGATTGGTATGGAGGCCACCCCGTGCGGCGCCACGATCCACGCAACCGCCGGGCTGGGTTCTTATCACTGCCATCGAAAACCGCTCCGGCGAGCCGGTGCTGGACGGGACGCTGGAGTACGCGCTGGAGCGCGAGCTGAGCAATTCACGTTTCGTCAAAGTCGTGCCCCGGCAGCGCATTCAGGACGGCCTCCGCCTGATGCGCAGGCCGCTGGATACGAAACTCGACGCCGCTCTGGGCCGCGAGGTCAGCCTGCGCGATGGCGATATCCAGGCCCTGCTCACCGGCCGCGTCGAGAAACTGGGTTCCAGCTACGTGCTGAGCGTGCAGGTAGTGGATCCGGCGCGGGACGTGGTCCTGGCGGGCTTCAGCGAGGAGGACCGGGCCGATACGGAGCTGGCCTCTGCGGTCCGCCGTCTCTCCAGCCGCGTTCGCGAGGCCCTCGGCGAAACGCCGCAGCAGGTTCGAGAAAGCGTGGCCCGGCTGGAGAGGGTCACTACGCCGTCGCTCGCCGCCCTGCAGCTCTACTCCCGGGCGAACAACCTGATGGTCCGGAGCGATGGACAGTGGAGCGGCAAGGAGAGTGCAGCCCTGGAGGATCAAGCCGCGGCCTTGTTGAAACAGGCTCTGGCCGCCGAGCCGGACTTCGCCTCTGCGCATCTCCTGCTGGCATGGGCGCTGGTCGACCTCAAGCGGCAACGGGAATCGGTCCCGCATTTCCGACGCGCTCTCGAACTGGCCGGCACCGTGAGCGAACGGGAACAGCTCTTCATCCAGGGCAGCTACTACCACATTACGGACGACTGGGAGCGGGCCAGCCAGGCCTACGAGTCGCTGCTGGCTTTGTATCCGGACGATTTCTGGACGGTGAACAATCTGGTCTGGATCTGTGTGCGGCAGCAGAACATTCGGCGCGCCTCCGAACTGATGGTGCGTCGCGCCGAGCTCCGGCCCAGGGACTTCCATTCCAACTTCGGTGCCTGGCAGTGGCTTTCGAACCACAAGCAACGCCCGCGCGCTCGCACCTACTACCAGCGCGCCCTGGCGCTCGTGAATCCCGAAGTTGAGCAGGAACAACCGGGGGCGATATCCGAACTTGAGTCGGCTCCGTTCTACGAAGCGTGGATCCACGGGGATTACAAGGCTGCGGCGGCCGTGGCAGAGAAGCTGCGGAACACGGCCAGGCTCCGCAGCGGTGAACTGCGGCAAGGCACGATTGGCGCCCTCTGTGCAGAATTCTTCCTGTTGGGCCAGTTGCGAGAAGCGGAACAATGGGCAGAAATGATCTCCGACCCGAAAGAGCGGGCGCTTCTCAAGGTAGCCTTCCCGGAAGCGCGCGGAGATCTACCGGCCATGCGTGCCGCACTGCTGGAGCAGGTTAAACTGAAGGCTAACGTCGGACCGAATACAGTGGCCCGGCTGGCGCGCGTGGGCCTGGTTCAACAGGCCCGAAATACCCTTCCGGAAATCGTGAACTACCAGATCCCTGCCGACCATGACTTCCCGCTCGGCGAAATCGCCCTGGCGGAAGGCCATCTGGCGGTGGCGGCAACGAAATTGAGCGCAGCCGCGCGGGGATACCGGGAGCATCACGTGCAGTATGAAGTGCTGGTCCGGATGGCCCTGGCCAAGACCCTCGTCCGCCAGGGCAAGACCGACGAGGCTATCCGCACGCTCACCACCGCACTCGAAGCGGAGGATGAGAATTACAAGAGGGACGCGCGCTTGCAGCTCGCTAGGCTTTATCGCATGCAGAACCAACCCGCCGAAGCGGAAAGGCTGGAGCAGCAGGTACTGCAATCCCTCGCCTATGCCGACCCCGACCATCCGCTTCTGCTGGAGCTCCAGCGTCGCGCCAACCCGCGTTGACTCATGAAAACGGCGCAGCCCGAAGGCTGCGCCCGTTTGTGGTAGGTGAACGACCTTACTTCTTCTGGCTCTTTTCGGTCGGGCAGGTCGCCGACATCATCTCGACCTTGTCCGCCTTCCACTTCTTTTCCGCCTTGCCTCCGGCCGCGGCCGCTTCCTCCCACTGGCCGGATACCTTTACCTGGTGCCCGACGTGGGCCTTGAGGTCCTCGGTGGAGACGAGTTGGACTGGTTTGTTGCCTGCAGGATTGGTCAGGGTGTACGCGCCGCTGGCATCCGGCCCGGTCAGGCAGCCCACCAGCGTCTTTTCCTCCGGCGCCGGGGACGTCGCCTTGGCTTGCGTCGGCTTGGCCGCCGGCTTGTCGGACGGCTGGTCCGCTTGCTGGGCCGCCAGCGTCACGGCGACCGAAAGGACCAGTGTGCATACGATGAATGCGTAGCGAAGATGATGCTTGCTCACGTTTCCTCCTTCTGCGATGAAATGATCTGGTAATGCGAGCTTTGATGCTGACTGCATGAAACATCCGTCAATCCTGGTTCGGGGTGCGAACCAGATCCTGCTCCGGGTGCCGCGGGCGGCAGACTGTCCGACAAGAATCGGCAATCCGCCACGCATCGTCCGTCCGACGGTACACAACGTCAGGGGTTATGTAGGTGCCGGCATGAGGGTGCGTACCCCCGGCGGTGCCCCTGCCCCAAGACTCGAGAGGGGAGTGCCCCGTGCGTTATATAGATGCAACCCCTCACGGGCCGCGTTGTGCGGCCGGATACGATAAACAGGCAGTGGGCGGCGTCAATCCAGTCGCGGCGGCGGGTCGTCCCAGATGTAGTGCGTGATCCGCCGTTCGCCATCTTGGTAGCGGCGGAAGATCATCATGTAGGTCCCGGCGTTGGAGTAGGTCTGTGCTCCCCGGCCGCTGCCCACGCTGAACTCGATAGCGAACTTCCCGCGGCTGTAAGCGAGCGCGCCGCAACCGCCCACTTCAGCGGGTTCCATGCGGTACCGGCCCACCGTCACCGGAGGCCCCCCGGCGGGCCAGAAGTGCTTGCGGATGGCCCCCGCGCCCACCACCGGTTCGCGCCGTGGTGCGGCATCAACACCGCATCCTCGGAGAACACGCGCATTACCGCTTCGCCGTCGTTCTTCTCCCAGGCTGCGGGATAGGCGAGATTCGCACTCCGCACCGCCGCCATGTCGGCCGCCGGAAGCTCGCACGGCGCATCGCTCGCCGCCATTCCAAGCGGGACCAGAAGCAGGATTGCCGCCATCGTTCTCATGGAAACTCTCCTTCGCCTTGTTCGCCGCAACGAAAAACGCGGCCGGCGAACCGGCCGCGCCTGCGAAACGCCGCCATCAGAGAATCTCGGACATCTGCCGTTTCAGCTCGCGCTTCTGCTGCTCGATCACGCGGCGCTGCTCGTCCATCTGCCGGCGCAGCTCGCGTCGGGTTTCCTCCATCGAACGCCGGAATTCCGCCTGGCGCATCTTCAACGCCTGGGCCGCCTGCAACTGCGCCGCGCGCGCGGCGCGTTCCACTTCCGGCTTCATCCGCTCCAGATCCAGCTTCATCCGCTCCATGTCCTGGCGGAAATCCTGCATGTCGAAATCGAAGTCGAAGTCCAACTCCGGCAGGTCGAATTGCAGAAAGGACGAGTCCTCGCTGCTCTTGCGTTCCGGCAGGTTCAGGGTCAGGGTCTGCGTCTTCTTTTCCCGGATGATGCCCACGCTCACTGCGCCGCCCTTCTGCCGGCGCATGGCCGCTCGCCAGTCGCCGGTATCGGCGATCTTCTCATTGCCCACGCTGACGATCACGTCCCCCGCCTTGAACCCCGAGGCCTCGGCCGGGCTGCCCTTCTCCACCGAGCGCACCAGTACGCCCGCGCCGTCCTTCACTCCGAAGAACTCGCCCAGTTGGTTGGTCAGGTTCTCCACCACCAGGCCGTTGCGCGCTACCGAGGTGCGCACCACCACGTCGACGGCCGGCACCTCCGGGATCCTGGGCAGCTTCGGCATGATGACCTTGTACTTCCCGGCGTACATCTTGCTGCGGTCGCCCAGCGTCGCGGTCAGCGTCATGGGCTGGCCGTCGCGGCTGATGCCCAGCTTCACGCTCCGTCCCGGAGGCGTCTCATGGATCATGCGGCGCAGCGCCTCGGCGCTCTCCACCCGCTGCCCGTTGAAGTCCAGGATGACGTCGCCGACTTTCAGTCCCGCCTTGCCCGCGGGCGCGTCCTGGTCCACCAGGCGCACTTCCACGCCCCGCTCTTCTTTCAGCTTGAGCGCCGCCATGCGCTCCGCGGTGACGTCGGCGACATCCACTCCCAGGTAGGCCTTGCGCCCGCCCAGTTGCACCAGACCTTCCTCGTCGCCTCCGACGGCCCACACCGCCGGCTGCGACGAGTCGCCCTCGCCGTAGATCATGACTCCCGCCTGCCTCGCCATCGCCATCGGCGCCATCAGCAGCGCCACCGTCATCGCTCTCACAATCCCGCTACGCATGATGATCTCCTTCGTTTCTTTCCGCCTACTTCTTGCCGCGGCGGATCTCGATATTCCCGTTGGTGGTGTGCAGTTTCAGCACCGGCCCGCCTCCGTTGATGCTGCCTTCCACGTAGATCTGCTTCGGCCCCCAGCTCCCGCCTTCGGTCGTGACCTTGATCTCGGGAAAGTCGGACTTCACCCAGTGGCCGTCGCCCAGGTCGATCAGCCCGTGCACCGTCACGCCCATCGACGGCGCCAGGTAGACGATGATGTCCCCGGCCTGCGTCTCCAGGTGCGACTCCGTGAACCTGCCTTTGCCCAGAAACTCGGCGTAGATGGGCCCGCCCGCGGTCTCCGCGCGCGCGCCCTGCGTCAGGTTGAGCAGCTTCAGCCCGCCGCCCGCGGTCTCCGCCCGCACCGGCCCGGTGGCCGACTCCAGGTGGATCCCGCCGCCCGCCGTCACCAGCACCACCCCGCCGTTCACCCGGCCCACGTGAATGGAACCTCCGGCGGTCTCCGCGTGCAGGTCCTGGTCGCAGCTCGACACCTGGATGCTCCCGCCGGCGGTATTCAGCACCGCGCCGTTGGCTACCGTGCCCACTTCGATCGAGCCTCCGGCGGTCTCCGCCACCAGCCGGCCCTTGATGTTGCGCGCCGCGATGCTGCCCCCGCTGGTCGTCAGGCTGGCGTTGCCGCCCACCGAACCGGCGTCAATCGAGCCTCCGGAAGTCTCCGCCTGCACGGGCCCGCCGATCTCGTCCAGCGTGATGGAACCCCCCGCCGTCTCCGCGTACACCTGGCCGGCGATGTTCCGCACGCTCACGCTCCCGCCTGAGGTCTCGATCTTGGCCAGCGCCAGCTCGCGCGGCACGGTCACCGTGAACTCGGCCGAGAGGTACCGCTTCTTCTGCGGACCCGCCCACTGCCCTTCCAGGTACACCAGGTCTCCCTTGCGCAGCACGTTGATGGTGAATCCCTGGAAGAGCTTGCGCGCCGCTTCCTCATCGCCCTTGTGGCTGCGCTTCTTGATGGTGTAGGTCACGTTGGGCTGGCTGGCGCCCGCCACCGTCACCGACCCGATCTCGGTGATGACCTTCAGGTTGCGCGCCCCGGCCAGCGTGCCCGTGGTCTCCTCCACCCACTTGTCTCCCTCGCGGTAGATGCGGGTGTCCTGCGTCCCGGTGGTGTCGGTGCGGAACGTCTGTGCCCAGGCGCTCCCCGCCAGCGTGGTTGTCAAAGCGACGATTGCGACTTGGATGAACTTCCTCAATATGCCGTTCCCTTTCTACCCATGCCCCTCGACTGTCCTGGCCTGCTAATCGATCTCCGGCAGAGTCGCCAGGACCCTCCGCGACTCATTACGGATGAACTTGTTCTCGTCCTTCTGCGCCAGTTGCTCCAGCGCCAGGCGCACGCTGCCGTCGCCCTTCACCGGCTGCAGCATCTTGATGGCTTCCGTGCGCACCCCGGGGTTGGGATCGTTCAGCAGCGCTTCCAGGATGGCGTCGCGCACCCTCAGGTCTTCCGCCACGTAGGGCCGCAGGCCCTCCAGCGCCTTCAGCCGCACGCCCGGGTTCTTGTCATAGCGCAGTGAGTACATCAGCGCTTCGCGCACGCGGTTGTCCTGCGGATTCTCCGTCAGCAGGTCCACCGAATCCAGGCGCACGCCGGAATTGGTCTGGCTGCGGGCCGCGAACAGCAGCAGTTCCTGGATGCGGGGGTCGTCCAGCGACCCCTGCGCCGACTCCCGCTGCAACTGGTCGTACTGGATCTCCACCAGGTTGGAGCGCGGATCGCGATTGATGGAGCGGATGCCGGCGATGGCCGCCTCGGCGGGCTGCGGCGTGGCCGCGACCTGCGGATGGCCGTTCTGGTTGAGCATGCCGTAGGTGGTCATGATGCCGGCCGCGAAGCCCACCATCAGGATGCCGGCCGCCAGCGCCGGCGAGTAGCGGATCTGCCGCAGCCACGCTCCCGGATCCAGCACCCAGCGCCAGGCCGCGGCCTGGGTCGTGGACTCCAGCTGCTCCTGCAGCCGCATCCGCGATGCCGTCAGCAGGTTGGGCGTGGGCTCCAGGCGCGGCCGCGCCGCCAGGGCGCTCCGGAACTCGCGCACCGTCTTCAGTTCGGCGGCGCAGCCGGCGCAGCGCTCCACGTGCTGTTCCAGCTCGTGCCGCGCGTCGTCGGCCATCTCGTCGTAGACGTAGTCGATGAGTCCCTTCTTCACGTATTCGCAGTTCATGGCAACACTCCTAACGCATCTCCGCCAGCGAGGCCCGCAGCTTCTGCGTGGCCCGGAACAGCGTGTTCTTGGCCGTGTCCTCGGTGGTCTCCAGCATCTCGCCGATGGTCCGGAGCTTCAGCCCGTGGTAGTGCTTCAGCTCGAACACCATGCGCTCCCGCGGCGTCAGTTTCTCCAGCGCGCCCGCGATCTTCTTGCCCAGCTCGCGCCTCATCAGATCGCGCTCCGGGTTCGCTCCGGCCCGCTCGTCCGCCACCTGGTCCACCAGGCTGTACTCTTCGCCCTCGTGGTCCACCGCCACGTTCGCGCTCTCTTTGCGCACGTTGCGCTTGCGCAGGTGGTCCAGGCACAGGTTCACCACAATGCGGTAGATCCAGGTGTAGAACGAGCACTCGAACCGGAAGCTGCCCACGTTGCGGTACGCCTTCAGGAACGCCTCCTGGTAGATGTCCTGGGCGTCCTGCTCCGAGCGCGTCAGGTTCAGCGCCAGGCGCAACACCGCCTGGTCGTACTGGCGGACTAGTTCCTCGAAGGCGGCGCGGTTCCCGCGCTGAGCCTCGCGAATCAGGACGCTGTCGTCCACGCGACTCAGACTTTGGGTGACCATCTGTCCCTGAAGAGGTCTGCTTCCGGGACCACCGCCCACCGCCGGGATCAAGCTAGCGGCTTCGGCCGGCATCGGCTGCTCCTGCAGGGTCCTGGGGCGACTCCAGTATGCCCTACAAATCTGACTCCGTGTCATTGGACGCGCCCGTGCAAGGATTGTGAGCAAGCCCCAAAGCTCGCAGACCCGCAGGAATCAAGGGCTTGCTGGAACGAACAGGCCAAGTAACCAAAGCACCCGAAGGTGGCCCATGTCTGTGCCCCGCTTTTTCGGGCGCAGACGTGGGATTCTCGTGCGATGGCGTCGCCCGAATGCGGACCCTGGAGTCCCGGGCAACGGCCCTTGTCAAGCTTTTTCTTTTCTTCCCTTTAACTCGTTGAAAACAGGTAGGAATCCGTCACAACTCAACACAGATGATATTCTAATTTCTGCTATAATACATTATAGAATATGTAAGAAAGAAATACAACCTATGCCCCTCTCCTCCTCCCCCGCCAAAGCTCAGGGAGAGGAGGTCGAAGTCCGGTTCCTGCTGAAGGCCCTCACTCTGGGCCTGGCCGTGTCCCAACCTTACGGGGACAACGTCCCCTACGACTTCCTGGTGGACAACGGCCGTCGCATCTTCCGCGTGCAGGTGAAGAGTGCCACCCGCTTCGACCTCGGCTCCTACCGTCTTTCCACCGCCCGCGGCGGTCGCCAGAAGTCGCCTTACTCGGCTCACGAGATCGATTTTCTCGCCGCCTACATCATCCCCGAAGAAGCCTGGTACCTGCTTCCCGTCCGCGCCTTCGCCCCGCGCAAGTCCCTGCGCCTCTGCCCGCGCAACGGCCGCCCGGGCTCCCGCCCGCTTCGCCTCGAACGTTACCGCGAAGCCTGGCGCCTGCTGACCGGAACCGCTGACGGTGCCCCACGTTCGCGCCTGCCGTTGGCGCGTACGTGGGGTTAGTTCGGGTCGCCGCACCGTGTCCGACACCATCGTCTCTGTTGTTGGAACGACAGGCGGGAAAAACCAGCACGTTGCGACGATGCCCCACGTTCGCGCCTGCCGTTGGCGCGTACGTGGGTTAGTTCGGGTCGCCGCACCGTGTCCGACATCATCGTCTCTGTTGTTGGAACGACAGGTGGGAAAAACCAGGACGTTGCGACGGTGCCCCACGTTCGCGCCGCGCCTTTCGGCGCTAACGTGGGCCCGGCTGTCCCGCCCTTGTCGCTCCCGTTGTTGCAGCGACCGCATGAGAGCACGAGCACGTGAATTTGACGCGAACTACAAAACCGGCAGCAACCAGTCGCGAAGCGACGGCAAAAAGCCTCGCGGCGTTTTGCAGCGCAGGAGTTATAGACACCACGGCCGGCGGTTTTGCAGACCCGCCGGCCGCAGGGAACTCTTACTCCGCCGCTTCCTTCTCCACCACCACCTGGATGGTGGCGGCGACGTCGCGGTGCAGCTTCACTTTGACCGCGAACTCGCCCAGCGCCTTGATAGGCTGGTCCAGCTCGATCTTGCGGCGGTCGACCTCGAAGCCCTGCGCGGCCAGCGCTTCGGCGATATCCACCGAGGTCACCGAGCCGAACAGGTGGTCCTGTTCCCCCGCCTTGCGCTGGAAGGTGAGGCGCGCGCCCTCCAGCTGTCCGGCCAGCGTGGCCGCACCCGCCTTCTCCTGCGCCGCGCGGCGCTCCGCCGCCTGCTTCATCTGCGCAATCACGGCCCGGTTGGCTTCGGTGGCCTCGATGGCCAGCTTGCGTGGGATCAGATAATTGCGGCCATAGCCTTCGGCCACCTTCACGATCTCGCCCCGGTGGCCCAGCTTGGCCACATCTTCTTTCAGAATGACGTCCATGAAATCAGCTCCTAGCTGCTAGCTACTAGCTTCTAGCCAAAAGCGCCTGGCTCCTAGCTAGCCGCTAGTAGCCAGTGGCTTCCTTACCGCACCGCAAACGGCAGGAACGCGATGTTGCGCGCCTGCTTGATGGCGTTGGTCAGCCGCCGCTGGTGGGGCGAGCACACGCCCGTCACCCGGCGCGGCACGATCTTGCCGCTCTCGCCCACGAATTGTTGCAGCAGGCGCACGTCCTTATAGTCGATCGAATCGATCTTCTCCACGCAGAACTTGCACACCTTCTTGCGCCGGAAGAATTTGCGCCCTTCGCGCCCCCCCGGCCCGCCCGGCCGCGGACCGCCCGGTCCGCGCCTTGGCCCCGGCCCTGCAGCCGGTGCCGTCGCTGGCGCCGGCGTTTCGACCGTCCCCTCCGGCGCCGCCGGGGTTCCGCCGTTTTGAATCTCTTCGTCTGCCATGTTTCTCCTTAGAGTGAGCTTCTAGCGGCTGGCCTCTGGCTAGAAGCCAGAAGCTGGCATGGTTAGACTCCCACCGCGGCTTGCGCGCCCGGCGTTTCCGTTTCCGGCTGCGGGCCGCGCCGCACCTTGGTGGCGCGGATGGCCTTGACCTTGGCCAGCCGCTTCTGTTCCTGGTCGATGCGCACGGTCAGGAACTTGAGCACCTGCTCGGTCACCCGCAGGCGGCGCTCCAGCTCGTGGATGGTCTCGCCCGACCCTCCCACCGTGAACAGCACGTAGTTGCCCTCACGCGTTCCCCGCACCGTGTACGCCAGCCGGCGCCGTCCCAAACGTTCGATGCTCTTGATGGTCCCGCCGGCGGCCGAGACGTTCGACTCCAGTCCCTGGATGAGCTTCTCCACTTCTTCGTCGGCCACATCCGGCCGCACGATGAACATCACTTCATACAAACGTTGCATTGCGTCCTCATTTCTATTGTTTCCACTCTCGGTGCCCCATGTCTGCGCCACGCCTCTCACCGCAGACGCGGGCATCGAAACTTGAAACTCGAAACTAGCCTTCCGTCTTCACCTTCTGATTGAACCGGTTCATCGCCTTCTCCGGGCCTTCTTCCACGATCACCCGCACGGCCTCGGCGGCGCGGTCCAGCATCTCGTCCACCGCCGGGAGCTGCGCCTTCTTCCACGGCGAGGTCACGTACCGGGCGCCGTCGCCGACCGCGTGGCCCGGGTGGATGCCCATGCGCACCCGCACGAACTCGCTGGTGCCCAGTGCCCCGATGATCGACTCCACCCCGTTGTGCCCCGCCGACCTTCCGCGCCTCCGGATGCGCAGCGTCCCCAGCGGCAGGTCCAGTTCGTCGTACAGCACGATCAGGTCCCGCGCCGGGTCGGCTTCCAATTCCCGCACCAGCTCGCCCACCGCCATGCCGCTCAGGTTCATGTACGTCTCCGGCTTGGCCAGCAGGACATCCTCGCCGCCCAGCACCGCTTTCCCGGTAAGCGACCGGCAGCGCCGGTTCGCCACCCGCACCCCGCACTGCTCGGCGATGCGGTCCACCGCCAGGAACCCGCTGTTGTGCGGCGTGAACTGGTACTCGATGCCCGGGTTGCCCAGCCCCACGATCAGCTTCACGCGGCCGCGTCTCGTTTCCAAAACCGAACTCGTGCTGCACCCTGGAGACGCCGCCCGTTCAACGGTGGCCTTCGGAGGGGTACGGCTTGAGCCGTGCCGTACCAGCCGCATGACCACAGGGCTCTAGCCCCTGAGGGCACAGCCCTACTTCTCCTTCTTCTCCTTCTTTTCGGCCTTGGGAGCCTCGCCTTCCGCCGCGGCCTCTTCCTCGACCTCCTGCTTGCCCTTCTTGATGACCTCGGGCTCGGCCGGCGCTGCCGCCGCCGCTTCCGCCGCCGCCTCCGGCGTGGCCGCCACTTCCTCCTTCACGTGCACGATGTGCGCCACCGGGTAGCTGGCGTCAGTCAGAAACTTCAGCTTGGCATCGTGCGGCAGGTCGCTCACCCGCAGCACCTTGCCGTGGATCAGGTGGGTGACGTCCACGTCGATGTGGCTGGGGATGTCCGCGGGCAGGCACTCGACCTCCACCTCCCGCAGCACCTGCTCCAGAATGCCGCCTTCCGTCTTCACCCCTTCGGGCACGCCTTGCAGCAGGATGGGCACCTTCACCTTCAGGCGCTCGTCCATGGCGATGCGCTTCAGGTCCACGTGCAGCAGCGCCCCTTTCACGGGCTCATACTGCCAGTCCACAATCATGGCCTGGGTGCGCTCGTTGTCCACCTGCAGCTCGAAGATCGTGTTGTGCCCGGACTCCGAGTGCAGGATGTGCGTGATCTCCTTGGGATTCACGCTCACCGCTACACTCTCCTTGCGCGCTCCGTAGAGCACCGCCGGGATGCGCCCCTGCCGCCGCAGCCGCCGGGCTTCGTTGGTTCCGCGGGCTTTCTCCCCCCGCCGCTCTGCTACCACCAGTTCTGCGTTCGCCATATCCCCTCTACCAAACTCGCTTTGTATCAGGGCACGGCTTCAGCCGTGCCGAACCGCTGCTTTCCATTTCTTCCAGGGGCCTTAGCCCCTGCACGATCTCAACTCGACAACGTGCTGACCGACGTCTCCTCATGAATGGACTGGATGGCGCGCGCCGTCAGTCCGGCGATGGACAGCACCTTGATCTTGGAACACTTCTGCGCCTCGCCCTTGAGCGGAATCGTGTTCGTCACTACCACCTGCTCCAGGCGGGAGGCGGCAATGCGCTCGATGGCCGGCCCGGAAAGCACCGGGTGCGTGGCGCAGGCGTAGACCGTCTTCGCTCCCGCGCGGTAGAGCGCTTCCGAGGCGTTCACCAGCGTGCCCGCCGTGTCGATGATGTCGTCCAGGATGACGCAACTGCGGCCCTCCACGTCGCCGATCACGTGCAGCACCTCGGCCACGTTCATCTCCGTTCGCCGCTTGTCGATGATGGCCAGCATCGAATCCATCTTCTTGGCGAAGAAGCGCGCCCGCTCCACCCCGCCCGCATCCGGCGAGACCACCGTCAGGTCGGGCAGGTTCAGCTCCCGGAAGTAGCTCACCAGCACCGGCGATGCGAACAGGTGGTCCACCGGGATGTTGAAGAAGCCCTGGATCTGCGGCGCGTGCAGGTCCACGATCAGCGCTCGGTCCGCCCCCGCCGTGGTCAGCAGGTCGGCCACCAGCTTGGCCGAGATGGGCGCCCGCGGCTTGTCCTTGCGGTCCTGCCGCGCGTACCCGAAGTACGGAATCACCGGCGTGATGCGCCCCGCCGAGGCCCGCCGCAACGCGTCCATCATCAGCAGCAGCTCCATCAGGTTGTGGTTCACCGGGTCGCAGGTGGGCTGCAGCACGAACACGTCCGCCCCGCGCACGTTCTCCAGGATCTGCACATACACTTCGCCATCCGAGAAGCGCGTCAGGTTGGCCTGCCCGCGCCGCATCCCCAGATGGGTGCAGATCTCGTCGGCCAGCGCCGGATTCGCCGTCCCCGAAAACACCTTGAACTTGTCCTCGCGCCGGACCCGCGGCTTGCGCTCGGGCCGCGGCTGCGTCCCCGGCCGCTGCTCCTTCTTCCCCGTCGCCGTCGTTACCGTCGTCGCCATGGCAGTTCCCGTCTCAGTCTTCTCGGTCGTGACTCGAGCTTGCAATCCCTGCTCTCGCCTGTTGCCCCTAGCCCCTAGCCCCGAACCACTGCTCCTTGGCTGGGCGGCTTGGATTCGAACCAAGACTAGGTGCTCCAAAGGCACCTGACCTACCATTAGTCGACCGCCCAGAAAACCAGTTGTCAGTTGCCGGTTGTCAGTCGAACATCCAAACCCTAACGCGAATCAAGCCCACAGCCGCTGCCAGTAAGCGCGGCGCGAGAGCGTGGAGGTCGCGACCGCGGGCACGCCCAGCTTGCGCAGGCGTGCGGCGGCGCGCTCGGCCCTGGCGCGACGCGCGAACAGGCCATAGAGCGCCGCACCGGAGCCGGAAAGCGCGGAATAGCCCGCGCCCAGGCGCTCGAGGAGCCGCTTCAACTCACCCAGTTCAGGATGCTCGGAAAAGACGACACGTTCGAAGTCGTTAGCGATCCCGGCACGGACAAGGTCGAGAAGCAGTGGCTCGGCCCGGTCCCGGCCACGTACACGGCCCGGGACACCGGTTGCGGTACCTGCCAGCCACGCGCTCAGCGCGTAACCAGACAGATTGATTTTATCGGAGGCGGCGGGGGGCGTCAATTTGGCATTTTCAGGGCGTCTTCCGGACCTCGCCGCGAGCGGATCGGCGGCCGGAAAGCGGTCTTCGAGCCGGTCCCAGGCGGCAAAGGCGGCGGGAGTGGAGACGGCGATCTGCGGAGTGACGAGCACACAAGGGAGCGGCGGAAAGTCGGGGAGCGGATAGACCTCCTCGCCGCGGCCCACGCCGAGGATGGTTCCGCCGACCAGGAACAGCGGGAGGTCAGAGCCGACTTCGGCGGCGATGCGCTGGCGCTGGGCGGGCGAGAGGCGTTTCTTGAGCGCGCGCTCGAGCGCGAACATGGTCGCGACGGCGTTCGAAGACGCGGCGCCCAGGCCTCCTTGTACGGGGAGCCGCTTCTCGATGTGGATGCGGACGCGGGCACGTGCTTTCAATGCGGCGAGCACCAGCTCAGCGACGCGGTAACAGGTGTTGGCTGGGCCGGAAGGGACGCGAGGGTCGGGGCAATCGATCTCGATGCCGGAGCCGCGGCCCACTTCGACGCGCAGCCGGTCATGGAGCGCGATGGTCTGGTAGACGGTGCGCAGGTCGTGGAATCCGTCCGGCCGCCGCGAGCCGATAAAGAGCCCGAGGTTGATTTTCGCGAAGGAACGGACGGAGACCGGCATGGGGACGGAATTCTAAATCAGCACTTAGCACTCAGCATTCAGCAATCAGCAAGAACAAAGGACAAACGCGGATTGAAGCGGATGAACGCGGATGGGTTCAGGTATCAGGTCGCAGGGGTCCGGTGCTGGAAACCCATTCCCCCACGACTGCGCCGAACACCATGGCGCAGACATGGGGCACCGTCGCAGGAAAAACAGACCCTCAGTCACGGATTAACACGGATGGACACGGATGAAGTCATCTGGTCATGGGGTGAAACCACCCCCGCGAAGTGGGGTCATCGTAATGGCGCGCAGCGCTCAGGTCAATTGGGGGGTCGGGTAGGACGGACCGGGAAAAATCTAGCCACGGATGACACGGATAAACACGGATTGTGTGACCCTAGAAAACCGAAAGCTCAACCACAAAGGACACAAAGGGAGCACGAAGAAACGTGAAGGCTGCGAAATTTTCCCACCTTGTCCCTTCAAAGGCGGGAGGGACAAGGGTGGGGCAACCGACGTTAGTTCCGGTCTTAGGTGTCAGGTCTCAGGTCTCAGGGATGGACCAGTTCCTCTGTGCCTCCGTGTCTCGGTGGTTAAATCTGCGGTAATCCGCGTGGATCCGCGGCGGAAAGTTTCAGAACAAAGCGCTCTGTCTGCGATTGAACCGAATCCCGAAGTGCTCGTAGGCGAGCTGGGTGGCGACGCGGCCGCGCGGGGTGCGGTCGAGGAAGCCGATCTGGATAAGGAAAGGCTCGTAAATCTCCTCGATGGCTTCGGGCTCTTCGGCGAGGGCGGCGGCAAGCGTGTTCACGCCCACGGGGCCGCCCTGGTACTTCTCGATGATGGTGAGCAGCAGGCGGCGGTCGATCTCGTCGAAGCCGTGGCGGTCCACTTCCAGCATCTCGAGCGCGGCCTGGGCGGTGGGGAGGTCGATGTGGCCGGCGCCAGGGTCTTTCCCCCGTTCTTTCCCCCGCACCTGGGCATAGTCGCGGACGCGGCGCAGCAGGCGGTTGGCGATGCGCGGCGTGCCGCGGGCGCGGCTGGCGATTTCGTGGGCGCCGGCGTCGTCGATCTCAACACCGAGAATCTCCGCCGAGCGCTTGACGATGATCTCCAGATCCTCCGCGGTGTAGAACTGCAGGCGCAGCACGATACCGAAACGCGAGCGCAGCGGCCCGGAGATGAGCCCGGCGCGCGTGGTGGCGCCAACGAAAGTGAACGGCGGAACTTCGATGGTGTGGGTGCGCGCCGAAGGGCCCTGGCCGATGATGATGTCCAGCTTGTAATCCTCGAGCGCGGAGTAGAGCAGTTCTTCGAGCGCGGGCTGCAGGCGGTGGACTTCGTCGAAGAACATCACCTGGCGGGGGCGCAGGTTGGTGAGGATGGCAGTGAGATCGCCTTTGATCTGCAGTACCGGCGCGGAGGTCTGCTGGAACTCGACGCCCAGCTCGTTGGCGATGATGGAGGCCAGCGTGGTCTTGCCCAGTCCGGGCGGGCCGTAAAGCAGGACGTGGTCGAGGGCTTCGCCGCGGGAGCGAGCGGCCTCGATGGCGACCGCCAGGTTCTCTTTCACCTTCGCCTGGCCGATGAACTCGGCGAGGCGGCGGGGGCGCAGCTTGAGCTCGAAAGAAGCATCGTCCTCGACCGGGACGGCCGAGACCAGGCGGGCGCGGTTCAGCGCGGCGTTGTCTTTCGCGGGCACGCTAGGGCGATAGTAAGGCGAAACGGGCGATGCGTCCAGACAGGAAAATCTCACACAGAGACATGGAGGCACGGAAGGGGCAGGAGGAACTGATCCTGTTCCTTCAGAAGACGGGAGCCGTTGTGGACTCGCGGCTGGCTTGGTGATTGTTTCCTGACCCTAATCGTCGATCTTCAATTCATCAACCCTTCAATACCGCTTCCAGCGCTCCCTTCAATTCCGGATGCGTGAAGGAAAACCCGGCCGCGATGAGGCGAGCCGGTTCCACGCGCTGGCTGGCGAGCAGGAGTTCCTCGCCCATCTGGCCGAAGAGCGTCTTCACGACAAAGGCCGGCACCGGAAAAATGGTGGGACGATGCAGGACCTGACCCAATGTCTTGGTGAACTCGCGGTTGGTGACCGGGTTGGGTGCGACGGCATTGACCGGGCCGCGGAGGGAATCCTGGGTCAACGCGAACTGAATCGCGCCCAGCAGGTCGTCGAGGGCGATCCAGCTCATGTACTGGCGGCCGCTGCCCAGGCGTCCGCCCAGGCCGAGCTTGAAGGGCGGAAGCATCTGCTGGAGCGCGCCGCCGCGCGGGCTGAGCACGACGCCGATGCGCAGGTTCACGACGCGGATGCCGGCTACGGCCGCCGGGCGCGTGGCTTCCTCCCAAGCGCGCGCCACTTCCGGCAGGAAGCCGCTGGAGCCGGAGGAGCTTTGTTCGCGCAGCACCTCATCACCGCGGTCGCCATAGAAGCCGATGGCAGAGGCGCTGACGAAAACCCTGGGCTTGCGCTGGCGATGCGCAACCAAAGTTGCAAGGGTTTGCGTGCCCTGGGCGCGGCTCTGGAGGATGCGCTGCTTTTTGGCAGCGGTCCAGCGGCCGGTGATGGTCTCCCCGGCCAGATGCACGACCGCGTCGAAACCTTCAAGGCGGTCGCCGGCAATCGCCGCGGCAGGGTCCCACTGAATCTCGGAGTCATCACGCGGCCGCGTACGCACCAGGCGCGTGACCCGAGCGCCGGCCCCCGTGAGGAGCGGGCAAAGAGCGGAGCCGATGAACCCCGAAGCTCCGCTTACCAGAATCTTCCAGCCGGTAATTGCGGTCGCGCTCACTGGTCTTGCCCCAGCCAGGCAGGGAATGTTAGCGCGAAATGGGGGTGCTCCGTGGGTAGGAAGTCGGCCTGAACCGCTGGATTTTCTGCAAGTTACAGCCCCGTACGGAAGGTTATGTAACCAACGCTTGTCATAGTGTAAATTATTCTTGACATTATGACTTGAATAATTTACTCTTTCCTTAGTCCTAGAGGGTAAGGCAGGAGGAGAGGAGATATGAACCGGCCAATCTGTTTCGAGCGATCCAAGGAGGTGGGCGAGTTGATGGTATGGGCAGCGCTGGTGGGCGCGGGTTATGCGGCCGCCGCGACGGCCACACTGGTCTTGCTCGCGTTGACGATGTGGATGGGAGGAAGCTATGGAAAAGTTTGCTGAGGCGTGTGGGGGTGTTTGGCGTCGCGACCTGGCGTGGAGCGTTGTTTGGGCCGTGTTGTTCGTAAGCGTCTACGCCGGAGCTGCGTTCATTACGCGCAACTTCGATCTCTCGGTTGGCGGCAAGGTGGCGGTCATCCTGGCCCCGGCGCCGTTCTTCGCACTGTTGATCCTGGCCGAAGTGCGTATGCTCCGGAGGCTCGATGAGCTGCAGCAGCGCATCCAGTTGGAAGCCCTGGCTATCGCGTTTCCGCTGACCATCCTGCTGCTGATGACGCTGGGCCTTTTGCAGCGGGTGGTTACTCTGTCTTTGGCCGACTGGAGCTTCCGTCACGTGGTCCCGATGGTGGTGATGTTGTATTTCATCGGCTTGGGGATAGCCCGGAGGCGCTACCAATGAAGAACCGGTTGCGGGTCTTGCGGGCGGAGCGCGACTGGTCGCAGGCGGAGTTGGCGCAACGGCTGGGCGTTTCCCGGCAAACGGTCAACGCCATCGAAGTGGGGAAGTACGACCCCAGCCTGCCCCTGGCCTTCGCCATTGCGCGTCTGTTCGGTCAGGCGATCGAGCAGATTTTCGAGCCCGATGGCAGTTGGCCGGGGGGACCAACGGTTCCCGGTTCGACATAGGACAGGAAGGGGCGGTGGGACTCTCCCCGGCGTCGCCCCCGCTATAATCAGGCATGGCGACGCTGCGGCACCAGATCGCCACCAACGTCCTGACGGTCACCAAGTTCCGTGACCTGCTGAAGAAGGTCCGCGCCTACCGGCCCAACGACGACCTGGAGATCATCCGCAAGGCTTACGATTTCTCGCTCAAGCTGCACACCGGGCAGTCGCGCGCATCGGGGGAGCCCTACCTGGTGCATCCGCTGTCTGTGGCCACGGTGCTGGCCGACCTGAAGCTCGATCCCACGTCCATTGCCGCGGGGCTGCTGCACGACGCCATCGAGGACACGCCGGTCACCGCCGAGCAGATCCGCCGGGAGTTCGGCGAACAGGTGGCGCACATCGTGGAAGGGGTCACCAAAATCAGCCAGATCGACTTCGCCAACCGCGAGGAGCGCCAGGCGGAGAACCTGCGCAAGATGATGCTGGCCATGGTGGACGACATCCGCGTGGTGCTGATCAAGCTGGCCGACCGGCTGCACAACATGCGCACCCTCGAACACCTGCCGGCGGAGCGGCGGGAGAAGATCGCGCGGGAGACGCTGGAGATCTACGCGCCCATCGCGCACCGGCTGGGCATGGGCAAGCTGCGCGGCGAGCTGGAGGACCTGGCCTTCCAGTACGTCGATCCCATCGCCCACGAGCAGTTGAAGAAAGCGGTGGAGCAGCGCCGCAAGCAGGGCGACCAGTTCCTGGAGCAGGTGGTGGAGGTCATCCGCGAGAAGCTGAAGGAGAACGGCATCCAGGCCAGGGTGGAGAGCCGCATCAAGCGTCTGTACAGCGTCTACCAGAAGCTGCAGCGGCAGCGCATCCCGGTGGATCAGGTGTACGACCTGCTGGCGGTGCGCATCATCACCCAGAGCGTGAAGGACTGCTACGCGGCGCTGGGGATGATCCACAACCTGTGGCGGCCGGTGCAGGGACGGATCAAGGACTTCATCGCCATGCCGCGGCCCAACCTGTACCAGTCGCTGCACACCAGCGTGATCGCGGAGAACGGCACGCCCTTCGAGGTGCAGATCCGCACCGAAGACATGCACAAGATGGCGGAAGAGGGCATCTCCGCTCATTGGAAGTACAAGGACGGGGCGGTGCCGGCGCGCGACGAGGAACGGCTGGCGTGGCTGCGGCAACTGGTGGAGTGGCAAAAGGAAGCGCAGGACCCGGCCGAGTTCCTCTCCACGCTGAAGCTCGATCTCTACCCGGAAGACGTCTACACCTTCACGCCCAAGGGCAAGGTGGTGATCCTGCCGCGGGAGGCGACGCCGGTGGACTTCGCCTACGCCATCCACACCGAGGTGGGCCACACCTGCGTGGGGGCGCGGGTGAACGGACGCATGGTGCCGCTGCGGACGCGGCTGCGCTCGGGCGACATCGTGGAGATCGTGACGCAGGCAGGGCACAAGCCCAGCCGCGACTGGCTGACGTTCGTGAAGTCGTCGCGGGCGCGGCAGAAGATCCGCCACTGGCTGAACGTGCACCAGCGGGAGCGGGCCATCGAGATCGGGCGCAAGCTGATCGAGAAGGAAGCGCGCAAATACCGGGTGGCGCTGAAGGACGTGGACGAGAAGCAGTACGAACAGGTGGCCTCGGATTACGGGCTGGGGCGGCCGGAGGACCTGCTGGCGGGGATCGGGTACGGCAAGTTCCCGGCGCGGCAGGTGCTGGCACGGCTGGTGCCGGCCACGGCCGAGCCCGCGGAAGCTCCGGCGGAAGAGAAGCCCGGGGCCTTCACCAGCGTGATGCGCCGGGTATTCGGCGGCGACTCGGGCGCCATCAAGGTCAAGGGACAGGGCGACCTGCTGGTGTACCGCGCGCGCTGCTGCAATCCCATCCGCGGGGAGGAGATTGTGGGCTACGTCACCCGCGGCAAAGGAGTGGCCGTGCACGCGCGGAGCTGCCCCAACGTCACCAACCTGCTGTATGAGCCGGAGCGGAGAATCGATGTGGAGTGGGCGCGCGAGGGCGCTGCCGCCTATCCGGTGAAGCTCACCGTGTTCTGCGATGACCGCACCGGGATGCTGAAGCAGATCACGGCCATCATCAGCGACGAGAACACCAACATCCGCAACATCGAAGCGCGCGCCGCCAACAGCCAGGCCACCATCGACATCGTGCTCGACATCGACGACCTGAAACACCTGGAGCGGCTGATTGCGGCGCTGCGCCAGGTGGCCGGCATAAGAGACGTGCAGCGGGTGCAGAAGGTCTGATTGGCCGCGGATGAACGCGGATCAACGCGGATTGATTGCCAAGTTGTCTAACTTACCAATTGCCGAATTGATGCGTGGGCCATGGCCTATTGGAGCTTTGCAGGGGTCAGCGCTGGCGCGTCAATCCTCTATCAGCAATAATCCTGGCTCTCGATGAAGACATTCTCTTGATCAGCGTTCATCCGCGTCCATCCGCGGCGAAAGGAGCTTCATGAAAGTCACGGTTTCCACCAGCGATGCACCGCGGGCCATCGGGCCCTACTCGCAGGGCATCAAGGCAGGCGGGTTCGTGTTTGTCTCCGGGCAGATCGCCATCGATCCGGCGACCGGCAACGTGATCGCCGGCGAC
The DNA here is from genome assembly GCA_035573675.1 of Terriglobales bacterium. NCBI lineage: Bacteria > Pseudomonadati > Acidobacteriota > Terriglobia > Terriglobales > Terriglobales bacterium. The sequence continues at coordinate 105,592 of DATMAB010000027.1, forward strand.
ATACGGGCGCAGACCGAGCGCGTGCTCAAGAATCTGGCGGCCATCCTGGAAGCTGCGGGCAGCAGCATGGAGCAGGTGGTGAAGACCACCGTGTTCATCAAGAACATGGAGGACTTCGTTCCCATGAACGAGGTCTATGCGCGGGCGTTCGACCTGGAGCCGCCGGCGCGGGCGACGGTGGAGTGCTCCAAACTGCCCAAGGATGTGCTGGTGGAGATCGACGCGATTGCGGAAGCGTAGGCCGCCGGGTTGCGCGAACCGACGCCTTTCACGACAAGGGACACCTTCGCCAGGCTCAGGGCAGGCTCCGGATGCACGAAGGAATGATCTGCGTGTATCCGCCTTGATCCGCGGCGGGATTCCTAAAGCCTTAGGCCTTCGCGACCTTGCCGCTGCGCAGGCAGGAGGTGCAGACGCGCAGGCGGCGGGTAGCGCCCTTCACGCGCGCGTGCACCGGGCGCAGGTTGATGTTCCAGCGCCGCCTGGTGAGGTTGTGGGCGTGGCTGATGTTGTTGCCGAAGCGCGGCCCTTTGCCGCAGAGGTCGCAAACCCTTGCCATGAGCACTCCAGAAGGAAACAGGACTGACCGAACAAAGCATTGATTTTAGCAGATTCCGCGCTATCTTCCCAGACATGGAACCGGCGCGAGAGAGCCTGGTCAAGACCATCGGCTGGAGCATGGCGGCGGGATTGATCGCCGTCATCTTGTATGCCGTCGGACTGATCTTTCTGTCAATCACCGATACCGAGCAGGCGAAGGAAGTGGGCGCCAGCCCGCAGCTTTACTTCTACGTCGGCTCGGCGATGGTGTTCGCGCTGGTCACCGGGCTGGTGTGCCTCGGGATGATGTTGCTGCGGTGGCGGAAACGGCGTTGATTTTTCCCCACTGAGGCACCGAGACGCAGGAAGAATTGACGGTTGGCGTCTTGATTGATTGACGATTTCAGGGCTGCGGCCCCGGGTAAACTTCAATGAAGAAAATGAATCAATCGTCAATGTTCCGGGCCGCCGTGCATTCATGCCGCTATGCGATACTGAGGTCGTGCCCGCCCTCATCCAGCCGAAGAAAGTCCAGGTCAACCTGACCGCGGGCACCGGCATGGAGATCGAGTGGCAGGACGGCCACCGCTCCAGCTATACGTTCCCGTACCTGCGCGACGCCTGCCCCTGCGCCACCTGCGACGATGAGCGTTCGCGCGACGGCCGCGAACCGGGCGAGGCACCCAAGCCCGCTCCCGGCTCGCTGCCCATGTTCCGCGAAGCGCCGCGCGCCACGCACGCCGAGGCCGTGGGGAAGTACGCCATCCGTTTCACCTTCCATGACGGGCATCAGCACGGCATCTATTCCTGGGAGTACCTGCGGGACGTGTGCCCGTGTGCGGAATGCAAGGCGAGGCAAAAGGGCGCCGGCTCGGAAACGGGGCCGATGATCTCCACGCGGCGGGCAGGAGGAACGCAGTAGCGTGGCGCTCCTCGACGACCTGAACCCGCGCCAGCGCGAGGCAGTGGAAGCCACTGAGGGGCCGCTTTTGATCCTGGCGGGGGCGGGCAGCGGCAAGACGCGGGTGATCACCTACCGTATTGCGCACCTGATCGAGAACCTGGGCGTCGCGGCCGATTCCATCCTGGCGGTCACCTTCACCAACAAGGCGGCGGCGGAGATGGCGGCGCGGGTGGAGCAACTGGCGGGCGGGCACACCCTGGCGCGGCCGCTGATCTCGACCTTCCATTCCTTTTGCGTGCGCGTGTTGCGGCGCGATATCGAGGCGCTGGGCGAAGGCTATCGGAAGGACTTCGTCATCTACGACGAGGACGACCAGGAATCGGTGCTCAAGGCGGCGATGAAGCGCATGGGCCTGGACGCCAAGCAGATGCCGCCGCGCGGCGTGCTGGCGCGCATCTCCTGGGCGAAGAACCACATGCGCGATCCGCAGGACGTGTTTCTGAGCTCGTCGGACCCGCGCGCCGAGCGCACCGCGCAACTCTACGACGCCTATCAGAAAGAATTGAAGAAGGCCAACGCGCTCGATTTCGACGACCTGCTGCTGGTGGCGGAGCGGCTGCTGCGCGAGCGACCGGAAGTGCTGGCGCAGTACCACCGGCGCTTCCGCTATCTGCTGATCGACGAATACCAGGACACCAACCGCCCGCAGTACCTGCTGATGCGACTGCTGGCCGCGGCAAGCCACAATGTCTGCGCGGTGGGCGACGAAGACCAGTCCATCTATTCGTGGCGCGGCGCCGACATCCGCAACATCCTGGAGTTCGAGGACGACTTCCCGGATGCGCGCGTCATCCGTCTGGAACAGAACTATCGCTCGACGGAGAACATTCTGGACGCGGCCTCGGCGGTAGTGGCCAACAACGTGAAGCGCAAGGGCAAGACGCTGTGGACGGCGCGGCAGGGCGGGGCGCGCCTGGGCTTCTACGAAGCTCCCGACGGCGAGAACGAAGCGCTGTTCGTCGCTGACTGGATGGCGCGCTACCTTGAGGAAGCGGCCTCTGGCGGGGATGGCGAGCCGCGGGCCGCCGTCCTGTACCGCACCAACTCGCAGTCGCGGCTGCTGGAAGAAGCCATGCGGCGCTACCAGATCGCTTACCAGGTGGTGGGCGGCTTCTCCTTCTATGAGCGCGCCGAGGTCAAAGACCTGATCGCGTATCTCAAGCTCATCCACAACCTCAGCGACTCGGTGGCGCTGCTGCGGGTGATCAACACGCCGCCGCGCGGCATCGGCAAGACCACGGTCGAAACACTGGAGCGGTTGGCGCTCGAGACCGGCATGGCGCTGTGGGACGCCATCGGCGAAGCCATCGAACAGCGCCTGGTGCCGCCGCGCGCGGTGAGCGCGCTGGCCGCGTTCCGCACGCTCATCGAGCAGGCGAGGGCGATGCTGGAAGGCAAAGGAAACCACGGAGACACGGAGGCACGGAAGGAGGGGGAAGCGGCCTCGGTGGCGGAACTCCTGAAGTTCCTGATTGACCAGACGGGCTACATCAAGCAACTGGAAGAAGAGGGCACGCCGGAGGCGTTCTCGCGGGTGGAGAACCTGCGCGAACTGGTGAACGCCGCGATGGATTCCCGCGACCGCGGCGAGACCCTGGGCGAATTTCTGGACCACGCCGCGCTGGTCAGCGACACCGATACTTACGATCCCCGGGGCCGCGTGACGCTGATGACCCTGCACTCGGCGAAGGGCCTGGAGTTTTCGCTGGTTTTCCTGATCGGCATGGAGGAAGGATTGTTCCCGCACTCGCGGACGCTGCTCGATCCCGACCAGCTCGAAGAAGAGCGCCGCCTGTGTTACGTGGGCATGACGCGCGCCATGGACCGGCTCATCCTGACGCGGGCGCTGTATCGCCGGCGCTACGGCACGGAATTGCCCGAGGCCAGCCTGCCTTCGCGCTTCCTGAATGAAGTGCCGCACAAGCTGCTGGAAGACCTGGGCTCGCCGGCCCGCAGCCGGGAACAGCGGCGCCCATCCGAAGCGCAGTACGACTACGCCTACTCGCAGGAGGTCACAGACGATTGGGATTCGCCGCGGCGCGGCCGGCGTGCACGGCCGCCGGCGTACTCCGGGCCTACCTACAACTCCATCGAGAACATCGCCGAGTTCTTCGCTTCGCGCGGGCGGAAGTTCACGCTTCCGAAGGAGAAGACGAAGTTCGCTACCGAGCCCACGGGCAAGCGCGGCTTCCGTCCCGGCCAGCGCGTGCGTCATCCCAAGTACGGCGAGGGCACCGTGTACAAACGCGAAGGAGAGGGCGACGACGCGAAGATTACGGTACAATTTCCCGGCTTCGGGCTGAAGAAGCTGGTGGAGAGATTCGCCCAGCTTGAGAAGGCCTGAAGCCCGCTCACCCACACAAAGGACTCATGAATACCAAGGCACTGTCGAGGGAAGAACGCAAGCAGAAGAAGCGGGAGGCGCGCAAGAAGCGCAAGCTGGAGCATCCCAAGCCCAAGCGCGATTACGACCGGGGCTCGAAGAAGCGCAAGGTCAAGAAGATGGCGCGCGGGCAGGCGAAGCGATAAGGATGCGGCCCTTTCGCGCACTCCCTCGACTTCGCTCGGGACAGGCTGCGCGAATCGGGCCGCCCAGATCCTTCGCTCGGCAAGAACAAGAGCCGCCTCGCTCAGGATGACAATCCTCTAGGGAGCCGATAACCCTGGCCAGCCAATACTTCGCCAAGAAGTCCATTGACAAGCTGCTGGCGGACGCCGACCGTCCCGAGACCCGGCTGAAGCGCACGCTGGGCCCGGTGGCCCTGGCCTCGCTGGGCATCGGGGCGGTGATCGGGACGGGCATCTTCACCGTCATCGGCACGGCCATCGCGGGGCAGAAGTTCGAGGCGCAGTCGGTGCTGCACGCGCCGCTGCTCGAGTACCTGATCTACGGCTCGCCGACCTTCGGCCGTCCCGGCGCCGGGCCGGCCATCGCGCTCTCCTTTCTGCTGGTGGGCGTGGTGTGCGCGTTCGCGGCGCTGTGCTACGCCGAACTGGCTTCCATGATTCCCATCGCCGGCAGCGCCTATACCTACACCTACGCCACCATGGGCGAGCTGGTGGCCTGGATCATCGGTTGGGACTTGATCCTGGAATACGCGGTCAGCAACATGGCCGTGGGGGTGGGCTTCTCCGAACATCTGGTGAACCTCGGGGATCTGGTGGGCATTCACTTCTCACCGCGCTGGACGTACCCGGCCTACCTGCCTTCGGGCAGCGAGCACTTTGCGCCGGGCTGGCACTTCGGCTTCAACATCCCGGTGTTCCTCACGCTGATGGTGCTGACCATGGTGCTGGTGCGCGGCATCCGCGAGTCGTCGGAGACCAACAACGTGATGGTGGCGCTGAAGATCATGGCCATCCTGGTGTTCGTGGGCTTTACGGCGCGCTACGTCAACCCGGAGAATTACACGCCGTTCGCGCCCAACGGATGGCCGGGCGTGCTCACCGGCGGCGCCATCATCTTTTTCACCTACATCGGCTTCGATTCGGTCTCGACGGCGGCCGAGGAAACGCGCAATCCCAAGCGCGACCTGCCGATCGGCATCATCGCCACGCTGGTGATCTGCACGGTGCTGTACCTGGGGGTGGCGGTGGTGCTCACCGGGATCGCGCACTGGGAGACGCTGGGCAACGCCGCGCCGGTGGTGAACGAGCTGAAGCGGCTGAACCTGCCCTGGGTGCGCACGGCCGTGCTGTTCGGCGCCATGATGGGCATGCTCTCGTCGCTGCTGGTCTTCCAACTGGGCCAGGCGCGGGTGTGGTTCGCGATGTCGCGCGACGGCCTGTTGCCCAGAGCGTTCGGAAAAGTGCACGCCCGGTACCGGACGCCGCACGTCTCCACCTGGGTGGCCGGACTGGTGGTCGGCATCCCCGGCGGCTTGCTGGACATCGGCACTCTGGCCGACCTTTCGAACATCGGCACGCTGTTCGCGTTCGTTCTGGTAGCCATCGGAGTGCTGGTGCTGCGCTACCGTGAGCCCGACCGTCCGCGCGGCTTCCGCGCTCCCGGAGGTCCGATGGCTCCCATCATGACCATCGTCTGCTGCCTGCTGCTGATGGCCGGGTTGCCCATCATGAACTGGATACGCTTCTTCGTGTGGCTGGCTATCGGCCTGGTGATCTACCTGGTTTACAGCCGCCGGCACAGCGAGTTCGCCAACGTGAAATAGGCCCAACGGCCGGCTCGCCGGTCGGCTCCGGGCCTGGACGCATCGCGTCTCTACATTGGCGTCGGGTAAAATCTTGCGCTCGTGCCGACGACCGCCTCGCAACCCTCAGAACACATACTCGCGCTGCCCAAGGCGGAGTTGCACCTCCATCTGGAGGGCGCGGTCGAGCCGGAGACGCTGATCGAGCTCAGCCGCCGGCACGACGCCCTGCCACTCGACTCGGCGGCCGTCCACCGGCTCTACGATTACCCGGACTTCTACGGCTTCCTGATGGCGTTCAAGGCGGTTACCGACCTTCTGCGTGAGCCGGCAGACTTCGAACTCATCACCTATCGCCTGATGGAGCGGCTGCGTGCGGAGAACGTCGTGCACGCCGAGGTTTACGTAAGCGCGGGCGTGTACCTGCGCCGGGGAACGGACTTCGATGCCATCTTCGACGGCCTGGAGCGCGGACGGGAACGCGGCACGCGCGAGTTCGGAGTCTCGCTCTATTGGATCCTTGACTTCGTGCGCCAGTGGGGGCCGGAAGCGGCCATGAAGGTAGCGGAAAAGGCGCTCGAACTGCAGGGCCGGAACGTCATCGGCATCGGCATGGGCGGGGACGAGCGCCAGGCGGCGCCGGAGATTTTCCGCGAAGTCTACCAGTACGCCGGCGCACACGGCCTGCGGCGTACCGCCCATGCGGGCGAAGCGGCAGGGCCGGAGTCTGTGCTGGGGGCGCTGGATTGCCTGGGCGCGGAACGCATCGGCCACGGCCTGAACGCCTGGCACGACCCGGAGCTGGTCGCGCGCCTGGCCCGTGACCAGGCGCCGGTCGAGGTGTGCCTGACCAGCAACCTGCGCACCGGGTGCGTGAAGTCGCTGGAGATGCACCCGGTGCGCCAGTACGTCGCGCGGGGCCTGCTGGTCACACTGAACTCCGACGATCCCGCCATGTTCCGCACCTCGCTGGCGCGCGAGTACCAGCTCGCGCAGGAGGCGTTCGGCTTTACCGACGACGAGCTGCGCCAACTGGCGGCCAATTCCTTTCGAGCGTCGTTCCTGCCGGAGGAAACGAAACAGGCGTGGCTCAGTAAGCTCGATTGACACGCGCGCTGGGCGAACGATAGCGTGACTGTCTGCATGCGGCGGCCTCTTCTCATCCTGCTGGTCCTCCTGCTGCCGCTGGCGTTGGCGGCACAGAAGAGTCGCAAGAAACCGCCACAGCAACTGCTGGTTCTGACCAACGTCAACGTGGTGAATGTAACCGAAGGGTCCGTCGAGCCGCGCATGAATGTGCTCATCCGCGATGGCCGTATCGAAGCCATCGCCAAGCGGGCCCTGATCCAGGCCGGCCGCCACGTGCAAGTGGTCAACGCGGACGGCAAGTACCTCATCCCCGGCCTCTGGGACATGCACGTGCACACCGCCCTCCGTCCGGAAGCGGAGGGGATGTTGCCGCTGTATGTCGCCTATGGCGTGATGGGAGTGCGCGACATGGGCGGCGACTTCGAGCGCATCCGGCACATGCGCGAGGAGATCGCCGCCGGGCGCATGCCGGGCCCGACCATCGTTGCGCCAGGACCTTTTGTCGACGGGCCTCAGCCGGAGCCCGATCCCAGCTTTCTGCCCGTGGCCAACGCAGCGGAGGCGCGCGCGGCGGTGCGCAGCTTGAAGGCCCGCGGCGTGGACTTCATCAAGGTGCAGGCCGGACTGAGTCCGGAGGCCTACCGGGCGATTGCCGAGGAGGCCAAGCGCAGCGGCATCGCATTTGCCGGTCACGTTCCGGAATCGATGAACGCCGTGGAAGCCAGCGATGCCGGCCAGAAGAGCATCGAACACATGTCACCGGCGCTGCCCGGCGACGCCGCCATCCTGCTGGCGTGCTCCGGTCGTGAAGAACCACTGCGCCGCGAGCTGCTAGCCCTGCGCGCGCCGGAGGTGAAGCCGGAAGAGGCTCGAGCCCGCACGCGGGCGCTGCAGGCCGACCTGGTCTCCAGCTACAGTGAGGCCAAGTGCGACCGTGTGGTCGCGCGCCTGGCTCGCAACCGCACCGTGGTGGTGCCCACGCTCATCTGGTCGGTTTCCATTCGTCCGGCGGCGCGCGAGGATCCCATCGGCCAGCTTCCCATGCAGTATGTGCCGGCGAAGTTGCGCGAGCGCTGGACCACCGCCCGCCGCAGCTTCCTGGAGAGCGCGCCGGAGGAGACGCTGGCGCTGAACCGGCAGATGGCGGAGATGGCGCAAAGACTTACCGGCAAGCTGCATCGCGGCGGGGTTACGCTGCTGGCGGGCACGGACAATTTTGACGCCTTTGTGATTCCCGGCTTCAGCCTGCACCAGGAGCTGGAGCTACTGGTGCGCTCCGGTCTTACGCCCGCCGAGGCCTTGCGCGCGGCAACCGTCAGCGCCGCGCGTTTCCTGGGCCGTCACAACGACACCGGAACCGTGGCCGCGGGAAAACGGGCCGACCTGGTCTTGCTGGACGCCAACCCGCTCGAGGACATCCGTCAAACCAGGCGAATCGCGGGAGTCGTGTTTGCCGGCAAGTATCTTTCGCGCAGCGAGTTGGACAAGCTGCTGGCCGAGCAAGAGAGGGCTGCGGCGGGCACGCCCTAGGGCTTGACATCATGATGTCTCTGATATAGCATCATGATGTGCGAACCACTCTTACCCTCGAACCGGACGTAGCCGCCAAGCTGAAGGCGGAAGTGCGGCGCACCGGGCACTCGTTCAAGCAGGTGGTGAATGACATGCTGCGAAAAGCCCTTTGCGCACCATCGCCAGGTTCGGCCAGGCCTCCGAAGCCTTTTCCGATCCTGGCGCGGCCCCTCGGCCTCAAGCCCGGTCTGAGCTATGACAACATTGGGAAATTGCTGGAGGAAATCGAGGGGCCGTTTCACAAGTGATTCTGATCGACGCGAATCTGCTCATCTACGCGCACGATACGCGCTCCCCGCTCCACGATGCTACGTGTTCGTGGTTCAACCGGGTCCTGGCCGAGTCCCGACCCGTAGGCCTGGCATGGGCCACCTTGCTCGCATTCTTGCGAATCACCACGAGCAGCCGGGCGCTAAGCAGTCCGCTTTTGCCCGCGGAAGCTGTTGCAGTGATCGATGATCTGCTGCAAAGGCCGCCCGTGGTTCTTCTCCAACCCAGTGAGCGCCATTGGCCGATTCTGCAACGTTGCCTGACCGATGGCCAGGCCGCAGGAGACCTGATAACGGACGCCCATCTGGCCGCCCTGGCCATCGAGCACGGCGCAGTCCTCTGCACGACAGACCGCGACTTCGCCCGCTTTCCCGGTCTGCGTTGGGAGAATCCGCTGGAGCAACGGTAGGCGAGGCTTACTCGATCTGCACCAGTTGCGGCGCGCCTGCGCCGGCGGGCGGCGGGAAGGTCTTGCGTTGCGGGGCGCGGAAGAAATCCAGATACGACACCTGGTGGACACAAGCCACGGTGCAGTGCGGCGCGCAGGACTTCTCCGTCAGGTATTCGCGGCGGATGTCCTCCAGCGAGTACTCCTCCAGCGGCTTGGCGGGATAGCCGCGCTGCTGCGAGCAGTAGTGCACCAGCCCGTCCTCGGCGACATAGAGATAGCGCGCTCCGGCGCGGCAGCGCCAGTCGTTGGGCCGTCCCAGCGCCAGGTTGCGCTGGAACTGGTTGAAGCGCGCGTAGCTGGCCTTGCCCCAGCTCATAATCGTGGAGTAGACCTTGCCCTCTTCTTCGGTGAGCGGCTGCAACTGCCCATCGTGATCGTGGATGATGCCCACGGTCGAGGTGAATCCCAGTTCCAGGGCGCGCCGGGCGATGACTAAAGCATCCTGCGGATTGCGGATGCCGCCGCCCACCACCGAGTTGATGTTCACATGGAACTCGGCATACTCGGCCAGGAGTTGCAGTTTCTTGTCCAGGACCTTCAGGCTCTTCTTGGAAACGTCGTCGGGACTGACGTTGTCGATGGAGATCTGCAGATGCTCGAGGCCGGCGCGGTTCAGCCGCTCGATGCGCTCCTGCGTCAGCAGATACCCGTTGGTGATCAGTCCGGCGATCATGCCGTGCCGGCGGATGCGGCGCAGGATGTCATCCAGCTCGGGGTGCAGGAGCGGCTCGCCGCCCGAGATGCAGGTGATGGAGGTACCCAGTTCGGCCAGCTTGTCGATACGCCGGCAGATCACCTCCAAGGGCACGGGCTTGGAGACTGCATCGTACTCGTTGCAGTAGCGGCAGGAGAGGTTGCAGCGCCGCATGGGGATGAGGTGGGCGAGTACGGGATGGTCGGTCGAGACCAGTCCCTTGAGGATCATCCCCACTTCTCGAGAGAGGCGGTGCGCGCGCAGCGCCTGGCGCTTGATTTTGAGAGCCGTAGTCGGCATTCGCGAATGCGTTATTAGAACATAACTCCCCGTCCGGACCGAACCTAACAGCTTTGTTCGGCTGGATTTAGGGGCTAAACGGCGGCCTGCGGCGTTCCAACGGCCCTACCGGAACACGGCCGCGAAACCGGCTCCTACCAGCGTCACCAGGATGTACCAGCCGAAGACCACGCCCATGGTCGTCCCCTTGTTCATCTTGCTGACGCAGGAGAAACCGAGGGCGGTCAAAACCAGCATCCAGAGGATCACCACGTCCAGCGAGCTGGCCAGGGAATACAGCACCGGCGAGTCGGCCGGGTTCATGAAATACGCCGGATTGGTGGCCACCGGGTTCTGGACGATGAAGCCCTCCGGATCCACGCCCGCCAGCATGGAGATGATTCCCAGCAGGCTGCGCACGATTCCCGGCAGCCCGGCATAAAACACGACGGCCAACGCTACCTTGAAGGGCACTTCCGCCCCCACGCCGAAGTTGAAGGTCGCCATCAACACCGCGGCCACAATCACAAAGAAGATCAGACCGAAGAAGGGCACCGCGAACGAGATCACCTTGGTGATGGTGACCGAGAGCGCCATCTGGCGGGCGCGCTGCTCCGGGGGCAACTTTTCCAGTTGCTCGGCACGCTTGCCCGCCATCTTGATCTGGTTCTCCGACACCTGCTCGAAGCCGATCTTCTGCGCCATGACGGCCACGAACATCCAGGAGAAGATGGCAGTGACCAGCCACGGCGCGATCCACGTAGTCCACGTCGTGTAGTGCTTCAGGTCGGTGAAGGTCTGGCTGGGCGCGATGAAGGTGTTGACCATCCGGCTGATGGTCGAAAGCCTCGGTGGCTGTGGAGCCTCCGAAGCCGCAACGGCCGTGCTCATAGAGCGCCTCCCTGAACGCTTCAGGATATGCGCGCGGGATTCTAAACCTAGCGACGCGACCGCGACAATCCGCACCATGGGATCGGCTGGGGGGGCAAGCGCCGCTGCGCGCAATTGACTCCCTTCGGCGGCCGCACCTAAGATGGCGGCAACCGAGGTGAGTGCCCGCCCGGGGGATATCGGGCCATGATCGGGCAGAGCGTTTCCCACTACCGCGTTCTTGAGACCCTGGGCAGCGGCGGCATGGGTGTGGTGTATCGCGCCACCGACCTCAACCTGGGCCGCGACGTGGCGCTCAAGTTTCTTCCCGAGTCGTTCATCGGCGACCCCGCGGCGCTGGAGCGCTTCGAGCGCGAAGCTCGCGCCGCCGCGTCGCTCAATCATCCTCACATCGCGACCATCCATGCCATCGGCGAGTTCGAAGGCCGGCCCTTCATCGCCATGGAGTTGCTGCGCGGTCAGACCTTGCGGGAGAAAATCCAGCATCGCCCGGTGCCTCTTCCGGACCTGCTTCGCTGGGGCATCCAGGTGGCCGACGCGCTGGAAGCAGCCCACAGCCACGGCATCGTCCATCGCGACATCAAGCCCGCCAACATCTTCATCACCGAGCGTGGCGATGCCGTAATCCTGGATTTTGGCCTGGCCAAGGTGACGGACCGGGGCCAGGCTGCGGCGGCCCCTGATGCTACGGTGAGCGCGGGCCACCTGACTGATCCCGGCGCGACCCTGGGCACGGCTTCCTACATGTCGCCCGAACAGGCGTTGGGCAAGGAACTGGACGCCCGCACCGACCTGTTCTCGTTCGGCGTGGTGCTGTACGAAATGGCGACGGGCACGCTGCCCTTTCGCGGCACCACGTCGGCCGCTCTCTTCGACGCCATCCTGCATGGCGCGCCCTCGGCGCCCGTGCAACTGAATCCTTCCCTGCCCCTGAAGCTGGAGGAGATCATCAATAAGGCTCTGGAAAAAGATCGCGACCTGCGCTACCAGAGCGCCGCCGAGCTGCGCGCCGACCTGAAACGCCTGCGGCGCGACAGCGAGAGTTCGCAGACGGCGGTGACGGTGGCAAGCGGAGCGGTCACTGTGGCTCGCGAGAAACCGTGGTGGCGGCGCCCGCGGGCGGCTGTAGTCGCCGCCGTGGCGGCCGTGGCCCTGATTGCGCTGGTGGCCGTGCGCCGGCCGCTCTGGGAGAAGCCGCGCGGCGCCGAGCTGATGCAGCGCCAGCTCACCTCCAACGCTCTGGAAAAGCCGGTGATCGCCGCTGCCATCTCACCCGACGGCCGGTACCTCGCCTACTCCGACCCCACTGGCGTCTACCTTCGCCTGCTGGAAACCGGGGAAACACACGCGCTCCGATTGCCCCCGGGCTTCTGTTTTCTTTGAGCAAGCCTCTCCTGGTTCCGGGACGGAACCAAACTGATCGCCAGCGGCGAGGGTCCGGGGGAAGCCGGCGAGACCAAGGCGGTCTGGGTCATTCCGATTCTGACGGCGGTGCCGCGCCAGATCCGCGGCGACGCCGACTTCGCCGTGGTGTCGCCCGACGGCCAGCAGATCGCCTTCCGCACCACCCGGGAGGGTCATCAGCTTTGGGTCATGGGGGCCAACGGCGAAGACGCCCGCATGCTGCTGAAGGCGGAGCCCGGTGTGCGCTTCGGCCGCCTGCAATGGTCTCCCGACAGCCGCAGCCTGGCCTTTCTCCGCTATCACTCCGATGCGCAGAAGTACGATGTGGCCATCGTCGACCACAATCTTCAGACGGGGAGCAGCGAGGTCCTGGTTTCCGACTACGGCCTGGGCGCGTTCGGCTGGTTGGCGGACGGCCGCATCATCTTCTCGCGCGCCGAGGCCGGTTCCCGGCAGGCGGAAAGCAATCTGTGGGAGCTGCCGGTGGACGCCGGCACGGGGAAGGCCCAAGGCGAGCCCCGGCGTATCACGCGCTGGGCCGGTTTCAGTTTCCGCGACTTCAGCGCCACCGCCGACGGCAAGCGGCTGGTGTTTGTGCGTCAGCATCAGCAGACCGACGTTCATGTAGCGGAATTCAACTCCAGGGGCGCCGAGCCCGTCACAGTGCGACGCCTCACTTTTGACGTGAGTCAGGATCAGCCCACTGCGTGGACGCCGGATGGGCGCGCCGTGTTGTTCCACTCCGACCGCAACGGCACGTGGGACGTCTTCCGCCAGGATGTTGCGCAGGCCGCGCCGGACGAGCTTGTCGTCGGCCCCCAGGAGCAGCACGAAGCGCGCCTTACGCCGGACGGGACCGCGCTGCTCTATTGGGACCATCCCCGCCTGGAGGGCGTCTACCCGCCGTCCATCCGGCTCCTGCGTACTCCCCTCGGAGGCGGCTCGACGAGCACGGTGTTGGAGGCGCGCTGGGGTGCGCAGTTCCGTTGCGCGCAGGCGGCGAAGATGTGCGTGCTGAGCGAACCTTCCGCTGACGGCAAGCGGCTCGACTTCAGCGCGTTTGATCCCCTGCAGGGAAAACGAACCAACCTTTCTTCGGTCGATCTCTATCCGGAAGGGAATCCGCGCTGGGATGTGTCGCCCGACGGCGCGACGGCGGCCATCGCCGACTCCGACCGCGAGAACCGCCGCGCTCGCCTCGTGGTCCTCTCCTCCGGCGAGCAACGGCATACGGAAGCGCTCCCGGCGCGCATCTCCGATGTCGCCTGGTTGCCGGATGGGCGCGGGCTGCTCGTCACCACGACCCACGGTCGCGGCAGTTCCGTGTTCCGCCTTGGATTGAATGGCGAAGCTCACGAGATTTGGCAGGCGCCGACACAGATTTCGCGGCCTGTCCCTTCGCCGGACGGGAAGCGGTTCGCGTTCGCACTCTCCACCCTGGACAGCAACGCCTGGATGGTTGAGGGCTTTTGAGAATGGTGTAATTCCGAGTGCCTCAAACGCTCCGCGGCAAGTCGACTTCCGGTGTAGCTCTCAGAAGCGTGCGCGTGTAGGGATGCTCCGGACTGGCGGTGACGTGGTCCGTCTCTCCCGTTTCCACGATCCGCCCCTTGTGCATCACGGCGATCCTGGTGGCGAGATAGCGCACTACCGGGATGGAATGCGAGATGAAAAGATAGGTCAGGCCGAACTCGCGTTGCAGCCGGGCCAGCAGGTTGACGATCTGAGCGCCCACGCTGACGTCGAGCGAGCTGACCGGCTCATCGGCCACCAGGAAGCGTGGGCGCAATGCCAGGGCCCGGGCGATGCCGATGCGCTGCCGCTGCCCGCCCGAGAACTCATGCGGATGGCGGTGCCCGGCGGAGTCGTCCAGGCCCACCGCGCGCAACAGCTCGGCCACCCGGCGCCGCCGCGCCTCGGCCGTCGAGCCGCTCAAGTCGCCGTCGCGCTCCAGCGCCCGCCGGTGGATGATGAGCGGCTCGGCCAGGATCGCTTCCACGGTCATGCGCGGGTTGAGCGAGCCGAAGGGATCCTGAAAAACGATCTGCATGTCGCGCCGCAGGCGGCGCAACTTTTCCCCGCCCGCGGCGAGCACGTCATGGCCGTCGAAGCGCAGGCTTCCGGCGGTGGGCTCGATGAGCCGCAGGATCAGCCTCCCCAGCGTGCTCTTTCCGCATCCCGATTCGCCCACCAGCCCGAGCGTCTCGCCGCTTGCGATGGAAAGGGAGACGCCGTCCACGGCGCGCACCTGGCGCCGCGCCCCGCCTCCGAACGCCGATTCCTCCAGCGGGAAGACCTTCACGAGGTCATGGACTTCTACCAATGCCATGTGCGCTTCGCCCTCTTCCAGGAACCAGAAACGAGAAACCCGAAGCGGTTACTTCTTCGCTTTGGCGATGGCCTCCATGAGCTCATCCACTCCACCGGCTGAGCGCAGTGCCTGCTCCCGGTCCGGCGTCAGGGAGAACGTGACGCCGTGCTTTTGCACCAGTTGGGCGACGCGCCGGGGCGCAACGCCTCCTTCGAGCAGGTCCAGCACGTCCTGCAGGCTCAGTCCGGCGGCCATTTTTTCCGCCGCGGTGAGCGGCGCGTAGATTTCGCCGGTCTGCTCGTACTCATACCGATTGGACCATGACATGGGCTTGTATCCCCGGCGACGCAGCATGAACTCGCGGTTTCCGAATGGGATGCCGCGCAGCACGATCTCGCCGCTGTCAAGATCCGTCGTCCCCCAGACAACGCCGTCGATTACGACCTCGACGCCGCCCGGGTCAGTGACGATCTTTTGCGTGGTGCCGTCCGTCTTCACTTCGCCGGGCTTGTCGCCCATGGCCATGACTTTCTCGAACTCCGCCGCCGCGAGGGCCATGCTCCGCACCGGAAGCACGTCTGCCGGCTGGTGCCGGCCCAGGTCCACCTTCGCCGCAGGCAGGGCGACGAATTCCTGCGGCTTGCCGTCTCGGACCAGCATCAGAGTTTCTGACTCCGACGCTTTGGCTTCCTTCAACTCCGCTCTCGGCCAGGCGAAGCTGTGCTTCACCGCCAGGGGCCGCACCGCCTGGTAGCGGATGCGGTCGCGCGAAAAGTACAGATAGCCATAGCAACGGGTCGCTCCGTGCAGGTGCGCCACGGCAAAGCGGACGACGGGGTTGGGCCGCTTGGGGCTGGGTTCGTCGTCTTGGAACCGGGCCCGGGTCACCGGAACCAGAACGGCCCCGGCCAGAACCAGGCTCGCCAGCTTGGCCGGACTCATTTCCGCCTCCGCAGCACGTGCTGCTCGGTCTCCCAGGCGCGCCGCGCCCGTCGTATCGCTTCCTGCACGGCTGGAGCGTCGGGATCGATGCGCGCGGCGCGCTCCAGCGAGCGGATCGCGCCCTCGTAGTTGCCCTGCTGCACTTCGCGCTTTGCCCGCGCCATCAGCATGTGCACCAGCTTCTGCTTCCGCGCCTGCCGCTCGGGTTCGCTCAGGCCCGGCGCTTCCGGATCGCCTATCGCAGCCTCCTCGATCTCCTGTGCGGCGCTGCCGGTCGTTTGAGCTGCCGCGGTCGGATTTGAGGCAGACGGCAATGGCGCTGCCGGCATGCTCGGCGGTGGCGTCGCTGCCGTGGGCGCTGGTTCGCTCGCCGAGCGTCGAAAGGCAACCGCAGCCAAGCCAATGACCACAAGAACCACGGCGGCGCCGGCGGCCATCTTCCGGTTGCTCGACGGCGCTGCCTTCGCCGCCGGTGCGGCGGGCGCAAGGGGCCCAACCGGAGCCGTCGGCGCTGCCGCCAGCGGAGTCGCCCGCGCAGGCGTGGACAGGTGCGCCGGGGTGATCGGCGGCGTGGTGTACATCTGCGTTCCGCCGCCGGCCGGTGCAGAGACGGGCGGCGGCGCGCTCAGCACATCCGAGCCCATCAGGGCCGTGCCCGCGTACATTTCCGGCTGCTCCAGCGCGCGCAGCATCTCAGCCGCCGTCTGGAAGCGCAGGTCGCGGTTCTTCTCCAGCGCCCGCATCAGTACGGCGGAAAGCCCCGGAGAAATGCCGAGGTCCGGACGCACTTCATGCGGCGCTCGCGGCACCGTCTGGATGTGGTGCAGCAGCAGACCCATGGGCGTGTCCGACTCGAAGGGCAGCTTCCCGGTCAGCATCTCGTAGAGCACGATGCCCAGCGAGTACAAATCGGAGCGCCCGTCGATGGCGTCGCCGCTCTTCCCCAGGGCCTGTTCGGGCGAAAGATACTGCGGCGTGCCCACCACCATGCCGGTCTTGGTGGCGGTATATCCGGCGCCCACGTCCATCGCCCCTTCGCGCACCTTGGCGATGCCGAAGTCCAACACCTTTACGGTTTCCGTACCGTCCGGCTGCTTCACCAGCAGGATGTTGTCCGGCTTGATGTCGCGGTGCGTGATGCCCAGGGCATGTGCGGCATCGAGCGCGGCGCACACCTGTCGGATGATGGCGAGCGCCCGTGATACCGGCATCGGCCCTTCCTGCTCGATCACCTTGCGCAGGTCGCGGCCTTGTACGAATTCCATCACGATGAACGGCCGCCCATCGTCGGTGGTGTCCAGGTCGTCCACGCGTACGGCGTTCGGGTGTTGCAGCTTGCGGGTGATGATGGCTTCGGTCTTGAAGCGCCGCAGCAGGCTCTCGTCCTCAAGCAACCGGCTCGATACGACTTTGATGGCGCGGATTTCGTTAAAGGCGAGATGCTTGGCGCGGTACACCGAGCCCATCCCGCCCGCCCCGATCTTCTCCACGATCTCGTACTTGCCGCGGATCACAGTGCCGGGCATCAGTTCCGAGGTCTGGCGCAGCGCTGTGCCGTCCTTGGGACAGGTGGTGAATTCGTTGGGATAGGTGCTGTGACAGGTGTCGCAGTATTTCACGCGTACGCCTCGCGCCCCCGTTTCCTGCTCGAGAGCCTGCCCTTGCCTGCGGAGGAGCAGACGGCTTCGCAGGTTGCGGAAAAAGTGCCGGCTCCGGTCTTGTTTTGAAAGGGCGCGCCTTCAGGCGCGCCGTAACGGCCTCATCTTATTGCATGTCATTCCGAGCGGGCTTCAGCCCGCGAGGAATCTGCTCCTGGAGAGCCAGTCTCTCCGCGCCCCCTTCAGTCGTGCCGGATGAGTCTCCGTCATGTCAGGGGCTTCAGCCCCTGAGGGGAAAGCGAACTTCCGCCGCATCATACCTCGCTGCGACGCCCTTGTCAGGCCTCGTTGACTCGCCTGAGAACGCGACATAACATGCCGGATTCGGGGATTTCTCTTGCTAGGCGAGACCATCTCGCACTACCGCGTCCTGGAACGGCTGGGCGGCGGCGGCATGGGCGTGGTGTTCAAGGCGGAGGACACCAAGCTGGGCCGCAAGGTCGCGCTCAAGTTCCTTCCCGAGGAGCTTTCCCAGGACCCGCTGGCGCTCGAACGCCTGCGCCGCGAGGCCCGCACCGCCTCCGCGCTGAACCATCCCCATATCTGCACCATCTACGATATTGACGAATACCAGGGCCGCCACTTCATCGCCATGGAGTACCTGGAAGGCGAGACGCTGAAGTACCGCATCGTCGGCCGCCCGCTGAAGACCGAGCAGATCCTGGAGTACGGCATGCAGATCGCCGACGCGCTCGACGCCGCCCATTCCCAGGGCGTGATCCATCGCGACATCAAGCCCGCCAACATCTTCATCACCAGGCGCGGGCACGCCAAGGTGCTGGACTTCGGGTTGGCCAAGCAATCCTCGGCGTCACCCACGGCGCTCTCCGGCGACATCTCGAAGGACGTCACCGCCGCCGCGCCCGAGCACCTCACCAGCCCCGGTGTGGCCATGGGGACGGTGGCCTACATGTCGCCCGAGCAGGCGCTGGGCGAGCCCCTGGACGGACGCAGCGACCTGTTCTCTTTCGGCGTGGTGCTCTACGAGATGGCCACCGGCATGATGCCCTTCCGCGGCGATACCACCGCCGCGCTGTTCGATGCCATCCTGCACAAGGCCCCGCCCGCCATCGCGCGCGTGAATCCCGACCTGCCGGTCGAGTTGGAACACGTGATCAACAAGGCGCTGGAGAAGGACCGCGAGGTGCGCTACCAGTCGGCCGCCGACCTGCGCGCCGACCTGAAGCGCGTGAAGCGCGACACCGACTCCGGCCGCGTGGCTTCGTTCAGCGGCGCCGTGCCGGTCACCGCCAGTGTGGCCGCGGCTTCGGCTACCGCCGGAACCACCGCAGCGGCCACGGCCCCGGCGGCGGAAGCGCCGCTCGCGGGCAGTTCCCGCGTGGTCGCCGCGGCAAAGAAGAACTGGAAGTGGCTGAGTGCAGGCGTGCTGGCGGTGGCGGCGGTGGCAACGGGCTGGATGCTTCTTTCGCCGCGCCGCTCTCCGGCGCTCACCGAGCGCGACACCATCCTGCTCGCCGACTTCGTCAACACCACCGGCGACGCCGTCTTTGACGACACGCTCAAGCAGGCGCTCGCCGTGCAGCTCGGCCAGTCGCCCTATCTCAACATCCTTCCCGAACAGCGCATCCGTGAGACGCTCGGCCTCATGGGACGTCCCCCCGAAGAACGCGTCACCGCCAATCTAGCCCGGGATATCTGCCAGCGACAGAGCGGAAAAGCCATCCTCGCCGGCTCCATTGCCAGCCTGGGCTCCAACTACGCCATCGTGCTCGATGCGCAGAACTGCCAGACCGGCGAGTCGCTCGCCCGCGAGCAGGTCGAGGCCGCCGGCAAGGAACAGGTGTTGAGCGCGCTGGGCAAGGCGGCCTCCCGCATGCGCGAGAAGCTGGGCGAGTCCCTCAGCTCCATCCGCAAGCTCGATACGCCCATTGAGGAGGCGACCACGCCTTCGCTCGAAGCGCTCAAGGCCTTCAGCCTTGGCCAGCAGGCCCGCGCCAAGGACGAACTGCAAGCCATTCCGTTCTTCAAGCGGGCCATCGAACTCGATCCGAATTTCGCCCTCGCCTACGCCCGGCTCGGCACGGTCTACGGCAACATGGGGGAGAACGAGCTCGCCGGGGTCTATCGCAAGAAGGCTTTCGAGCTGCGCGATCGCGTCAGCGAACAGGAAAAGCTGTACATCACCGCGCACTACTACTCTTCCGTCACCGGGGAGGTGCAGAAGACCATCGAGACCTACCAGTTGTGGAAGCAGCTCTACCCTCGCGATTGGACGCCGTACAACAACTTGGCCATCGCCTACATGAACCTCGGCCAGTATGAGAAGGCCATCGAGGAGGCGCGCAAGTCCGCGGAGCTGAACCCCACCCATCCTTTTCCCGTGGTCCAGCTTGCCCAGGGCTACGCCAGCCTGGGGCGCTACGCCGAAGCCAAGTCCGTCACGCAACAAGCTATCGCCAACGGCATGGACGTCCCCTACTTGCACTTCGGACTCTACTTTGCTGCCTTCCTTGAGAATGATGCGGCCGGCCTGCAGCGCGAGTTGGACTGGGCGCGCGGCAAGCCGATGGAAACCGATATGCTCGGGATCGAGGCCGCCCGCGAAGCTTATTTCGGCCGCATGGCCCGTGCGCGCGATCTTGCGCGTCGCAACGTGGAGGGGCTCGAACGGCGCGGAACCAAAGGCGCTGGAGCTCAGAGCCTGCTGGGGCTCGCTGGCGCCGAAGCCGTGTACGGCAACCACGACCAGGCGCGCCGGTTGGTGCAGCAAGCATTGGAGCTGGAGCGCGGCCGAAACACGTTCCCTGCAGAGATCCTGGCTTTCATCGGCGACTCGGCGCGCGCCCAGGCTCTTGCCGAGGAACTCGCCCGGCGCTATCCGCAGGATACCTTCGTTAATCAGGTCGGGTTGCCGCAGGCACGCGCCTGGATGGAGCTGCGGCGTAACAACCCGGCCCGCGCACTGGAGCTTCTTGAGACTGCTCGTCCTTACGAAGGTGCGGTGCTCTCCGCGAACTACGTGCGCGGAACGGCCTACCTGAAGCTGGGCAAGGGCCGGGAGGCGGCGGCCGAATTTCAGCAGGTCCTGAAGAAGGTCGGTTATTTCCCCATCGACCCCCTGAAAGCGGTCGCCCACGTCCAACTCGCCCGCGCCTACGTCCTCTCGGGCGACCAGCCGGCGGCCCGCAAGTCTTACCAGGACTTCTTCGCCCTCTGGAAAGACGCCGATCCCGACCTGCCCATTCTGAAAGAAGCCAAAGCCGAATACGCCAAATTGCAGTGAGCTTTTTTCGGAGGGCACAGCTTCCGTTTGTCATGCTGAGCGAAGCGAAGCATCCCTGTACCCGGACATTCCTACTCGGGCGGGGACTCTCGTCCGCCACGGCCCACTGGAAATGACAAGGGCGGACATGAATTCCGCAGTTGCCGACAGCACCGGAGGTGACCCATGAAGAGTCTGCTTATCCTGTCAGTGTGCGTGTTCTTGGTCCCGGCGGGCGCCGCTGCCCAGTCACAGCATCCTGCCACGCAACCATCGAAATCACCGCCGCCCTCTGCCGCCACGCCCACCTGCGGCGCGCACGCCACCCCCGCGCAACTTGAAGCCTTGCGCTCCGACCTGAAGAAAATGCGCTCCCTGCTCGCCCAGATGCAGACCAACCTGGCCTTTGTGCAGAACGCGCCCACCCCGCTCAAGCACCAGTTCGAGCTGGAGATCGACATGTGGCGCACGCTGCTCGAGCACATGGAGCGCAACGTGGGCAATCCGGCCACAGAAGGCGCGGTCCGCCAGCATCCCTGAGAGCGCTGATTCCTGCGTGGTAGAATCCTGCCGCGATGATCGAGCTGGCGCCCTCCATCCTCTCCGCCGACTTTGCCCGGCTGGGCGAGCAGGCGCGCGCCGCCCTCGAAGGCGGCGCCACCCTGCTGCACGTGGACGTGATGGACGGCCACTTCGTCCCCAACATCACCATCGGCCCGCCGGTGGTCGCGTCGTTGCGCAAGGCCACCGAAGTTCCCCTCGACGTCCATCTGATGATCGAGAACGCCGACCAGTTCATCCCCGCGTTTGCCGATGCCGGCGCCGACTGGATCTCCGTCCATCAGGAGGCCTGCCGCCACCTGCACCGCACCTTGGAGATGATCCGCAGCCGCAACCTGTCGCCGGGCGTGGTCGTCAACCCCGCCACGCCGGTCGAGACGCTCGTCGACGTGCTCGATGCCGTGGACTTCGTCCTGGTGATGTCCGTCAACCCGGGCTTCGGCGGCCAGAAGTTCATCCCCGGCTCGCTGGAGAAGATCCGCAAGCTGGCCGCTCAGCGCACCACGCGCGGGTTGAATTTCCGCATCGAGGTCGACGGCGGCATCGCTGCGGACACCATCGCCGACGTGGTCCGTGCCGGCGCCGAGATCCTGGTGGCCGGCAACGCCGTCTTCGGCAAGGGCGACCCCAAAAAGAACGTGCAGGACCTGCTGAAACTGGCCCGCGAGGCCACCCTCCAGCGGGTCTGATGGTCCCAGGAAATCCTGGGTTTCGGCTGGCGGTTGAGCGTCCCGCGAAGGTAAACTATTGCCTCTGAGCGCTGTGACCCTCCGATTCTTTCCAGGTGGTGGTTGAATGATGCTTCGTCGAACTCTGAGCGCGCTTCTCGTGGCGGCCCTGGTGATGTCGTTCGCCGCCTGCAGCAACAAGACCAAGAACCCGCTGGCCGACCTCGACTCCAAACAGCCCGACAAGGTGCTGTTCGACCGCGCCATGGCCGCTCTGCAGAAGAACAAGTTCGACGTCGCGCGCCTCACCCTGCAGACCCTGATCAATACCTATCCGGAATCCGAGTACGTGGCCCGCGCCAAGCTGGCCGTAGGCGACGCCTGGTACCAGGAGGGCGGCTCCGCAGCGCTGGCCCAGGCCGAGATTGAATATAAAGACTTCATCACCTTCTTCCCCAACATGCCGGAGGCGGCCGAGGCCCAGCTCAAGGTGGCCGACATCCACTACCGGCAGATGGCCAAGCCCGACCGCGACTTCACCCATGCCAAGCGCGCCGAGGAAGAGTACAAGCAGCTCCTGCTGCAGTTCCCGGATAGCGACCCGGAACGCATCCTGAAGCCCGCGCGCGAGCGCCTGTTGCAGGTGCAGGAAGTGCTGGCCGAGCGCGAGTTCCGCATCGGCTGGTTCTATTACAAGACCCGCGAGTCCTACGCCGCGGCCGTGGCCCGCCTGCAGTCGCTGGTCGACACCTACCCGCTCTACAGCGGCGCTTCCGAAGCTCTCTACCTCCTGGGCAACGCCTACGAGCACCAGGTGGAGCTGGTTCGCTCCAGCAATTTCAGCGAGCTGGCCAAGTCCCGCCTCATCCAGCAATACACCGACAAGGCGGCCGAAGCCTACTCCCGCATCCTCACTCGCTACCCGGTGACCGAGCGCGTGGAGGACGCCAAGGAGCGCCTGGCGGAGATGAAACGGCCCATCCCCGAGCCCACGCCCGAGGCCATCGCCCTGAACAAGGCGGAGGAAGAAAGCCGCGGCAAGACCGGCATGGTCGGCCGCATCTTCAGCAACCTGCGCAGCAGCCCCGATATGGCTCGCGCCACCAAGGTGGGCGAGCCCACCATGGTTGAGCCCACGCCCACCAGCGCACCGGAAATCATCCGGTCCGCCACCCGCACTGTCGAAGAGGCCGGTTCGCCGCGCGGGACGGTTTCCGCCGAGGTGGTGCGCAGCGGCTCGCCCCCGCCCAACGATCCCGTGCCCTCTTCCCAGCCGCGCATCAATGACGCCACGCAGCCCGGCGGCGTCTCGAGCGAAGTTCCGGCTGCCCCGCCACAAATCAACTACGCCGAGGCCGGCGACACCCCGCCCGCAGAGCCCTCCGCCCAGGCCGAAGATGGCAAGGACGACAAGGATAAGGACAAGAAGGACGACGACTCCTTCTCCACCAGCAAGAAAAAGAAGAAGAAGGGTCTGCGCAAGATTGTCCCCTTCTAAGGTTTGTCGGCTCTGTTGACATGCCGCTTTGAAAGGGCGCGCCTTCAGGCGCGCCGTAAGCGGCCCCCAAGTGAATTGTCATCCCGAGGGCCCGCGAGGAAGCGACGCGGACCGAGCGGGCCCGAGGGACCCTGGCTTTTCCGCCATTTCCTGCCAAAACCCCTGCTGAGGATGCGATAGAGCCAATCACGCTCTAGTTTCGTAGCGCCGGCGTCTCGCCGGCTGTAGCGTCACCTCACGGCCGGCGCTGACCGCTGGCCACTCGCCATTGACCACTGCCTTCCCACACCAAAGGTCTAGCACCTTCCTCGGTTGACTTGCGGCGCAGGACACAGTAACTTCGTCTCCTTCACTGGGGAACCGTCCGTGCCGCTGAAGATCCTGCTCGCCGACGACAGCATGACCGCCCAGAAGATGGGCGAGAAGATCCTCGAGGAGGCGGGCTACGAAGTGGTGGCCGTCTCCAACGGCGCCGCGGCCACCAAGAAGATCGCCTCCGAGAAGCCCGACCTCATCATCCTCGATATCTACATGCCCGGCTACACCGGCCTGGAGATCTGCCAGCGCGTCAAGGCAGACCCCGCCACCGCCAAGGTTCCGGTCGTACTCACCGTCGGCCAGGTCGAGCCCTACAACCCGGAGGACGCGGAGAAGGTCAAGGCCGATGGCGTCATCGTCAAGCCCTTCGTCCCCAGCGACCTGGTGGCCGCCATCAAGAAGATCGAGGAGAGACTCTCGGCGCCGGCCGCGCCGCCGCCTCCGCCACCTGTGGACACCGTGGAGATCACCGCGCCCGCCATCGCCGAGTTCCCCGACGCCTCCTATCAGGAATGGAAGGAATCGGCCGAGGCGGTCGAAGAACACCCCATCGAGGAAGCTCCGCGCCGCGCCGAGGTCAGCGTGCCGGACGAGATGGCGGCCGCCCCCGCCTTCGGCCTGGACATGCTGGGCGAAGAGCCGGCTCCTCCTCCGCCTGTTGTCCAGCCGCCCAAGTCCGTGGCTTCGCACGCGACCGACTCTCTGGTGGAGTTCACTTCTGCGCCGCAAGCCGGCGACGTGGTCGCCCACGGCAAAGACCCCGCGCTGGTCACCGACGCCAGCGAGATGGCCACCGCCTTCCCCACCAGGTTCGGCGTCGAGGGCGCCGAGGTCATGCCGGGCGGCTTCACTCCGGAAATGATGGCAGGGGCTGCGCCCGCTGCTGAAGAACCGGCCGCCGCCGAGCCGACCGCCGAGGCTGCGCCGGCCGCGGAACCCGAGCCCGTGCCCGTCGCCGTCGTAGCTCCTCCCAGCGAAGAAGAAAGGCTGCAGCTTGCGCGCGAGATGCAGGCCGCCGTCGCCGATATGCCGGTCGAGCCCGTCCCGGTGGAAGAAGCCGCGCCCGCTCCCGTGCCCGAACCCGAGCCCGCGCCCATCGCCTTCGCGTCCCCGCCGCCCGCCGCTGAGCCTCACTCCGATCTCGAACTGGCCGCCGCCATGGCGGTCGCCGTCGGCGCCACCGCCGAGCCCGTGGTCGCCGCTCCGGCCGCCGCTACGACTTCGCTCGACGCCAACGCCATCGCTATGATCGTCCACAAGGTCACCGAGCGCATGAAGCCCCAGCTCATCGAAGAGATCGCCCGCGAACTCGCCGCCGAAGCCGAACGAATGCGGCGCTAGCATTAGTTTTCGTCTTTTCGCTTATTGCTTATCGCTTACTGCTGATTGCGACATTGCCGTTTGACCCTCTTTTCTCCCCGCCTGTAATATCGTTCCTTACTCCTTCGTTTTCATATCTCAAGCGGAATGTCCCACAATCTTCCCAAGGCCTATGAACCGGGCGCGATTGAAGCGCGCTGGGCCGATTTCTGGGTCAAAGAGAAGCTCTTCTCGGTCGCGACGCCCGCGCCCGGCTCGCCGGAGACCGCGCGCCCCGTCTTCTCGCTCCTGATCCCGCCGCCCAACGTCACCGGCCGCCTGCACATGGGCCACATGCTCAACCACACCCAGATGGACATCATCGTCCGCTGGCACCGCATGCGCGGCTATCTGACCGTGTGGCTCCCGGGCACCGACCACGCCGGCATCGCGACCCAGATGATGGTGGAGCGCCAGCTCGCCTCCGAGGGCAGCGACCGCCGCCAGATCGGCCGCGAAGCTTTCGTCGAACGCGTCTGGAAGTGGAAGGAAGAGTACGGCGGCGCCATCCTCGAGCAGATGAAGCGCCTGGGCGATTCCGTGGACTGGGACCGCCTGTACTTCACCATGGACGAGAACCTCTCGCTCGCCGTCCGCGAGGTCTTTGTCCGCCTGTACGAGGAAGGACTGATCTACCGCGGCCAGTACATCGTCAACTGGTGCCCGCGCTGCATGACCGCCCTTTCCGACCTCGAGGTGGCGCACGAGGAAGTGACCGGCAAGCTCTACCACATCCGCTATCCCGTGCTGGGCAGCGAGGAGTTCGTCACCGTGGCCACCACCCGCCCGGAAACCATGCTGGGCGACGTGGCCGTGGCCGTTCATCCCAGCGACGAGCGGTACCAGCATCTGCACTCGAAGATGGTGCGCCTGCCGCTGATGAACCGCGACATCCCGGTCATCGTGGATGAACTCGCCAACCCGGAGTTCGGCACCGGCGCCGTCAAAGTCACTCCGGCGCACGATCCCAACGATTTCCAGGCCGGCCTGCGCCACCTGCTGCCGCAGGTCAACGTGATGGATGAGACCGGCCACATGAACGAGAGCGCTGGCCGCTATGCCGGACTGGACCGCTTCGCCGCCCGCGCCCGCATCCTCGAAGACCTGGAGAAGGAAGGCCTGCTGGCCGAGGTGAAAGACCACGTCATCCCGCTGGGCAAGTGCGACCGCTGCCGCACCATCGTCGAGCCGCGCCTTTCCACCCAGTGGTTCGTCAAGGTGAAGCCGCTCGCCGAACGCGCCATCCAGGCGGTCGAACAGGGCGAAGTTTCCTTCACGCCCGAGCGCTACAAGCAGGAATATCTCACCTGGATGTACAACATCCACGACTGGTGCATCTCGCGCCAGCTCTGGTGGGGACACCGCATTCCGGCCTGGCACTGCGCCGAATGCAAGACCATCGTGGTCGCCCGCCAGGCGCCGGGCAAGTGCTCCAGTTGCGGCGGCGTCGACCTCGAGCAGGATCCCGACGTGCTCGATACCTGGTTCTCCTCCGCCCTGCTGCCCTTCACCACCCTGGGCTGGCCGGAGAAGACCCGCGACCAGCAGGTCTTCTACCCCACCTCGCTGCTCATCACCGCCTACGAGATCCTGTTCTTCTGGGTGGCGCGCATGATCATGATGGGCTGCCACTTCATGCACGACCACGCGCGCGGCAGCGTGCCCTTCCGCCACGTCTACATCCATGCGCTGGTGCGCGATGCCGAGCGCCAGAAGATGTCCAAGACCAAAGGCAACACCCTCGATCCCATCGAGATCATCGAGAAGTACGGCACTGACGCGGTGCGCTTCACGCTCGCTGCCATGGCCGCGCCCGGCACCGACATCGCCTTCAACGAAAAGCGCACCGACGGCTACCGCAAGTTCGCCAACAAGATCTGGAACGCCGCCCGCTTCATTTTTCTCAATGTGGACCGCGCCCAGCAGAGCGGCCTGTGGTCGTTGGCCGATTTCCAGGCCAGGGGCGAAGCCGCGCCGGCGCCGAGAACACTCGAAGACCGCTGGATTCACTCCCGCTTCCATCGCGTCACCAAAGAAGTGAATGCCGCGCTCCAGACCTACCGATTCCACGAGGCCGCGCACCAGGTCTACGGCTTCTTCTGGCACGAGTTCTGCGACTGGTACATCGAGATCGTGAAGATGCGCCTGGAAGGCGCCACGACGGCCCGCGACGCCTTCGCGCATCTGCTCACCCTGTTCGAGGCGGCGCTGCGCCTGCTCTCGCCCTTCATGCCCTTCCTCACCGAGGAAATCTGGCAAACGCTCTACGACGGCAAGCCGCCGCAGAAGTCCATTGCGCTGGCGGCGTATCCCGAAGCCGACGAGCGCCGCTTCGACCTCGAGGCCGAGACCGCGATGGCCATCCTGCAGGACCTGATCGTGGCCGTGCGCGATATGCGAGCCGACCTGAAGGTGGAGCCGCGCACCGCCACGCCCATCGAGGTCTTTGCCGACCTCGACGTGCGCCGCCTCATCGAAGAGAACCGCGAGGCGGTGGAGAAGCTGGCCGCGGTAAGCGGCATCACTTTCGTCGCAAGCTCGCTGGCCAGGACGCCCGGCGCGCGCTCGTCGGCGCGCTTCGATGTGCGCGTCGTCTTCGAGAAGAAGGTTGACCTTTCGGCCGAGCGCCAGCGCCTGCAGAAAGAAGCGGCCAAGCTCGAGAACGAGATCGCCAGCGCACAGCGCCAGCTCGGCAACCAGCAGTTCCTGGCCAAGGCTCCGGCGCACGTGGTCGACGGCATCCGCAGGAGCGCCGAGGAAAAGCAGGTGCTGCTGGAAAAAACGCGCTCCGCGCTCAACGAGTTGTCGGGGTAAGGTTTCACTGCGTACTGGGTACTCGGTACTTCTGAGAACCGAGAACTGGGAACTGAGAACTCGCAATGGACTGGCACAGCCGGCGCATCACCGCGATCCTGGAGAACGCGCTGAAGGAAGACAGCGCCACGCGCGACGCCACCGCGCTGGCCTGCATCGACGAGTATCAGCTTGCCACCGCGGTCATCGTCGCCCGCCAGGACTGCGTGCTCGCCGGCGTGGGCGCCATCCGCGCCATCTTCGACGTCTATGCCGCGCTCGACGGCCATGTGGTGACGCATCCGGAAGTCACCAGCCATCCGGAGATCTTCGACGGGGTGCGCCTGCACAAGGGACAGACCGTCGCCGTCATCCGCCACAACGCCCGCATCGTCCTTTCCTGCGAGCGCGTCATCCTGAACGTGCTGCAGCGGGTGAGCGGCATCGCCACCCTCACGCGCAAGTTCGTGGACGCCATCGCCGGCACGCGCGCCCGCATCCTCGACACGCGCAAGACCATGCCGGGCCTGCGCCTGCTGGACAAGTACGGCGTGCGCTGCGGCGGCGGCCTGAACCACCGCATCGACCTCTCCGACGGCGTGCTCATCAAGAACAATCACATCACGCTCGCGGGCGGCATCCGCCAGGCCTTGGAGCGCGCCCATCGCAACCGCCGCGGCTCGCAGCCGCTGGAGATCGAGGTCCGCTCGCTCACCGAACTCGAGGAAGCCCTGCAGCATGGCGCCGAGGCCATCCTGCTCGACAACATGAAGGTGGAGGACGTGGCCCGCGCCGTGGAGCGCTGCGGCAACCACACGCGCCGCGTGCCGCTGGAGTGTTCCGGCGGCATCACGCTGGAAAACGTCCGGGCCTACGCCGAGACCGGCGTGGACTACATCTCCGTCGGCGCGCTGACGCATTCGGCCGTCGCCGTGGACATGAACATGCGCGTCCAACCGGCGTAGGTCAGTGGCCGGTGGTCGGTGGCTAGTGGCAAGTAAAAGCCAGATCCCTAGGGGAACATAATGCTTGCTGAACGAAGAAGGTATGACCGTTAAAACATATGCGGACCTGGTTGCCTGGCAAAAGGCCATCGATCTTGTCCTGGATGTGTACCGCGCCACTAGAAGTTTTCCCAAAGAGGAAGCGTATGGCTTGACAGCTCAGGTACGCAGGGCAGCTGTGTCGGTTCCCAGCAACATTGCCGAGGGCCAGGGGCGCGGTTCCACGGGAGAGTTCTTGCAATTCATCGGGCACGCCAAGGGCTCCTTATTCGAACTGGAGACTCAGCTCACAATCGCCGGCAGGTTAGAGTACCTGCACGAAACAGAGCTTGCCCGGCTGCTCCAGTCCTGCTCAGAGCTGGGAAGAATCATCAACGGGCTGCTCCGATCGTTGAGGAAGCCTGATCACTGACCACTGGCCACTGGCCACTGTTTAGCTGATAATCTCCCGCATCGCCCGCGCCTCCACAATCCGCCGCGCCGCGCAGGAAGTCTCGGCGCGCACCGACGGACGTCTCGGCCGCATCGTCCGCCTGCTCAGCGACCACGCGACCGTAGTGGTCAGCGGAACCAAGATCGGGGCCGAGATCGGCGTCAGCCGCTCCGCCGTCTGGCGCTTCATCCAGCAACTGCGCGCGCTGGGGGTCGAAGTGGCCGGACACCCCACCACCGGCTATCAGCTGAAGAAGGTTCCGGATCTGCTGCTGCCCGAAATCCTCGCGCCGCTGGTCAAGGGCACCATGTTCGCGAAACATCTGCATCACTACTTCCGCGTCGGCTCGACCAACGAGGCTGCGCTTGCAGCGGCGGCCGCCGGTGAGCCCGCCGGCAGCGCCTTTCTCGCCGAGGAGCAGACCGCCGGCCGCGGGCGCGGCGGCCACGGCTGGCACTCGGAAAAATCCGCCGGCATCTACTGCTCGGTGCTGCTGCGTCCCGCCATGTCGCCTGCCGAGGTCCTCGGGCTTTCGCTCGCGACCGGCCTCGCTGTGCAGGCCGCTGTGGAGCAGGTTACCGGTCTGCGCGGCGACCTGCGCTGGCCCAACGACCTGCTGCTCAACGGCAAGAAATTCTGCGGCATCCTGGCGGAAATGAATGCGGAGGCGACGCGAGTGCGGCATGTGGTGGTCGGCATCGGCATCAACGTCAACCATGACTCCTTACCTTCCGACCTTCGTGCGACAGCGACCTCGCTGCGCCTGGAAGCCGGGCATCCGTGGTCGCGCGTGGAGCTGGTGGCGGCTTTGCTAAAATCGCTGGACCGGGAGTACCGCGCGCTCGAAGGCGTCGAAGCGACGGCGGCACGGGAAGCGGTGCTGCGCCGCTTCGAGGAACGGTCCTCGTACGCTCGCGGCAAGCCGGTGCACGTGGCCGAAGACGGCGGCTACGAAGGCATCACCGACGGGCTCGACCCGCGCGGCTTCCTGCGCGTGCGCACCGAGAAAGAGTGGCGCACGGTGCTCTCCGGCACCGTCCGCGCCCTGGAGTCCTGAGCCAGCCATGCTGCTTGTCCTCGACGTCGGCAACACAAACACGGTGCTCGGCCTGTTCGCGCCTGGGGCCGGCAGTGCCGATGCCGAGGCACCTCATTACGAGCAGCTCATCGCCCACTGGCGCGTCGAGACCAACCGCAGCCAGACGGTGGACGAATACGGGGTGCTCTTCCGCAACCTGTTCGCGCTGGACGGCCTGGAGGTGGCGCAGGTGCGCGGCATCGTGATCTCCTCCGTCGTTCCGCCGCTCGATTCCACCTTGCGCGAAGTCTGCGAAAAATACTTCGGCGCGCGGCCCTTGTTCATCGAACCCGGCGTGAAGACCGGCATGCCGGTGGTGACCTATAACCCGTACGAAGTGGGCGCCGACCGCATCGTCAACGGCGTGGCCGCTTTCGCCAAATACGGCGGGCCGTGCATCATCGTGGACTTCGGCACCTCCACCAACTTCGATGCGGTCTCCAAGAAGGGCGAATACCTGGGCGGCGTGATTGCGCCCGGCCTGGGCATTTCCGCGGAAGCGCTCTTCCAGCGCACGGCGCGGCTGCCGCGGGTGGATATCCGCAAGCCGGAAAAAGTCATCGGCACCGATACCGTGAGCTGCATGCAATCCGGCCTGTACTACGGGTACCTCGGGATGCTGGACGGCATCCTCGAGGGCATGCTCGCCGAGCTCGGCCGCGAGAGCAAAGTCATCGCGACCGGCGGGCTGGCGTCGCTCATGGCCGGCGGCTCGAAACACATCACCGTGGTCGATGACTGGCTCACCCTCGAAGGTCTGCGCATCATCTGGGAGCGCAACCAGGCAGCTCGTGCCGGCGAAAACGCGCGCAAGGCCGCTTCCTCCCGCCGCTCCTGACCCCGTGGAGAACTACTTCAACTACTTCACGGAGATCGAAGAGCATTTCCAGAAGCGCCGCGGCACCGTGCTGCTGCTCTCGACGCTCGACTGGGCGCTGATCGAGAGCTGGAAAGAAGCCGGCATCCCGCTGGAAGCGGTGCTGCGCGGCATCGACGCGGCCTTCGACCGCTACGACCGGCGCCCCTCGAAGACGCGCAAGGTGAACTCGCTGGCCTTCTGCGCGCAGGAAGTGCTGGCCGCCGCCGAAGAGATGAAGGAAGCGGCGGTCGGCATCGCCCGGCCGGAAGTGGAATCTGCGGGCTTCGAGCCGGCCCGTGTGGCGGCCTTTTTGAAGGCAAACGCAGCAGCACTCGAGGGCGCCGCGCTGCCGGATTCGGTGCGGCCGGCGGCGCAGGAGGTTGCACGCACCCTGCGCGAGCTGGCTGCGGGATTCGACGAGGCCGGCCGCTCAACCGCACTCGAAGACCTGGAGCGGCGCCTGACGGTACTCGAGGACAAGCTGTTCGCGGTGCTGCTGGCGGCCACACCGGATGACGAGGTCATGGCCACGCGCGCGCAAGCTGAGCGCGACCTGGCTCCCTACCGGCGCAAGATGTCCGGCCCGCAGATCGAGCAGCTGCAGCGCCAGTACATGCACAAGCGCCTGCTCGACCGCCACAAGCTGCCACGCCTGAGCCTGTTCTATCTGACCTAGACGAGGCTGGTTCCGAGGCCCGGTCTGTACCAGTTAGGATACCCACCCCTACCCCTTGTTCGGCTTCTCTCGCGTCAGTTGTGGCCGACGTTGCGCGTGCCCTTGCAGTTCGGGTCGGAGCATTTGAGGTATACGCCATACCGCGCGCGAACTGCCAGCATCGGCTGCCCGCACTCTGTACCGTCTCGCCCGGGACATGCCACATCTGTGCGCAATGAATCACCCCGACGGATGGAATAATGTTCTCGACATCGTGGATAGTTCGAACATCCTACAAATACCCCGTGCGGGCCTCGCTTAAGCACCATTGGATGGCCGCAGGCGCATTTGCGATCCGTCTGAATTGGACGGCGGGTTCCTGGCTCGACTTCCGCTTCGCTGCCGAACTTGTGGAGAGTGATGAGCTCCTCACAGGTCCTGGCAAACGGCAGCCGCCGCATATGCTCCGTGCTGCGTCCTTCGCTTTGAGAAAGTATGTTTAGGCTTCCTTCCCAAGCGATCTCTCGGTCTATGAATGCGAATTTTTCGTGAAGTCCCCGCCGTTCCACAATCTCGATGCCGACTCGCTTGAATTCCTCGAAAACTAGCTCGGCCTGCCGGAACATATCGCCTTGTTGTTCACGCAAGGTTCTTGTAAAGACGCGAATATCAACATCATCCGTATTTTTCGAGCGGAACAGATTAAGGAATTGCTGAGCGCGGCTGGCGGTTAAGAAAGGCGAGACGATGATGATTTCCCGCTTTGCCTTGCGTAGATCGGCGAAGAAGGCCGCATAGAAGTTGCGTTCCGTATACAAAGCGCTATCGTTCGGGTCAATCTTGTCGTCGTGCGGGTCCAGGAGTGCTGCCCAACGCTCCAATTCAGCACAGGAAAAACCATCGACGACCGTTCGAGAATCGAGGATTCTCCCGCGTTCGCAGGATTCATTCAGCACCCTTATCAGAACCGCATCCCCACTAAGCTTTGATTTCAAGTACTTGAGATTCGCGACGATGGCAAGCTGAGACTTGGGCCGGGTAATCGACACATTGATGAGTTTTGCTGCCTGGCTAGTAAGGTCCGTGCCATCGACCAGGCCCGAAGGCCCATAACGAGGCATCGGGCCTTCTGCAACATCGAAAATGATTGCTTCCTCTTCAAGCCCTTGAAAGCGGTGAACCGTCGAAACCTTGATTCGCCGCAACTTCGTATCACCGGTATCGTCCAGCATCATCTTGATCAGTCGCGCTTGCACTGCGTAGGGCGAGATAATCCCGAGATCCTCGATTCCAGCCTGCACCGCTCGTCTCGCCAACTCCGTCGAAACAACCGCGCTGTAGAGGTTGTAGCGGCCACCTTGTTCAAGCCGGCTGCTCCACGGGTTGACGGACGACACATCGTAGACAGCCAGAGGCGTGTCGCCGAGAGGGGACTTCTCCAGGAAATCGCGAGTCTCTTGGAGACAAGTATCAGAAACGGAATCGATGAGCTTGCCTCCGTAGACGATGGCATTTGGCAGACGTGAGATTTCGGGATGCATCCGATATTGCCGACGCAACATCGTGACGCGAGCCTCGGGTCGACCTTGGTCCACGGCTTGCTGTATGCCTGCTTGGTTGAATATGTCGCGCGCTAGCCACTTCCTGGCCATTTCGCAGCCGGTCTCTTGTTCCGCCTTGCAAATCGGAGGGAGCTGTCGAAAATCACCGACGATAATTGCCTTTTTCGACGCTCGGCTCGCTGCAAAATAAACACTTGGCATCGGAGCCATGCTTGCCTCATCGATGACCAGAGCATCAAAGCTCTGGTCATCGAGTTGCTTCGAAATGGTCGCTTTCGTGAGGCTAGTCGCGATCACCTTTGCTTCTCGCAACACTTTCGCAAGCAGCGCCTCCAGTTCAGCCTCGATTGTGCGGATCTGCGCGAGAAGGTCATTTTCCATCTCCTCGGCTTGGGCGATCTTCGTTTCGAGCGTAGCAGGACTGACCCCATGACGGGATAAGAGTCTCTCGCCTTCAGTCTCGGCTTTGGCCTGATCTTGGTGTGCGCGAGTGATGGCTGACCGCAGTTCGTTTTGCTTGGACACGCGAGCAGCAGCACCACGGCGCAGGACTCCAATCTCTGTTTCAATCCTGGCGGCAGCGATTTGCAGCTTCTCGGGATTCAATCCATAGAAGAAGCGCTTCACCTTGCCAGCGGTTAAGGACTCGTTGAGCTTGACCTTTATCTGGGAGAGATCGTTTGAGAGCTGCTTTTCACGAGCTGTCGCCTGAAATTGCTCTTGCGTAGACCGCTCCAGATTTGCAGCCAAATCAGCATGTGCTCGCCGGGCCGCATCCCTTCGGGCGAGAAGCACCTCTATCTCACGCAACGTGCCGAGGGACAAACGTACCTGGGTCAATTCGCGATTAAGCGAATTGACCCGATCCCTCAGAGCCTTTCCGAGCTTTTCGACGATCTTTTCGGGATCGACCATCGGCGGTAGCTCGACGTTCCCACTCTTGTTGCCGAACCGAACCAGCTTCCCGCTGTGATAATCCTCTGAGTCCTTCATTAACTCTGCGGCATGTCGAATTGCATGGTCGGTTGCCACATTTGTGTGGGAGGCCACCAGCACACGCAAATTCTGGCGAACCAGAGCCGCGATCAAGAACCCAATCATCTGTGTCTTGCCAGTGCCAGGCGGACCCCAAATGAAATGCACGTCGCTTCCGAAAACACGTCGGATCGCGTCCCGTTGCTCGTCATTTAGCTGGCAATCTGAGATCGGCAGATTCAACTCGCCATTTTCTAGTCCTACGGTTGCAGAGGCGAACCCGAATAGACGTAGTGCAAGCTTCGAGTCGAGAGCGCGCTCTCCGTTGAGAACCTCTTCATATCTTTTGCGAAGCGCCTCAAGCAAATACCAAAGATTTGTGATTAGCCGTGCCTTAGTAATGGTTTGGCCGAAATCATGTTCGATTCCGACGGCGACCTCGCTGCCTTGAACCGAAATGATCTGGCCGGCAAATCTCGCGCTTCCGATCGCCACCTCGGCTGGGGCGTCATCCATGACGATCAGCGGACTCTCGGTCGTGAATACATAGACGAAGAGCGGTCCCTCACGTCGAACAAAAACACCGTCGTAGACGGTGACGATTGAGCCGCCTCGGCCCTTCTTTATAGCGTCGATTTCTTCAGCAAGGGCCAGAATGAATTCCTGAATGAGCGACCTGTCGTCGACGCTCGCGGCTCTAGCTACAGCGGCGGCTGACCGGGGTGGCGCCGCGCCGCTTTGTTGACTGAAATTGCGTCGTGCAGAGCTCATCTGTGCCGGTAAGTTTCTCTCCAAAACCCAAAATCTGCCAGCGAGAAGTCTGTTTCCTATGCTGTGCCTGCGGCAGGCTTCTCTGCGGCTAGTGGGTGAAAGCGGGTGCGGTCGCCTCCCGGACGTGCAGGAACTGGTCGGCAGGAGCTTCAGCGAGGCCTGAAATGCAGGGAGCGCTTCCATTGCTACGCGGCATGCACAGATTTGCTTTCCTTGCCCAACTTTGACGATTCTCCACGGCCCGACCACCAGCACGATGTCAACAGAGCCTCTCGGTCTCAAACTTACAGGCAAATTTCTCTTGACAAATAGCAGCACAATGATATAATTGCGTGTTCGGCATATGCCGAGGGCTAAGTCATTGTGGTTCAGGATTTTGCCTATAAGCTCTTTGAAATCAGGATTTTGCCCGACCCAAACCCGCCAACCCGTTTGTTTCTAGGATCTTGCGAAAAAATACCGGGGGGAGGGGGTCTGACAAAGGGGGTACAGACCAGGCACATTCCCTGACACTGCAGAGGAGCAAGGCCTCAGTCGGCGTGGCTCGGGATGACAAGATCCGGATAGGCCTCGTGCGGCGCGGCTGAAGCCGCGCCCTTTCAAGGCAGGATGTCAACAGAGCACCGAAACAGGCCTCGCGGGCGGGAGATGCATCCCTATACACTCAGAGACCTCGATGCGCCTCACGGTGGAAAAGCTGATTTACGGCGGCGATGGCCTGGCCCGCCTGCCGGCCGACGAGCACGGCCGCGGCAAAGCCGCCTTTCTCCCTTTTGTCGCGCCGGGCGAGCAGGTGGAAGCCGAGCTGGTGGAAGACAAGCCCGGATTCGCGCGGGCGCGGGCCCGAGAGATCGTCGCACCGGCGCCCGAACGCATCACGCCGGCCTGCCCGTACTTCACGCGCTGCGGAGGGTGCCACTACCAGCACCTGGGCTACGAAGCGCAACTTGCGGCCAAAGTCGAGATCCTGCGGGAAACGCTGCGTCGCACGGCGAAGCTGGAGTGGAGCGCTGAGATCCGTGCTCACGCCTCGCCACCCTGGGAGTACCGCAACCGGACGCGGCTGCGGGTGCGCACCGCGCCCGAGTTCGCGCTGGGCTACAACCGCTTCGGCTCCTCGGAACTCGAGCCGGTGGAGAAATGCCCCATCAGCTCGCCGCTGGTGCAGCGCGGGATCGGAGTGATGTGGGAGCTGGGCCGCGCCGGACGTGTCCGCGAGGGCATCCGTGAAATCGAGTTCTTCGCCGATACCGACGACGCACGCATGCTGGTCACGCTGCTGGCCGATGCGCGCATCGAGACCCCGGCAGAAGCCGACGGATCGCTGGCCGAAGCCATGCGCAGCGCGCTGCCCAGCGTGGTGGGCGTGGTAGTGGCTCCCGCGCGACCGGTCTCCGCCGATCCCTGGGAAGCGTCCGATGCGCCGCCGAGCGCGGTGTTCGGCGCCGCCGCCCTTGCCTGCACCGTGCGCGGCAGGGAGTACCACGTGGGCGCCGGGTCGTTTTTTCAGAC
Source organism: Terriglobales bacterium (assembly GCA_035573675.1). Classification (NCBI taxonomy): domain Bacteria; kingdom Pseudomonadati; phylum Acidobacteriota; class Terriglobia; order Terriglobales; species Terriglobales bacterium. The sequence continues at coordinate 142,077 of DATMAB010000027.1, forward strand.
CAATCGTTTCCTTGCCGGCACATTGGTCGAGACCGCGTTGAAGGACCGGAGAGGAGCATTGGCGTTCGATCTCTACGCGGGGGTCGGTTTGTTCACGGCGCCGTTGGCAGCACAGTTCGAGCGCGTCGTAGCGGTCGAATCTTCGACGGCAGCCTGCCGCGACCTGCGGCACAATGCTCCCGCGAACGTGAAGTGGCGGGAAACGACGGCGGCGGAGTTTTTGGAGCGTGCTACGGCCCGGCCGGATTTCATCATCGCGGATCCGCCGCGCGCCGGATTGGGAGAAAAGGTCGCGCGCGCACTGGGCGAGCTGGCTGCGCCGCGGCTGACGTATGTCTCCTGCGATCCGGCGACGCTCTCGCGGGACCTGCGCCTGCTGCTAGAATCCGGTTACCGCGTGGAGGAAGTCAGCGTGCTCGACCTCTTCCCGCAGACGTTCCACATCGAAAGCGTCGTGCAGTTGGTCTTCGTCAAGGGCCTGTAGTTCCCGGTTCCGATCCCAGGGTGCAGTAGGAAGTCGAGAAGCCATCCGGCTCGGTTGTGAGACAGCCTCAAGGAGTGGACGAAGCAGGCGTGCAGCCCACGGCGCAACCGCGTTCCACGACTGTCGCGCGACATCCCATGCTGGCGGCTGCGCTGGCCTTTTCCAGCGGAGCGCTGTTCGCGACCTACACGTGGCGTCCTCCGCTGTGGTGGCTGACGGCGACGGTTGTGCTGCTTGCTTCGGCGGCGTGGTGCGCGCGGAGCCGTCCGCGCGCGGCACGAGCGCTGGCGTTGACGGCGCTGGCCGCGCTGGGAGCGCTACGACTGGAGGGAAAGAACCCGCGCCCGGATCGCGCCCGTCTGGAGGGCTGGACCGACGGCCGCGAATCACTGGTGACCGCGCGGGTGACACGCAGCTTTGCGCCGCGCGAAAGCGCCTGGGGCGGAGCGCGCCAGCGGCTGGAGGTGGAGACGGAGCGCATCGAATCCGAAGGCGCCGCCGAAGAGGTGAGGCTGGGCGTTCGCCTGACCCTGTACGAACCGCGCCGGCGCGGCGACGATGAGGATGGCGAAGAAGACAGCGCCGCACTGCCGTCCCTGGAGTACGGTGAGCGCATTCGCTTTCCGGCGCGGCTGCGCCTGCCGCGCAACTTCGGCAATCCCGGCAACTTCGACTACCGAGGCTACCTGGCGCGCGAAGGCATTGTGCTACTGGGGTCGGTGCGCGCCGACCGTATCGAACTGCTGCCCGGATTCGCCGGCTCTCGTTGGGAAGCATGGCGGAGCCGGGCGCGCCGCAGCCTGAACCAGCGCATGCACGCATTGTGGCCGGAGCGAGAAGCGTCACTCATGGCAGCGATGCTGGTGGGCGAGCGCACCGAACTGGGCCGCGATCTGCGGCTCGACTTTCAGCGCACCGGCACGTATCACATCCTGGTGGTCTCCGGGCTGAACCTGGGAATCCTGGCGTGGCTGGTGTTCTGGACGATGCGGCGGCTGCGCGCTTCCGAGCTTGCAACGTCGGTGATCACGCTGCTGGTGGTGAGCGCCTATGCCTACCTCACCGATGCCGGACCTCCGGTGCTGCGGGCCACGCTGATGCTGGCCGTGTACCTGGGAGCACGCTGGCTGTATCGCGAACGCGCGCCGCTGAACGCGGTGGGCGCTGCGGCACTGGTGTTGCTGGTAGCCGATCCGCAATCGCTGTTCGATCCCAGCTTCCAGCTTACTTTCCTGGCCGTGCTGGCCATCGCGGGAATCGCGCTGCCCGTGGTAGAGCGGACCTCGCTGCCGTACCGGCGCGCGCTGGCGCAACTGGACTCGACGGAGTACGACGCTCGGCTTGCGCCGCGACTGGCGCAGTTCCGGCTCGACCTGCGCCTGCTGGCCTCACGGCTGGCACGGTTCGCGGGCGAGCGATTGGCGCGCTGGACGCTGGTGCTCGGCGGGCGCATGGCGCTCGGCCTGTTCGACGTGCTGCTGCTGGCGGCGGTGATGCAGGTGGCGCTGGCGCTGCCCATGGCCATCTACTTCCATCGCGCGGTGCTGGTGGCGCTGCCGGCGAACGCGGTGATCGTCCCGCTGACCGGCGTGCTGATGCCGGCGGCGATCGCAGCGATGGCGCTTTCCTACGTGTGGCTGCCGCTGGCGAGGCTGCCCGCCATGACGGCGGACTGGGCGCTCAAAGGGATCACCGGCGTGGTGGCGTGGATGGGTGCGGCACGCGGCACGGAGGTACGCCTGCCGACGCCGGAGCCGGAGATGATGCTGTTGGCGGCGGCATCGTTCGCGCTGGCGATGCTGGCGGTGCGCCGGCGAGCCGTGGTCGCAGCCGCAGGTTTGACGGCGCTGGCGGCTTCGGCGCTGGCGCTGGTCGTGGTGCCGCCTGAACCGCAGATCCGGCACGGCGCACTAGAGGTGACGCTGCTCGACGTGGGCCAGGGCGACGCCATCCTGGTGGTCACGCCGGAGGGCAGGACGCTGCTCGTCGATGCGGGAGGCTCGCTGGGCGGCGAGAACTCTGACTTCGATTTCGGGGAGGACGTAGTTTCGCCGTATCTGTGGCGTCGCGGACTCGCGCGGCTGGACGCAGTAGCGCTCACGCACGCGCACGCTGACCATATCGGAGGACTGGCCAGCGTGCTGGCGAACTTCCGTCCGCGCGAGCTGTGGCTGGGACCGAATCCGCCGATTGCTGCGCTCGAGCGGCTGCAGGCGCGCGCGCGATCGCTCGGCGTGCGGATGGTCGAACGTCGCGAAGGCGAACGATTCACCTTTGGCGGAACCGAGATCGAGGTGATGGCGCCGCCGTTTGGGTGGAAGGCCGGGGAGCGCCCGCGCAACAATGATTCACTCGCGCTTTACCTCAGATTCGGCGAAACCGCCGTACTGCTTCCCGGCGACGCGGAGCGCCGGATCGAGCGCCATCTGGTTGAGCACCTGCCACGCGCCGACCTGCTGAAAGTAGCGCATCACGGCAGCGCCACTTCGACCACACCCGAGCTGCTGGCGGCCGTGCAGCCGCATTACGCCGCCATCTCGGTGGGTTTTCGCAGTCCGTTCGGACATCCCAAGCCAGAGGTGCTGGAGCGGCTGGCATCGCGCGGAGTTCGGACCTATCGCACAGACATGCATGGGGCGGTGACGTTCTATCTGGACGGGCGAATGGTCACGCCCGAAGGGGATAGGAGATAACACGGCGTAAGGGCAACCCCAAGGTCCTTCGCTTCGGGTTTCCCGCGCCCGCCCCGCAAGCGAAGCCTGCGGGGACCCCGGAAACGCGCGGGAGCCCTCCCTTGCTCAGGATGACGGCAGAAAGTTTTCCGTGTTCTCTGCAGTCTCGGCGGTGAATGAGCCGTCAAGCGCTGGCGGCTTGCGGCGGCTCTTCGCCGATGTCTTCTTCGCTTGCTTCGCCGGAGGCGCGGTACTCTTCGATGACGCGGCGAGCTTCCTCGGCCTGGTCGGCGCGCACCATGATGGTGACGCCTCCCAGTCCGGGCATGACCTCCTGCGGCGCGTCCGGTGAAGTGACCAGCGACTCGATGCCTGCGGCCTCGAGCACGCCCTGGACGACCATGGCTTCGGTCTCGTCGGCGGTGTCGAACACGCTTTCGAGTTTTTCGTTGGGGTCGGGATGAACGGACATGGCGCCTCCTTCACGCGGTGGCCGAAGCCGGCTTGCGCGCGGGTGTATGATGCGTCGAGAGCGTGGCGGACGCATCAAGCCGGCCGCGCCGCGCATCGAATGGTTCAGGAGCGTACCCGCCGCGCAGCACCAGTGTGGCGCATTCGCGCCGCCGCGGCAAGCAGCGCCCGCTGGGAGGGTCGAGAGCGATGATGCAGGAAGAACGCCGTGAGCCGGAAAGCGAATCCTCCTCCCTCCAGACCGCGGAAGAGATCGAAGACGAACGACGACGCTTGCGCCGCCTGCAGATCATGATCTCCATGGTAACGTCGGTGCTGGCGCAGGATCCGGGCCTTACCGTAGAGGAGGCTTCGGAGCTGGTGGCCAACGCGCGCCGCGCCGCCCTGGCGCTGTTTCCCGGCAAGGAACTGGCCTTCGACCTTATCTACCGCCCGCGCCTGCAAAGGGTGATGCAGGAGCGCTTCCGGCTGCAGTAGCGTCCTTCGCTTGCCCTGATACGAATCCGACCGAGCCCGGCATTCCGCAGACAGCCAGACAGCCGCTATTGTCCGTAGCGTTTCTTGTAGAACTCGATCTGCTGCCGGATCTCTTCCGGCGTCAATCCTTTCTTCCACTTGTGGTAGTCGGACTGCATCACCTCGGCGGTAACGCCCGGCAGGAGGTGTTCGGCTTCCGGGATGAACTCGGTGTAGAAGTTCTTGGCCACTTCGTAGAAGCCGTGCCACTGGGTGTAGTCGGGACCCATCATGGCGGTGCCCATGCGGGCGCGCCGGCCCTGGTGATGCCAGAGTTCGTAGTAGGTCCACTCGAGATGCTCGTCGAAGGGCGTCTTGGTGAGCTTGCCGGCGGCGTAGAGCTTGTCCATGATGGACCTGGCCGGCTTGGCGAACTTCTCGTTGTAGAGGTCGATGGTCCCTTCGTACTGCTTGTAGAAGTTTTCCACCCAGCCGGTGGCGTGGCAGTTGGAGCAGACGTCCTGCATGGCGGCGCGGCGCTGCTCCCAGTTTTCCAGCTTGATGGTCACCACCGGGCGCAGGGTGAAGCTGATGCGGTCGCCGACGTCGTGCGTGATGGGCTGGTTGGCAGTGGCGCTCATGTGGCAGGTGGCACAGGTGGGCGCCGCGGAGTAGTCCTTGCCGACCACCCAGGATTTCGACTCCAGGTTCATCTTGCCGATGTTGGCACGGAACTGGATGCCGTGCTTGGACTCGTTGTAGATCTCGATCTGCGGGTGATCGGGACCCATGTGGCACTTGCCGCAGTTTTCCGGCTGGCGGGCCTGAGCGGAGCTGAAAGCGTGGCGGCCATGGCAGGCGGCGCAAGTGCCCTTGCTGCCGTCCGGATTGATGCGGCCGATGCCGCTGTTGGGCCAGGTGGCGTAATCGAACTTGCCCTCACCCAGGTACTTCACTTCGCTGCCGTGACACTGACGGCATCCGTTGATGGCCGCCGGACCGCCCTCGACGATCTCTCCCAGCACGTTGTCGAGCGAGCCGATGAACTGCGCGCCTTGCGCGTGGCGGCTCCTCTGGAACTGGTCCACCTCACCCTGATGGCAGCGCGCGCAGTAGTACGGCGTCACGATCACAGCGATGCGCTGGCCGTAGTGGTCGAAGGTGGCCGGGTCCTTCTCGGCGGCGCGGTGACAGCCGTAGCAATCCACGTTCTTGCCGGCGTGCGCGCTGCCCAACCACTGCTCGACGATGCCCGGCGTCGTAGTGCTGTGGCAGTCAAGACAGGCCTGCCCTTCGGATGAGACCTGGAGCTTGGCGGTTTGCGCCGGCATGGAACCGCAGGCGAGAACAAGCAGGAGGAGGACAACGAGCACGGTACGCATGGGCGTCTCCTTCGAGAGAATGCTGGTCCACGCCTTCCGGAAAGCGGATGCATTGTATCGCGGCGCGAAGGGAGGCGTCTGCAGCGAAATAGCGCGGCCTAACGCTTTTCAATCCGCTCCAGACGGAAGGTCAACGTGCCGAAGAAGAGGCGGGCGCGCATCTGCACCGGGATGCGCTGCTCGTCGTCGGAGTACCAGATCCAGATCTGGCCGCGCCGGCGCACGGCGCCTTCGGGCGCTTCCGGGCGAACGCGCACGGTAGAGAACGTTCCGGCGGCGGTACGGACCTCTTCGCGGGCTTCGACGCGCGCGGTGACGTCCACGGTGCGGCCGCCATCGTTCAGCGGGAACATGAATACGGCGCCGGGTTCGAGCGGCAGCGTGCGTAAATAATAGAGGGCCGAGAGCACGTCGGTGACGCAGCCGGGGATGTCGTGCTCGGCGAACCTGCTTCCACCGGCGCGCAGGTTCTGCTCTTCCAAGACAGCCTTGCGGCGCGCGGAATCAAAGCGGATGGAGGTCTCCAGGCGCCGAGCCCCTTCCTCGGTGCGCTTGGCGATGTGGTGCGAACAGAACGTAGCGGGATCGAAAAAGGATTCGAAGCGATCGTGCACGCGGTAGAGGAGCGCGGCTGCGCCGATGCTGTCGACGGAAGCGGTGACGCGGCGCTCGTGGCCGGCGGCGTCGGTGCGCAGCGTCGCCACGCCTGCCGGGAAGATGCGCCATTCGACGCTGTAGATCCAGGTGCGGCCGTCGGGGAAGGCGTAACCCGGCTGCGGCGCGCGGATGCGGGGCAGCGTGTCGCTTTCCGCCGGAGCTTGTACCGCTGAAGCTTCGGGCGCAGTCGCTTCCTGCAGCAGGAGCGCAGACCGGCCGGAATCAGGCGTCATGACCGCCAGGCAGAAACTGAGCGCCGTGCAGCAAGCAAGAGGATGGAAGGCCGGCCTCAACGCTCTCTTCAGGAATCCCTCAGTGAATGAACCACTGCCGCTTGATGGCGAGCGCAGCCAGCATGGCCAGCGTGCCCAAGAGGGCATTGTACTCGCGGTGGCGGCGGTAGCGTTCCCAGGAAAAACGCTCCGGTGATCCGGCGCCGGAATGGAGGCGCGGCAGCAGGCGGGGCACACGCTTTGCGTAGCCGTCGAACTCCGGGAAGTTCCGGCGCAGGTAGGCTTCCTCCCAGCGGATGACCGGTAGGTAGATGGCGAGGAGCATCGCCACCAGAGCGACGGCCAGCCATAGACTGCGCGCTGCCATTCCGAATCCGACAGCGAGGATGAGCGAGCCCAGATAGAGCGGGTTGCGGGTGTAGGCGTAGGGGCCGGTGGTGGTGATCTCGGTGGCCTTGGTGACGTGGCCGGAGGCCCAGGCGCGCAGCCAGAGTCCGGGAACGGCGACCAGGCCGCCGAGGAGAATCGACGGCCACGTGGGCTGAGCGAGCCACAGATACAGCACGGTGAAGGCGAAGCCCAGAGGAACGCGGATGCGGCGGGCGGTGGCGTTCCAGTCAGGCACCGGGACTCTCCAGCAGGCGACGTGAGGCGGCGATGACTTCTGCGCTCGAAATGGCAAGCAATCCCTGGTCGGCACGCGACACATGTGCGTATGAGGTACGGCTCGCTGCGCTGCGCAACACCTCGCTGCGCGTGCCGAACGGACCGTTGCGGGCGGGGTCAGTCGGACCGAAGAGCGCCACTACCGGCACGCCCAGCGCGGCTGCGAGATGCAACGGTCCGCTATCGCCGCCGACGAAGAGACGCGCACGGCGAGTGAGCGCGATCAATTGCCCGAGAGCCGGACTCACGATCTGAGCCGTGCCGCGACTGGCGGTCACCACTTTCTGGGCCAATTCTTCCTCGCCCGGACCGGCGTTCACCAGCGAGTACAATCCGGCTTGGGCGAGCGCACGAGCCACTTCGCCGTATCGCTCGGCGGGCCAAAGCTTGGCGCCCCAGCCGGCACCCGGGTTCAGCAGGGCGAAGCCGGAAATGCCCCGGATATTCAACAGGCCCTCGCACCAGGTTTGCGATTCGGGATCGCGGGGCAGTTCGGCAGGCGGTGGGGAGCCGAGCGTGCCGCCGGTGAGCGTCGCGACCAGCGAAAGGTAGCGCTCGACGACGTGTGTTCCCCGTGCTTCCAGGCTGCGCGTGTAGAAGACCGCGGCGGCGCGCTCTTTGGGTTGCGCGAATCCGATCCGGCGGCGGGCGCCGCTAAGCTTCGCGACCAGCGCCGACTTCATCAGACCTTGCAGGTCGAGCGCGATTTCGTAGCGGGCGGCGCGCACTTCGGACAGCTCGGTGCGCGCAGCCTTCCAGGTTGACGGAGACGCCGGAGTCTTGCGCAGCGCGCGCGTGTCGAGCACATGCAGGGCATCGACGAGAGGCCGCGATGGGCTGCGCGGGCCGATGCGCGGCGTTCCGGCGGCGCACAGCAGTTCCTGCCAGCGCGGCTCGACCACCCATCCGATGGTGGCGGCGGGGAAGGCGCGTCGCAGGGCGGCGGCGGCGGGCAGTCCGTGGATGACGTCGCCCATCGCCCCCAGGCGCACGATCAGGATGCGTTCCATCGGCGAAGGAGTTCGGAGGTGGAGTGGTCCTTGGGGTCGCCAACGATCTCGACGCGTCCGCCGCATTCGAGGACGACATCGCGCTCGGGCACGGATTCGGCCGTGTAGTCGGTGCCCTTGGCGTGCACGTCGGGGCGGATCTCGCGCACCAAGGCGCGGACGTCGGGCTCGTCGAAGACGATCACGGCGTCCACATCGGCGAGCGCCGCCACCAGTTCGGCGCGTTCGGCGGCAGGCATGCGCGGGCGGCCCTCACCTTTGAGCGTGCGCACGCCGGCATCCGAGTTGATGGCGACCACCACGCGGCCACCGAGGGCCTTGGCCCCACGCAGGTAGCGAATGTGACCGACGTGCAACACGTCGAAGCAGCCGTTGGTGAGGATGACGGTTTCGCCGGCACGACGCCATTCCTCCACGCGGCGGCGGAGCGAGGCGCGATCGTGAATCTTGCCGGCGCCGGAATCAGTTGCGGGCTGCATTCGTCATCCTGTGATGCACAGCGGTTCGAGGGCGCTCGCGAGGCGGCAAGCGCTGCTCGACCACCAAGTCAGCGTGATGAAAAGAATCTGCATGGGGAGGCGGAGCGCCAGCGGAGTCGCGGACTTCCCACGCAAAGTCAGACCGCGGCGCGCGGCGTAGACGTTGGCCGGGAACATGGCGATCATCAGCAAGACCAGGCCGAGCCCCGCCCAGGGCCGGGTCGAGGGCGGCAGCAAGCCGATGGCTCCCAGAATCTCCAGAATGCCGGAAATGAAAACGATCTGTCGCGGGCAGGGGAAGGCCGGCGGCACCATGCGCACGAGGTCTTCCTTCATCGTCGTGAAATGCGCCGAGGCCGTGAACAGGAACATGAGGGCGAGCCCCGAGCGTGTGGAGGCGATCCAGGAATCGAGATATTGGACGCCCAAGGCGCCAATCGCCCGGCAGGCGAGGAGCGCGCCCAGCAAGACGAGAACCACGATCATGCGCGCGCTCCGATCCGGAAGCTCATGAGCGCTGAATGGCGTCCAGCAGTTCCTGGCGGGAGACAGTGGCGGTGCCGCGCTTCATCACCACGATGCCTCCGGCGTAGTTGGCCAGGCGGGCGGCGGACTCGGTGTCTGCGCCTGCGGCCAGCGCGGCCGTAAAGGTCGCAATGACAGTATCGCCGGCGCCAGTGACGTCGGTGACCTGGTCGGAGCCGAACACCGGGATGTGCACGGGGCGCTCGCCGCGCGCGAAGGCCACCATGCCGTCCCTGCCGCGGGTGATGACGAGGGACTCCAGCTTCATGTGCTTGAGCACGGTGCGGCCCGCGGCGTGCAGACGCGCGGTATCGTCCCCGATGCGCACATGCAGCGCTTCTTCGACCTCGGGTTCGTTGGGCGTGGCGGCGGTCACGCCGGAATACTCCAGCATGCGGAAGCGCGAGTCGAGCGTGACCGGGATGCCGTTGAGCCGGCCGCTGGCGCGGACGGCTTCGAGCATCTGCGGGGTGGCCGCGCCGTAGCCGTAGTCGGAAACCAGCAAGGCGTCGGAGGCGCGCGCGTACTTGCGCGCGGCCATCACCAGCTCGCGCTTGTCGTAGCCCTCCAGGTCTGCTTCGGGTTCGCGGTCCACACGCACCACCTGTTGCCGCTGAGAATGCGTCATGCCGGCGAGGATGCGGGTCTTGGTGACGGTGGTGTAGCCCTTGAGCTTGAGGATGCCGTTCAACGGGATGCGCTTCTGACGGAAGCGCTGCAAAAGCAGGCGCCCGGGCTCGTCGTCGCCTACCACGCCTACCGGCAGCACTTCGACGCCGAGGTCGGCAAGATTGTAGATGGCATTTCCTGCGCTGCCCGGCACCACGGTGCGCTCGCGGTGACGCAGGATTAGGACCGGGGCCTCGCGCGAGACGCGCGCGATCTCGCCGTAGATGAACTCATCGGCCACCAGGTCGCCAAGGACGGTGATGGTGAGGCGCGGGAAGGCTTCGACGAAGCGCGCCAGGCGCGCCTTGCCCTCCGCCGGCCTGGAGTTGCGAGTCATACCGCTGGGTCGCCTGATTCTCTCATGCCGGGCGCGGGCGGCGCTGGGCAATCCGGGCGAGCATGGCGTCGAGTGCCGCGGACGCGTTCTCCAGCTCCATGCGCACGGGAATGACCGCCAGGGGCGCGAGCGCAGAGAGGTATCCGCCCAGGTTGACGGCATCCTTTTCCGTGGTGACGAAGCCGCCGGCGCGGTTCTCAGCGGCCAACGAGCGCAGGTCGTGGATGTCGCGCTCGCGGTAGAGGTGATGGTCGCGGAACACGGCTTCGGCGGCGGGCTCGATGCCGGCCTTGCGAAGTTGCAGGAAGAAAGACTGCGGACGAGCGATGCCGCAGAACACCACGGGGTGCAGCGGAACGTCGCGCGGCAGGATGCCACGGCGCGCGCGCCATACCAGTTTGCCTTCAAGCGGAAAGGCTTCGGGGTCAGCCCCACCGGCGAGCACAACAACATCGGCGCGGCGCAGCGCGGCCAGCGGCTCGCGCAGACGGCCGGCCGGCAGCAGGCGGTCGCGGGCGTCCTCGGGAATGACCAGCACGATGTCGAAGTCGCGGGCCAGGGCACGGTGCTGGAAGCCGTCGTCGAGCAGGTGGAGCTGCGGTCCGAACTTTTCTTCGGCGGCGCGGCCGGCTGCCCAGCGGTCTTCGCCGACGAAGACGGGGCACTTCAGGCGGCGCGCGATCAGCAGCGGCTCATCGCCGAATTCCTCCGGCAGGCCGCCGGGATCGACCTCGCGTACGCCCTTCGAACGGCGGCCATAGCCGCGTGAGAGGACGTCAAAGGCGATACCACGAGCAGCCAGCAACTCGCCCAGCAGGATGAGAAACGGCGTCTTGCCAGCGCCGCCGACAGACAGGTTACCGACGCTGACCACTGGCCCCTGCAGTCTGCGCTGCGGAATGAAGCCGCGGTCGTAAAGCGCATTGCGGCCGCGGACCACGGCGCCGAACAGCGAAGAGAACGCGCTCACGTCGTGGGCCTTCCGGCGGGAGCCGGTTCGCGGGTGTCGGCTGTCGCGGGCAGCAGGGCGGCCAGCGCCTCCAGCGTGCGCTCGGTGGCTCCGGCATGCGCACGCACCACTTCGGCGGCGCGGCGTCCCAGCGCCTGGCGTTCGGCATCGTTGCCCAGGAGCGAAAGCAGCGTGCCGGTGAGTTCCGCGGGCGCGACGATGCGCACGGCATCCGCTTGTCTGAAGAGGGTCACGATGTCGCGGAAGTTCTCGGTGTGCGGTCCCACGATGACGGGCACGCCATGCTGCGCCGGCTCCAGAATGTTGTGTCCGCCGCGCGGCGCCAGGCTGCCGCCCACGAAAGCGAGATCGGCCAGGGCGTAGACGGCGGCCAGTTCGCCCAGAGTGTCCAGCAGGACGATGCCGCAGGAGATGGCTTCGTCGACGGCGAGTTCGGAGCGACGCTTCCAGGGCGGGCCGGAAGTCGCCACCATCTGCGCCACGGGAACGAACCGCTCGGGATGGCGAGGCGCCAGGATCATCACCGCCTGGGCGTGCTGCTGGCGCACGCTGGAGAAGGCTTCCAGGAGCAACTCTTCTTCGCCTTCGACGGTGCTGCCGCAGACGATGACCGGCCCGCCTCTTTCCAGGGCACGCCGCAGCAGGGCGACAGCGGGCGAAGAAGGCACAGACTTGGCGTCGAACTTCAGATTGCCGCTGACGTGCACGCGCGCGCCTGGCGCGCCGATTTCCACCAGCCGTCGCGCGTCCTCTTCACTCTGCGCCAAGAAAACGTCGATGAAGGTCAGGACATCACGCAGGAGTCTGCGCCAGCGCCGATAGCCGGCGAACGAGCGATTGGAAATGCGCGCATTCACCACCGCAATGCGCGCGCCGCCTTCTCGAGCCAAGCGCAGGAAGTTGGGCCAGAACTCAGTTTCCGCCATCACGATGAGTTCCGGCTCCAGTGCCTGAAGCCACGGCCGGATGGCGAAGGCGAAGTCCAACGGGAAATAGAAGACGTTCTCTGCGCCGAAGCGCTCGCGGGCCAGTTTCTGGGCGGTCATCGTGGTCGTAGAGATGACGAGGCGGCGTTCGGGGTAGCGCTGCCGGAGCGCCTCGATCAACTGGCTGACGGCGAGCACTTCGCCCACCGAGACGGCGTGCACCCAGATCGCGCCCCGGCCCCGGCTGATGCGCGCGGGAACACGTCCCAGCCGTTCGGCGAGCCCGGCGCGATACTTGCCGTGGCGCAGCATGCCCAGCAGCCACCAGGGGGCGGCTACCAGCAGCGCCACGGCCAGAGCCATGCTGTAGAGCAGGTACATGGAGGCCAACCATTCTAGCCGCCCGCTCATCCCAGACACGATGCCGGTTGTCGGGCCGCGCGAGAGTGCAGATAATCAGGTCATGGTCCGGATCTTGAAGATGACCCCGCGCCTGGGCGCCTCGGTTCTCCTTGCGCTGTTGATGATGGCGCCTGCGGCCAGCGAGGAGGCGCCGGTCACGCCCAAGGCCTATCACGCCAAGACGTATCCGGCCTGCGACGCGCACGAGCAGGAGAAGCTGGCCATTGCGGCCGATCCCTACGACCTGCCGGACAAGGCCCGCGTGTTCGTGGTGGACTACCGCAAGGAAGGATTCCTGCCGGTGCACTTCATCCTGTCGAACGACAGCGACGGCATCGTGTCGCTGGCGGAGATGAAAGTGGAGCTGATCACCGTAAGACGGGTGAAGCTGACCCCGGCGACGCCTAACGACATCTACCGCCGCCTGGCGCAGCAGAAGCGCCGGGGCGATGAGCCCAGCCGCAACCCGCTTCCCATTCCCCTGCCGCGCCGCAAGGTCCCCGCCAACGTGAAGCCGGAAGCCGTGGAGGAGGTCGAGCGGCTCAACTTTCTGGCCAAGGCGGTGGAGCCGCGCTCGACGCGCGCCGGCTTCCTGTTCTTCGATGTGGAGGGCATTCCCAATCCGCTGGCGGGCGCGCGCCTCTATGTCAGCGGGCTGCGCAACGAAAAGGGCGAAGAGCTGTTTTTTTTCGAGATTCCGATGGAGAAGTACCTGAGCTACCAGCCGGGAGCAGCGAAGGCGCAGTAGCAGCGCGAAAGCGCCGCACCGTTTCGTCACACACCTGTGTGACAACCGAAGACTTCGCTGCCGTCCGTGCGCATCATAAGTACAAACTAGCCGCAGGCCCTTCTGCGCCCTCTACCGGAGGATCTTATGCGAGCACTTCGCTTTCTCACTTTCGCCCTTCTCTTTCTGGCGCTGGTTTCGTTGTTGTCCGGTTGCGGTGGCGGAGGCAATTCCAGTGTCACACCTACCCCGCCTCCACCTCAGTCGGGAACCAGTTCGGTTTTGGTGAATTTTGGCGATGCGCCGGTGGACAGCATCGTAGCCTTCGAGATCACCATCACTTCGGTGACCCTGACCCCATCCGGTGGCGGCGCGGCCGTCACGGTGCTTTCCACGCCCACGCGGATCGAGCTGACGCACCTGAACGGGACGGTCGAACCGCTCACCATCCGCAACATCCCTGAGGGCAGCTATTCGTCGGCGACCATCAGTGTTTCCAATCCCGAGGTGAAAATCATCGACTCCGGCACCGGCTTGCCGGTGGAATTGAACGCCTCACTTTCTTCGACGAGCGCGACCGTCAACTTCAGTCCGGCCATCAGTTTCAGTACGGCTCCCATGGCGCTGAACTTTGACTTCAACCTGGCCGCCTCGGTGGCCATTGCTCCGCCCAACGCAACCGTAACACCCACCTTCACCGGCTCGCTGTCGGCGATAGCGGCACAGAATGAGCAGGAAGAGGAGACCGGAGAGATCGAGGACATCACCGGCGTGGTCACCGGCACTTCAGGAAGCTCGTTCACGATTTCCGTGCCGCAAACCGCACAGAACCTGACCTTCACCACCAACAGCAGTACCGAGTTCGAGGCGCCGCTCACGGGTGTGTCCTCACTCACCACCGGCCTGATCGTCGAGGTGGACGCGCTCACCCAGACCGACGGCTCCTTGCTGGCGAAGAAGGTGGAAGCGGAGATAGAGAATGACAACGACGCCCTCGAGGTGGAAGGCGTGGTGACGGATTTGATCGGCCTGCCCCCGACCGGCTTCCACATGGTGGTGCAGGAGGGGGCTGCCTCCGGCACGACCACGCCTGCGCTCGGCGCTACGATCACGGTCAACATCGACGCCAACACGCAATTCCGGATCGATGACGACCACGTGGACCTCAGCAACCTGCCGTTCGTTGCCTTCTTCAGTGCCAACGTGCTCTCGCCCGGCCAGAAGGTCGAAGTGGATACCGACACGCCCGCCACCGACAACCTGCTGGCTGACAAGGTGAAGTTGAAGGAACAAACCCTGCGCGGCACGGTGTCAGGCCTGGCTACTGCCGGCGGCCAGTCTACTTTCACGCTCACCGTGCCGGCGGACTCAGTGTTCGCATTGCTCACGGGGCAGACCACCGTGCAGGTGATCCGTCAGCCGGGAACGCGGCTCAAGGGCATCACTACTATCGCCAACGGCGACATCGTGCGTACCCGCGGCCTGTTGTTCTTCGACGGCGTGGGCTACCACATGGTGACCAGCCGCATCGCCGCTCCGTAGTTCCGGCTTGTGTAGTGACTGAGGCCGCGCTGAGGCGCGGCCTTCGTCTTGACGGTGCGGTCTGCTTTTCCAAGCGGACGCTATAATCAAGCCTTCCATGGTCACCTCAGCGGAAAAGCTGGTGCAGGCGCGCGCGCGCTACGAGCCCGTGATCGGGCTCGAAGTGCACGTCCAGTTGCTGACCGAGACCAAGATTTTCTGTTCCTGCTCGACGAAGTTCGGCGCGCCGCCGAACACGAATGTTTGCCCGGTGTGCCTGGGATTGCCGGGGGCCATGCCGGTGCTGAACCGCAAGGCGGTGGAGTTCGCGGTGCGCGCGGCCATGGCGCTGAACTGCCGCGTGCGCGAGACCTCCATCTTCGCGCGCAAGAACTACTTCTATCCCGACCTGCCCAAGGGCTATCAGATCTCGCAGTATGACAAACCGCTGGCGGAGCACGGCGGGATCGAGATTCCAGCGGCCGGCGGCGGGACCAAGCGCATCGGCATCACGCGGCTGCACCTCGAGGAAGACGCCGGCAAGAGCCTGCACGAAGGCTTTCCGGATTCGGCGGAGCGCACCGCTATCGACCTGAACCGCAGCGGCGTGCCGCTGATCGAGATCGTGAGCGAGCCCGATATCAGCTCGCCTGACGAGGCCTACGAGTACCTGACCCGCCTGAAAGAGATCATTCTGTACACCGGAGTCAGCGACTGCAACATGGAAGAGGGCTCGCTGCGCTGCGACGCCAACGTCAGTGTGCGCCCGCGCGGCGAGAAGCAGTTCGGCACCAAGACCGAAGTGAAGAACGTCAATTCGTTCCGCTTCATCCGGCAGGCGCTGGAGTACGAGATCGAGCGCCACATCGAGGTGCTGGAGTCCGGTGGGCAGATCACGCAGGAAACGCGGCTCTATAACCCCGCCGAAGGCAAGACCTATGGCATGCGCTCGAAAGAGGAGGCGCACGACTACCGCTACTTTCCCGAGCCGGATCTCTTGCCGTTGGTGGTCGATTCGAAGTGGCAGGAGGAGATCCGCAAGACGCTGCCGGAGCTGCCGGACGCGCTGCGCCGCCGGCTGGTGGCCGAATACGGCATCACCGACTACGACGCGCAGGTGCTCACGGTCACCCGGTCCTTGGCCGAGCAGTTCGAGGCCGCGGCCCGCGCCGCCAGGAATCCCAAGCGTGTAGCCAACCTGGTGCAGAGCGAATTGATGGGGAGACTCAAGGCGCGCGGGCTTTCGATCGAGCAGTCGCCCATTTCCATGCGGGGCGTGGCCATGTCGGCCGACCTGGTCGAGAGCGGCGCCATCTCCGGCAAGATTTTGAAAGACCTCTACGACCTCTGCTTCGAGCGCAGCCAGGACTTCCCCGCTGTCTACGAAAAGGAAAAGCCGCGGCAGATCACTGACGTTGCCGCGATCGAGAAGATCATTGACGAGGTGCTGGCGGCAAATCCCAAGCAGCTCGAGCAGTACCGCGCCGGCAAAAAGACGGTGATGAGCTTCTTCGTCGGCCAGGTGATGAAAGCGTCCAAGGGCCAGGCCAACCCGGCGCTGGTGAACGAGCTGCTGGGGAAGAAACTGGTCTGACTGCACTGCTTGACCTACGAAACACGCAGACGTATGCTCGCGGCAATGGACTACACCAAGTACATCACGATCGAGCCCGGCAAGCGCGGGGGGGAAACCGTGCATTCGAGGGTTGCGCATCACCGTCTCCGACGTGCTCGATTACCTTGCGGGAGGAATGACGGAAGGCGATATCCTGCGTGATTTTCCCGACCTGACGCGGGAGATATCAAAGCCTGCCTGGCGTTCGCTGCTGACCGCGAGCGCAAGCTCGCATCTCGTCCGGCGTGAAGCTTCCAAGCTGCCTTCCTGATCCTCTGAGCTGCTGCAGAAGAAACTCGAAAACCAGCCACGGATTTGCACGGATTCTCACGGATGCAGCTTCTGATCCGTGCTCATCCGTGTTGATCCGTGGCTGATGTTCCTATTTTCCGCCGGTCTTTTCGTTCAGATGCCCGTGCGGCCGGTAGCCCATAGGTTTCTTGGTGAGGTCCTTGTAGATCATCTCGATGAAGCTGTCGGCCTTGATGAACTCCCAGCTCCAGGAGTCGAATTTCGCCAGGACTTTTTCCTTCTTGAGCTGGTCGAGCGACTTGCCCTGTTTGATGCCGGCTTCGACGATGTTCAGGCTCTCGGTCAACATGGCGTGGAAGGTTTTGAGGTCGTCCACGGTTGCCAATGGACCGTGGCCGGGGATGATTTTCGTGTCGGGCCTAGCTTCCTTCAGCACGCTCTCCACAGCAGCGATGTAGCCGCGCACCGAGCCGCCGCTATCCAGGTCGATAAACGGGAACACCTTGTTGAAGAAGTCGTCGCCCATGTGGATGACGTTCGACTGGGTGAAGTAGACGACCGTATCGCCGTCGGTGTGGGCGTGCGGGGTGTGGATGCCGCGGATGTCCTCGCCGTTCAGATGAATAGTGGCGCGCTCGCTGAAGGTGATGACCGGCAGGGCATGTTTTGGAGTGGGCGTATTGGGCTGGTTGTCGAAGCGTGTGTCCATCTCCATGCGCTTGCGCACGTTCTCCTGCGCCAGGATGGTGGCGGTCTTGCCGAAAACCTTGTTGCCGTGGGTGTGGTCGCCGTGCCAGTGAGTGTTCAGGACGAAGCGCACGGGCTTGTCTGTGATGCCGGCCAGCGCCGCCTGGATCTTGGGCACCAGGGGTTCGAACTCGTCGTCCACGAGCACGATGCCGTCCTCGCCCACGCTCACGCCGATGTTGCCGCCGGCGAATCCGCCGACGCCATAAAGCATGTAGATGTTGCCCGCTACCTTCTGCGCCCTGATCTCGATCTTCGACCAGTCAGGCTGCTGGGCGCCAGCCACCACGCACAGTAGTGCTTGAATGAAAACCGGCACGGCTTTCCGCATTGCGTCACCTCACTAGGTAGCTGACTAAAGCCACACGCTGAGCGTAAACAGTAGAGCAAGCGTCAAACTAGCAGTCATGAATCTTCCGGATGAGTACATTGAAATACGGGCACACTCGCGAGATGACATCCAATCGGGCTGCGCGAGCAATCTCTGCACATACTTGGGCATCATAGGGAAGTCCCGCCTGTGAGAGCATATCTGTTAATCGCTGCTTGGGCCCGGATATGTCTTCTGGGTTTTCTCGAAGACCGGTGGCGTCTTTCCCCACCCCTCTCCGTGATCGGCGCACAGAATTGATGGCCTCCTCATCGGCCAATAGGAGTGTTTCCATCGCTCGACGGACTGCGTGAAAGCCCACGCCATCCGGAAAGGAAAAAACGCGCCCTTGGATTCTGCGCTGTAACGCCTGTTCCACTTCGATTGGGTTCTTATTGTCGGCATCACACACAACCAGTGCCTTCGCGACAGGGCCACCTTGTAGTGAATGTTCAAGATCTTCCAACAATGCTGGATAGAGCTTCTTTAGATTGGGGAGACCACCGCAAGACCGGGAAACAATCCTGACCTGTGGATTGGCGATTCTTCTTATGAGTTCTTCAAATACTGCTGCATCGTAAGCGCCTTCCACAATCAGGCCATAACTATTCGGCACTGCTCAGTGCTCCCGTGTAAAACAAACTCCCCAGACCCACTTCTTGTCTTTCGAGCAACTTGCGGAGGTGGGACTTGTCACTCGGTCGGGAACACTTTGTGATGCCTTGCTGGCGCTCTACAACGATGAGCTCATCCAAGTCACATAGATCCACGAGTTGGGGGGAGTGGGTGCTTACGATGATTTGCGCCGACTGCCGGGGCCCCAATTCCTGCTGGACCTGTTTTAGCAGCTCTATCAGCGTTTCGAGCAGACGAGGGTGCAGATTGTTTTCCGGTTCCTCGATACAGTAGAGCGGTGCGCCGATGCTTGCTGGAGCCAAAATCATTGACAAGAGCGCTATGAACGCGAGTTGGCCTTCCGACATCTGCCACGCCAAGATGGGCCTCTTCAGGTGCTTTTCGCGAGAGGCCACAAAAACCGTCTGTTGTTGAGTTGGCCAAGTAAAGAGATCCTCAAGTTCGGGGAACACGTCCTTCGCGACGCTTTTGATTCTCGCGAAGGCGTCTCCATGCCGCGTTTGCAGATTTAAAAGCCATGAGGAGAGGTTATCTCCAAATTCACTAAGGAATTCAGTCGCGGCCGTTGAATTCGCTTGCCGCATGAGCGGCGGTACCAAGCGGTAGAATCGCCAAGATCTGACAAACTCGCGAACGGCATTTCCATCCCAATCCGGGATTTCAAACTCAAGGGCCGAGCGCTCGGGTTGGACAATACTCGACAAGACGCGCTGGTCGATGTTCTTAAGGACTCTGTCTCCACCGGACTTATCGATAAGGCTGTAGGAATTCTCGGAAGTTCTGAGATTCAATTTCTCATCTAGAACTCTCACCCATCCTCGAGGATCGCCGATGAGTGTTAGTTTGTAGCTCCAAATTGCCAGTTCCTTTGAACCATGTGCAACTCCTTCGACATCTATCGAAATAGATATTGTGGACTCATCACTTCCTTTCCAAGCCACCTCCCAGAATCCGTTTCTCAAGTTGAAGGCGTTCGCAACCCCGCTCAATCCTGGTCCGGGTGTGAGCATGTTTGACAGAAAGCGAAAGACATCGATCAAATTGCTCTTCCCCGCCATGTTAGGACCGACTAGGACGTTTCGCAGGCCCAGATTGACCTGAAAGTCCCGAAGCGTTCGAAAGTTCGTGAGGTGAACCGCCTTAATCATCAATCGCGACATCAGGATTTTTCCGACTGATTATGACATAAACCCGCTAATCCGCAGGACCTTAGTAGTTCCATCTATCCGTGTTGATCCGCGTTCATCCGCGGCGAGAAGCTCAGTTCCCCGCCGGCCTCTCCTCCGCATGCCCGTGGTTGTGATACCCGGCGGGCTGCTGGGTGAGCGAGGCGTAGAGAATCTCGGTGAAATCGTCAGTCTTCAGGAAGCCCTTGCCCCATTTCTCTTCCCAGGGGCTGAGGACCTTTTCCTGCTTCATCTGCTCCAGCGTCTTGCCTTGTTTGAGGGCGGCCTCGACTGCGCCGGAGGTGCCGCACAGCATCTCGACGAAGGCCTTCAGGTCGGCCTTACCGGCCAGCGGGCCGTGGCCGGGGATGATCTTGACGTCGTCCGGCAGCTCGCCCAGGACCCTCTCTCCGTTGGCGATCATGCCCTTCACGCTGCCGCCGTTATCCACATCGATGAAGGGGAAGATTCCGTTGAAGAAGTCGTCGCCCATATGCACGACGTTGGACTTGGTGAAGAACACCACGCTGTCGCCATCGGTATGCCCGTGCGGGAAGTGAATGGCGCGGATGTCCTCGCCGTTCAGGTGGAGGGTGGCGCGTTCGCTGAAGGTGACGATAGGCAGCGCCTCGGGCTTCGCCGGCTCCACTGCGCCGAAGCGGGTCTTGCCGCCCGCGGCCAAGCGTTTGCGCACGTTCTCCTGGGCCACGATGGTGCCCAGCTTGGAAAAAGAGGCGTTGCCCCCGGTGTGGTCGCCGTGCCAGTGCGTGTTCAAGATGAAGCGAACGGGCCTGTCGGAAAGGTTCTTTAGCGCCGCCTGAATCTTGGTTGCCAGGGGCGCGTACTGGTCGTCCACCACCACGATGCCGTCTTCGCCCACGCTCACTCCGATGTTGCCGCCGCGCCCGGTCAGCATGTAGACGCTGCCCGCCACCGGCTGCACCTTGATCTCGACCTTTTCCCAGTCCACCTGCTGCGCGGCCGCCATGCCGGCCAGCATCGCCAGCGCCGCCGCGAGTCTTAATGCTTTGTGCATACGCTCACCTCGAAGTCGACGTAGAAAGCCTGCCATTGTAACGGAATTGCGTTTGGTTTCTGGGCACGTCGGCCTCAAGCCACCAGCTCGTAAGCCGACGTAATGTCAATCGCCTTGTACAACGAGCGGTACACCGGACACTTCCGCGCGTAGATTCCGTGGACGCGCTCCACGGTCGCCCGGGCGTCCTCCGGCGCCTTGAGCTTGAGGACCACATGAATGCGTTTGATGACCAGCACACCATCCTCGGATTCAATCTCTCCGCGGACTTCGGCGATCAGGCGGCCGCCCGAGGCATCGATCTGGCGCGCCTCCAGCGCGCCCGCAAAGGTGCCCATCATTCAGCCACCGGCCGCGGCCACGACGTAATCGAGCGTAGCGGCATGCGGCTCGCCGAGCATGGCCGGGTCCACCTTGTAGTGCTCAGCGATGGCGCCGTGCACGCTGAAGATGACCGGCTGTGCCTCGCCGGGCAGATAAGCCACGCGCAGGGGGCCGGCACGGCGCTCAATGCGGACGTTGGAAACATACGCGATGTTCGACATGGTCTTTCTCCTGTCTGTTCCCGTCTCAGTTGGCGCTTGCCGCGCCCTCGAACAGCAGCCACAGGCTGTCATAGGTGACGCGATAGAGCGCGTAGCTGACGGTGGTTGCGCCGACACGGCGGAACAGCAGTTCGCCGACGCTGTCGCCGTCGGAATCCACAGCGTCCACCAGTTCCAGCCTCGGCACCGATTCCAGCCGCAGATTGTCCGTCACCTGGCTGAACAGGCGGCGCAGCTCGCCGTGCACGTTGACACGCGCCACCACGGTCACGTAGCAGGTGCGCTGTTCGCTGATTCCCCTGGCTTGTGCCTTCGCCGCCTGCCGCGCCGTCAGGATCACCTCGGGCTCGTTGTCGTAGTTGACGTCAAAGGCGCGCACGTGGATGCCCTCGAGCGGCCCGGCCGCGGCGAGCTTCGGCCCGGGACGCGAGGCCAGGTACCGCGTCAACTGCTCCGCAGCCAGCTTTCGCATTTCTGCCGTCAGGCGCTCCTGCTCATCGCGGTTCCAGGGGAAGGGGTAGGGCCGCGTGTCGGCGGGCGATTCGTCGGAAATTACGGCCAGGCGCTCGACTTCGACGGAGGGCTTGAACTCGACCATCGGTTCCTCCGCCTGCTTTGCTTGCGGCTTGCCGCGGCGCAGGATGGGCCGGTCGGGATCGGGCGGCGGTTCCGGAACCGGCTCGGACTTGGTCTGCGTCTCGGATGCGCTGCCGCTGGGGCGCCGCAGGCGCGGCGGCTCGTCGCTGGACTCGCCGGGCGCTCGTACCACCACCGGCTTCTCCGGGATGGTGGCGCCCGCGGGCTCCCACTCGCCGAGCGCGAACCAGGCGCGGCCCTCCTCCACGGCGCGCCGGACGGTGAAGAATCCTGCCGGCTCTCCGGAGCGGAAGGCTTCGTATACGATCCCCGGGTCGAGCGCCATGGGACGCGGCGTGGCCTTATAGAGCCCGGCATCGAAATACTGGCCGTGATCCAGAATGGTCACCGGAACCAGCCGCGCGCGCACTTTGCCGGCAGCGTCCTTCTGCAGTTCGAGCACGCCCAGGGCGCGCAGGCGTTCAGCGGGCTTGAGCCGCCGTTGCGCCCCTAGTTGCGTGCAGAGCAGCGCCGCCAGCAGGAGGATGACGGCGCCGCGCCCCCTGCGGTATAAGGGTTGTCCCCGCTTACGGGCCCCGAGTGAAACCGTCATGGACGTGAACGACAAGGCTCCTGATTTTAGCCTCCTCGACGAGAATGGCGCCAAAGTGTCCCTGAAGGACTTCCGCGGAAAGAACGTCGTGCTCTACTTCTTTCCCAAAGCCGACACTCCCGGTTGAACCATCGAAGCGTGCGGGTTCCGCGACGCATACAAGAAGATTCAGAAGGCGGGCGCCGTGGTACTGGGGGTTTCCGCCGATACGCCGGCGGCGCAGAAGAAGTTCAAGGACAAGTACGACCTGCCCTTCACCCTGCTGTGCGACACGGACAAGAAGGTCGCCAAGGCCTATGAAGTCCTGAAAGAGAAAAATATGTACGGTCGCAAGGTGATCGGCATCGAGCGCACCACCTTCCTGATCGACCCGGAAGGGAAGATCACCCGTGTCTTTCCCAAGGTGAAAGCGGACGGGCACGCGGAGGAGGTCCTGGCCGCGCTGTGGTAGCGCACTCGTTTCGAACCGCCCCACGTCCAACGTTGATACAGGAGCAAGCCATGCATCGCCACCTTGTACTTTCTCTGTTCTTCACATCGTTGCTGCCGCTCGCGGTCGCGGCCCAGCATGAAGGCCACAACGCGGCCACCCACGCGCTGCACGGGCTGTTCGCGGCCGAATGGGACTACGCTCTGGAGCAGAATCCCACCTGGGCCTCGCAGCTCGGCGACCGTCGCTGGAACGATCGCTGGGACGACGTCAGCCTGGCGGCCATCGAGGCCCGCCAGCAGCACCGCCTGCAAGTGCTGGAGAAGCTGAAGCAGATCGACCGAGCCCAGCTCTCCCCCGCCGACCAGCTCAACTACGACTTGTTCCGGAAGGAGATCTCGACCGATGCCGAGATGCACAAGTACCGCTGGTTCCTGCTGCCGCTGAACCAGCGCGGAGGTCCGCAGACCGATAACGAACTGGCCGATCTGTTGCGCTTCGAGACGGTAAAGGACTACGAAGACTGGCTGGCGCGCCTGAAGTCCTTCCCCGCATACCTTGACCAGAACATCGCCCTGATGCGCGAGGGCATCCGCGTGCGCATGGTGCATCCCAAGGTCATCATGCAGCGCATCCCGGCGCAGATCGACAAGCAGATCGTCGACGATCCCGCCCGGAGCGCGTTCTACAAGCCCTTCACGAATTTTCCTAAGTCCATTCCCGCAGCGGACCAGCAGCGGCTGAGCGCTGCCGCTCGCCAGGCGATTGCCGAGGCCATCGTTCCCGCCTTCCGCAACTTCAAAAAGTTCTTCACCGAGGAGTACTACCCGGCGTGCTTCGACCAGGTGGGCGCGTGGCAGATGCCCATGGGCCAGGAGATGTATGCGGCGCGAGCGCGGATGTACACCACCACCGACCTCACGCCGCAGCAGATCCACGAGCTGGGGCTGAGCGAGGTCCAGCGCATCCGCGATGAGATGCAGGCCATCATGGACAAGGTCGGCTTCAAGGGCACGCGTCAGGAGTTTTTCCGCTACCTGCGCACCGATCCCAAGTTCTATTACAAGACCGGGGATGACTTGCTTGAAGCCTATCGCGCCATGGCCAAGGAGATCGATCCCAAACTGGTGAAGGTCTTCCGGACCATGCCGCGCATGCCCTACGGCGTGGAGCCCATCCCGGCAGCCGCAGCGCCCGACACGACCACCGCCTACTACAACGGCCCCGCCGCCGACGGCTCCCGCGCCGGAACCTACTACGTGAATTTGTACAAGCCGGAAGCGCGGCCCAAGTGGGAGATGATGGCCCTGTCGCTGCACGAGGCCGTCCCCGGCCACCACTTCCAGATCGCGCTTGCGCAGGAACTGGGCGAGATTCCCAAGTTCCGGCGCTACGGCGGCTACACCGCCTTCGTCGAGGGCTGGGGTCTCTACGCCGAGTCGCTGGGTGAGGAGATGGGCCTGTACACCGACCCCTACGCCAAGTTCGGGCAGCTCACGTACGAGATGTGGCGCGCTGTGCGCCTCGTCGTCGATACCGGCATGCACTCCATGAAGTGGGACCGGCAGAAGGCCATCGACTTCTTCCTGGACAATGCCGCCAAGCAGGAGCTGGACGTGGTGAACGAGATCGACCGCTACATCGCCTGGCCGGGTCAAGCCCTGGCCTACAAGATCGGCGAACTCAAGATCAAGGAACTGCGCGCGCGCTCCAAAAAGGAGCTGGGCGACAAGTTCGACGTGCGTGAGTTCCACGAGATCGTGCTGGGTTCGGGCGCCGTCCCGCTCGATATCCTGGAGCGGAACGTGAACGCCTGGATCGAGGCCAAGAACGGCGCACAGAAGGCCGATTAGAAGCGCTCAACCACAAACGACACGAAGGACTACAAAGGCAAGAACGAAACCACAGAGGGCACAACACGGAGGAAAGACCTCTGTGCTTCCCCGTGTCCTCCGTGGTTAAGTGTTTGGAGATGAAGAAAACCGGGACGCGCCGGATGCGGCTGCTGCCGCGGGCGTTCTACACCCGCGATCCGCGCCGCGTGGCGCGCAACTTGCTCGGCAAGCTGCTGGTGCGGCGTCGCGGCCGGAAGCGACTCGCCGGGCGCATCGTCGAGGCCGAAGCTTATCTGGGCAAAGGAGACGCCGCCGCCCACGCTGCCGTCGGACTCACCGAGCGCAACCGTGTGCTGTTTGGCCCGCCCGGCCACGCCTACGTCTATTTCATCTACGGCAATCACTACTGTCTGAACGTCTCCTGCCTGCCGGCGGGAGAAGCGGGTTGCGTGCTGATCCGCGCGCTCGAGCCGGTTACGGGCGTCGAGGAGATGTCGCAGGCGCGCCGCATCCCGCCGGGTCGCAGCCTGCAGCAGCTCGCCAGCGGTCCGGGGCGGTTATGTGAGGCGCTCGGCGTCACGCGGGTGCGCGACAATGGCAAGGACCTGGCATCGCGCCGGTCGGACCTGGTGCTCTGTGACGACGGCTTCCGGCCGCGTCGCGTCACCGTCACCCGGCGCATCGGCATTCGCAAGTCAGCCGAGATGCCGCTGCGGTACGTGATTGCGGGAAATGCGTTCGTGTCACGGGAGCGCAAGCTTGACCGCCGGAAAGGCAAAGAGCGCTGAGGAAAACGCAGCCACGGATTGGGATCGATAGACGCGGATCAAGCTGGGACAAATGGTCATCCGTGTGCATCCGTGAAATCCGTGGCAAAAGTTTTTTTACTGCGCTTCCGGTGAGCGCGGGGGCAAGAGCAAGTTGTCGATCAGGCGGGTGGAGCCGACGAACGCGGCCACGGCCACCAATGCGCCGGAGGTGACATCTTTTACCGGCTCGAGCGTGTCGTTGTACACAATCTCGACGTAGTCCAGGCGCACTTCCGGCTCTTCCAGGAAGATGCGCTGGGCGGCGTCGATGAGCCTGGCGCTGCGGCGCTCACCCTTCTCCCACAGGCTCTCGACGCGCTTGAGCGCGCGGTAGAGCACAGTTGCGGACGCGCGCTCGGTCGCATTGAGATAGGCGTTGCGCGAACTCATGGCCAGCCCATCGGGTTCGCGAACGATGGGGCAGGTGACGATCGCGACGGCCATATCCAGGTCGCGCACCATCTTGCGGATGATGGTGCACTGCGCCGCGTCCTTCTGCCCGAAGAAGGCCGCGTCCGGCTCGACGATATGGAAGAGCTTTGAGACGACAGTCGTGACGCCGCGAAAATGCCCCGGGCGCGAGCGCCCGCACAGCCGCTCGCTCAGGCCTTCGACCGTCACCCAGGTGACGGCGCCCGCCGGGTACATTTCAGCAACTGACGGAGCAAACACCAGGTCCACCGCTTCGCGTTCCAGCAGTTCGCAGTCGCGCTCGAAAGCGCGCGGGTACTTGTCGAAGTCTTCGTTCGGGCCGAATTGCGTGGGGTTGACGAAGATGGAGACGGCCACGACGTCGCATTGCGACCGGGCCGCGCGCACCAGCGAGAGGTGCCCGGCGTGCAGGGCGCCCATGGTGGGCACCAGGCCCAGGCGCTTGCCCGTCTCGCGGGCGGCACGGCAGGCCGCACGCATTTCCGAAACCGTGCGAAGGATATTCATGCGAGATTCAGCGCCGAGATCGCAGAGACCGCCGAGAAACGCATTCAGTCAAGGATTAACACAAATGAGGAGATCGAACCGCAATCGCCATTCAGGACGACAATGGACTTTCCTGCGTAAATCCGTGTCATCCGTGCAAATCCGTGGCCGAGCTTTTCTCTGCGACCTCGGCGTGCTCGGCGGTGAAAGTTCCTTACCTTCCCATCGCCCGCTTGCGCGCCGCAATCGTCTCCAGCGCCGACTGCGTTTCCTTGGAGAGGTGATACGACTCCGCCTCGGACGGATAGTTGTGCGTCTCGACGTCCTGCTTGAACGCGCGCACAGCATTCGAGATTAGCGCGCCGGCGTCCCCGTAACGGCGCACGAACTTGGCCGGCGGACCAAAAGTCAGGTTCAGGATGTCATGGAACACCAGCACCTGCCCGTCGCAATCCAGTCCCGCTCCGATGCCGATGGTGGGCACGCTGACCTCGGCCGTGATCATGGCCGCGACCTCGCGCGGAATGCCTTCCAGCACCATGGAGAACACGCCCGCGCGGTCGAGAGCGACGGCGTCGTGCATGAGCTGCTCGACGGCCTTGAGCGTCTTGCCCTGCACGCGATAGCCGCCCATGCGATGCAGCGACTGCGGCGTCAGCCCGATGTGGCCCATCACCGGGATCTCGGCGTCGATCAGGCGGCGGATAAGGTCAGCGCGCTTCTCCCCGCCCTCGATCTTCACCGCCTCGGCGCCCGCTTCCTTCACGAAACGGGCGGCGTTGCGCAGCGCGTCCTCCGCGCCCAGGTGGTAGGACGCGTAGGGCATGTCGGCGATCAACAGGGCGAATTTCACCCCGCGGCGCACCGCGCGCGTGTGGTGCAGCATTTCTTCCATGGTGACCGGCAGCGTGTTCTCGTAGCCGAGAATCACCTGGGCGAGCGAGTCGCCCACCAGGATCATGTCGATGCCGGCTTCATCCACCAGGCGCCCGCTGGCGTAGTCGTAGGCGGTGAGGCAGGTGATGGGCTCCCGCCGCTGCTTCTTTTCCAGGATGGTATGAACGGTCACCTTGGCACGGGACGCGCCCGAAGGCTCAGGAGAAGACGTGACGCTCATGTTCCCTCCAGTGCAGTTCCGGCCCGGCCGGATACCGCCTGTCGCTGCTTATGGGATGCAGCGAAGCGTATTGTAGACGCAATCCTGCTCGAATTGGAAGTTACTGACCGCTGACCACTAGCCACTGACCACTGGCTACTGCTTCTTCACGCACTCGCCGCCTCCGACGACCCCAACGGCAGGAAGTACTGCGTGCCCTTGATGGGCTCGGTCAGCCGGCGCAGCAGTTCCTGCAGGTCCTCGTGGCGGTCCACAAAGTCGATGTCGGTGGTGTTGACCACCAGCAGGTCCGAGGCGGTGTAGTGGAAGAAGAAGTGCTCGTAGGCGCGGGCCACTTCCTCGATGTAGTCGTCGCTGATGTTGTTCTCCCCCGGTGCGCGTTTCTTGCGCAGGCGCTTCTTCAGCACTTCGGGCGTGGCTTGCAGGTAGATGACCAGGTCGGGCGTGGGCACCTGCTCGCGGAAGGCGTTGTAGTAACGGTTGTAAACGTCGAGCTCGGCGTCGGTGAGGTTGATGCAGGCGAACAGCTTGTCCTTCTCGAAGATGTAATCGGCCACGATGGTCTTGCGTGCGTTGGGCCCCGCCTCCAGCGCCTTCAACTGCTCGTAGCGCTGCACCAGGAACGACATCTGTGCCTGGAAAGCCGCTCCCGGGTCGCCCTCGTAAAACGCGGTGAGGAAGGGATTGTCTTCGGGCTCGGCCACGCGCTGCGCATGCAAGCGCTCGGCGATGATCCGCGCCAGCGTGCTCTTGCCCACGCGGATCGGGCCCTCCACAGCGATGTACCGGGGCAGTTCGAAGAAGTTGGCCATAATCCCGAAAAACGCACGAGACAGTCCGCAGCATAGCCCGCCACTCGTCCCCGCACAATTGCGGAATCAGTAAACCTCTTGATTCATCTGGTTATCTGGTGATCGGGTCTTCTCGTCATCTGCGATACGCGGCATTCCTCTTTCAGATGACCACATGACCCGATGCAGCGCGTTACAATCTCTCCTCATGTTGGAAGCCCTGGCCGGAGCCGGCATAGGCGCGGCGGCGATGGTCGGCCTGTACGCTTCGCTCGCGCCCCGGACTTCGCTTTGCGGCCCTGTCTTCTACGGCAACGGTCGCGCCTCCCGCCAGCTTGCTCTCACCTTCGACGACGGTCCTAACGACCCGCACACGCTGCGATTGCTGGAGATTCTGGCGCGCGAGAACGTACGGGCGACTTTCTTCCTCATCGGCATGCACGTCGCCCAGCGGCCCGACATCGTGCGCGAGATTCTTGCCGCCGGCCATGCCATTGGCAACCACACGCAGACGCACCCGCGGCTGGCGTTCCTGTCCGCGGCGCGTGTGGAGCAGGAGCTGGCAGGCTGCCAGCGAGTGATCGAAGATGCCGCAGGCCTGCGGCCCACAGTGTTCCGTCCGCCCTATGGATTGAAGCGGCCGGACGTGGTCGCCACGGCGCGCGCTCTCGGCCTGGCCACCGTGACCTGGAGCGTGCTGGCCTATGACTGGTACGGCATCACTGCAGATAGCGTCGAACGCCACATCCGCCGGCAGGTACGCGGCGGCGACGTCATCGTGCTGCACGACGGCTCCCACCGCCGTATCGGCGCCGACCGCACGCATTCGGTCGAGGCCGCCCGCCGCATCGTCCCGCATTACAAGAGGCAGGGCTTCGAGTTCCTCACCGTACCGGAGATGATGGAGACCCTTTCACCGCCGAGCACGCCGAGAACGCAGAGAAAGGACTTGGCCACGGATCAACACGACATGGATTGCAAATCCATATGGATCCGCGTTTCTCCGCGTAAATCGGCGGCGGGGATTTTTTCTCAGCGCACACGGCGCGCTCGGCTCGGCGGTGAATGCTTTTAGGGTTTCTTTCCCCGCTGTTCCCGGCTCATCTCGGCGAACACGTCGAGCGCGGCCTCGATGGTCTGGCTGACGTCGTCCTCGGTGTGGGCGCCGCTGACAAAGGCGGCTTCAAACTGTGAGGGCGGCAGGTAGACGCCCCGGTCGAGCATGCCGCGGTGGAAGCGTCCGTAGAGCGCGCTATCCGCCTGTTGTGCGGTCGCCCAGTCGCGTACTTCGGTGTTGGTGAAGAACCAGGTGAACATCGATCCCGCCTGGTTATGCGTGAGCGCAATGCCGTTCTGCTGCGCTGCTTCCGTCACGCCCGCCACCAGTTGCCGCGTCAGGTCTTCCAGCCGGCTGTAAAACGTCCGGCGATGCTCCTGCAGGTAGCGCAGCGTCGCCAGTCCCGCCGCCATCGCCAGCGGATTGCCGGAAAGCGTGCCCGCCTGGTAGACCGGCCCCAGCGGCGCCACCAGGTCCATCATCTCCGCCGGGCCGCCGTAGGCGCCCACCGGCAGCCCGCCGCCGATGATCTTGCCCAGCGTGGTCATGTCAGGCACCACGCCGTAGCGTCCCTGCGCTCCGCCCCAGGCCAGCCGGAAACCGGTCATCACTTCATCGAAGATGAGCAGCGTCCCGTGGCGCGACGTGATGTAGCGCAGCGCGTCCAGGTATCCGGGCGCGGGTTTCACCACGCCCATGTTGCCCACCACCGGCTCCACGATGACGCAGGCAATCTCGCCCGGCAGCCGCCGGAACGCCTCCTGCAGCGCGTCCACGTTGTTGAACGGCAGCGCCACAGTGAACTGTGCGATGAACTCCGGTACGCCCGCCGAGCCCGGAATGCCCAGCGTGGCCACTCCCGAACCCGCCTTCACCAGCAGCGAGTCCGCGTGCCCGTGGTAGCAGCCCTCGAACTTGACCACGTACTTGCGGCCGGTAAACGCGCGGGCCACGCGGAGGGCGGACATGGTCGCTTCCGTGCCCGAGTTGACGAAGCGGATCTTCTCGATTGACGGCATGGCGTCGGTAATCAGCTCGGCCAGCTCCGTCTCCGCTGGCGTGGAGGCGCCGAAGCTGGTGCCGTTGCGCGCCGCCAGCTCGACCTCGGCCACCACACGCGGCTCCGCGTGCCCGAGGATCAACGGCCCCCACGACCCCAGGTAATCGAGATACTCGTTGTCGTCGGCGTCCCAGACGCGCGCCCCCCGGCCACGCACCAGGAACGGAGGCTCGCCGCCCACGGCCTTGAACGCGCGCACCGGCGAGCTGACGCCGCCCGGCATCAGCGCCTCAGCCTTCTTCTGCAGTTCGCGGGAGCGGTCCAGCTTGCGCGGCATGGGGACTCGGAGGAAGGGCAGTACTATACCAGACCGCTCTTACGCGGCTGTTAGAATGGACGCCGCATGATCTTGCCTTTCGTCCGCCAGCTCTTTGCGGACGTGGAAAAGCTGGACGCCCTGGCGCGCGCCATACCCCACCTCCGGGCCGGCGCGGGGCGGATACGTGTTGCCGGGCTCGTCCCCACGGCTAAGGCGCTGTATTTGGTGCTGTTGCAACACCGGTTGATGCGGCCGCTGGTGACCGTGGTCGGCAACAACCGGGCGGCGGAAGACCTGGCTCCGGTTTTGCGGGCCTTCTGTGAGCTTACCGGCGCAGCCGAACCGCAGTCGGTCCTGGTCCTGCCTGCCTATGACGTTCTGCCCTACGACAACCTTTCTCCGCATCCGGAAATCCAGGAGCAGCGCGCCGCCACGCTGTGGAAGATTGCCAGCGGCGAGGCGGCCATCGTGGTCGCACCGGTGGCAGCCGTGGCCATGCGCCTGCGCGCCGCCGAATACTATGCCGGGCTGGGGCGCGTGCTGCGCCGCGGCGAGGAGCTGGATGTCCAGGCTCTGGTCGGGCACCTGAACGAAGTGGGCTACGCCCCCGCCGACCTGGTGGAGATGCCCGGCGAATACGCCCTGCGCGGCGGCATCCTGGATGTCTATTCGCCGGAAGCCGATCGGCCCGTGCGCGTGGAGTTTTTCGGCGACGAGATCGAGTCCATCCGCAAGTTCGAGCCCGCCTCGCAGCGGTCCTCCAACCCGATCGACGCAGCCCTGCTTCTACCGCTTACCGAGACTCCGGTGCGCCAGGAGATGCTGGCCGCCATCCACGCCCGGCTCTCCGGCAAGCGGGTTGCCGGAGCCGGAGCCGCCGTCCAGGAGGCTCTGGCGGTCGCCGGTGTCACCGTGTTTCCCGGATGGGAGATGTATGCTCCCCTTGCCGGCAGCGAAGGCACGCTTCTCGACCTGTTGCCGGCCTCGGTCGTCATGCTGGATGAACCCTCCGAGACGCGCGCGCAACTCGACCATTGGTGGGAGCGAGTGCAGTCCGCCCATGAACGCAGTGGGGTCGGACGCCTGGCGCCTCCCGAAGACCTCTACCTGCCGCCCGAACAACTACTCTCCCGGTTGGAGAGCCGGCCCGGCGGAGCGTTGGAACACCTGGGCATCGAGGCCTCCGATGCAGCACTACAAGTGTCGTTGCTATCCCAGCCGGCCCCTCGCTTCCACGGCTCCATCCCGCTCATGATCGAAGAGGCCCAGCGCCTCACAACCCAGGGCCAGAGAGTTATCTTCGCCGCTCCCAATGCGGGCGAAGTGGAACGCCTTGCCGAAGTCCTGGCCGAGTACGGCCTGCCCTACCGCCTGGGTTTCCGTACCGGATCCGGCAGCGACACCTGGCTGGAAGAGACCGGCTACCTGGCGGAAGACATAACTACTACAACTATAGTCAAAGCCCTCATTCCGGAAGGCGTGGTCCTGCCCGGCGCGGCCCTGGCCTTGTTCGGTGCCCGCGACCTGTTCGACGAGTCCGAGACGGTCATCGCCCAGCCCATCCGCCGCAAGTCCAAGGTCTCCGCCTTCCTCTCCGACTTCCGCGACTTGGCCGTCGGCGATTACGTCGTCCACGTGGAGCACGGCATCGGCCGCTATCTGGGCCTGAAAGAGATCACCCACGGCGACTTTTCCGGCGAATTCATGGTGCTGGAGTACGCCGAGGGCGCCAAGCTCTATGTCCCGCTCACGCGCCTGGACCTGGTGCAGAAATACCGCTCCGCCGAGGGCGCCCGGCCGCCGCTGGCCCGCCTCGGCAGCGCCGCCTGGACCCGCACCAAGGCGCGCGTCAAAAAGGCCATGCAGGACATGGCCGACGAGCTGCTCAAGCTCTACGCCCAGCGCCGCGCCGCCGCCGGCCATGCCTTCCCGCCCGATAGCGAATGGCAGCGCGAATTCGAGGAGGCCTTCGAGCACAGCGAGACCGAGGACCAGGAGCAGGCCATCGTCGACGTCAAGCGGGACATGGAGTCCTCCCAGCCCATGGACCGCCTGCTCTGCGGCGACGTCGGCTATGGCAAGACCGAGGTTGCCATGCGCGCCGCCTTCAAGGCCGTCGGCGACAACAAGCAGGTGGTCGTGCTCGCACCCACCACCGTCCTGGTCTTCCAGCACTATGAGACCTTCCGCCAGCGCTTTGCCGCCTTCCCTATCACCATCGAGATGCTCAGCCGCTTCCGCACCGCCCGGCAGCAGAAGGAGATCCTGGCGCGCATCGAGGCCGGCAAAGTCGATATCGTCATTGGCACTCACCGCCTGCTCTCCCGCGACGTGCACTTCCCCAACCTCGGCCTGGTGATTGTGGACGAAGAACAGCGCTTCGGCGTGCGGCACAAGGAGCGGCTCAAGCAGCTCAAGAAGGAAGTGGATGTGCTCACCCTGTCGGCCACGCCCATCCCGCGCACGCTGCACATGTCGCTGGTCGGGCTGCGGGACATGAGCGTCATCGAAACCCCGCCCCGCGACCGCATGGCCATTCAGACCGTGGTTGCCGCCTTTGACGAGCAGCTCATCCGCACCGCCATCGAGCATGAACTGGAGCGCGGCGGCCAGGTCTACTTCGTCCATAACCGTGTGGACACCATTTACGAAATGGCCGCCCGCATCCAGGAGCTGGCTCCGCGAGCCCGGGTGCTGGTAGGGCATGGGCAGATGTCGGAGAACGAGCTGGAGAAAGTCATGCTCCGTTTCATGCGCCACGAGGCCGACGTGCTCGTCTCCACCACCATCATCGAGAACGGGCTGGACATCCCGTTGTGCAACACCATCGTCATCCATCGTGCCGACCGCTTCGGCCTGGCCGAGCTGTACCAGCTCCGCGGCCGCGTAGGCCGCTCCAACCGCCGCGCCTACGCCTACCTGCTCATCCCCGGCGCTGACGAGCTCACGCCCGTGGCTCGCCGCCGCCTGGCCGCGCTCAAGGAGTTCTCCGACCTGGGTGCGGGCTTCAAGCTGGCCGCGCTCGACCTGGAGCTGCGCGGCGCCGGCAACCTCCTGGGCGCAGAGCAGAGCGGCCACATCGAAGCCGTGGGCTTCGAGCTCTACACGCGCATGCTGGAGACCACCGTGCGCGAGCTGCAGGGCCAGGAAGCGCCGCGCGCCC
This sequence comes from Terriglobales bacterium, assembly GCA_035573675.1. Classification (NCBI taxonomy): domain Bacteria; kingdom Pseudomonadati; phylum Acidobacteriota; class Terriglobia; order Terriglobales; species Terriglobales bacterium. The sequence continues at coordinate 175,659 of DATMAB010000027.1, forward strand.
CGGCTGAGACGCAGATCAACCTCGGCCTGCCCATCCGCATCCCGCCGGAATACATCCCCGACGAGAACCAGCGTCTGCGCATGTACAAACGCGTCGCCGGCGTGGAATCGGAATCGCAGCTTGCCGACGTGCGCGCTGAGCTGGCCGACCGCTACGGCCCGCCCCCGCCCGCTGTCGGCTACCTGCTGGACTACGCGGCGCTGCGCCTGCTGGCCGCCGCACAAGGCGTCACCATGATCGACCGCCGCCGCAACGAGGTGCAGGTGCACTTTTCCCCGGCGGCATCCATCGATCCCGCCCGTCTCGCCCGTTTCGTCGCCGGCGAGACCGGAGCGCAGTTCACGCCCGCCGGTGTGCTGAAGTTTTCGCTCAAATCCACCCAAGCCGCCGATGTGCTGGCGCGTCTAAAAGAGTTGCTGCTGCACCTCGCTCCCGCCGAGGCCGTTCCCGGCGCCGCGCGAGGCACCCTTGCCGCCACGGAGAAAGCATGAAATCCCGCACGTCCGCCCTGTTGCTGTTCATCCTGTTGATGCCCGCGGCTCTGGCGGCGCCTTCGCCGCAGGCCCTCAAAGTTCCTCGCGCCACCGAGAGATTTCACAAGCTGCTCGACCAGTACTTCGATGTTCGCTACCGCCATCACCCTACCGAGGCCACCGCCGCCGGCTTCCATCAGTACGACACGCGCCTGGAGGACTACAGCCAGGCTGCCGTGCGATCGGAGATCCGCGACCTGCGCCGGATCCTCGCGCGCGTGGAAGCTTTCGACCCCAAGTTGCTTCAGCCCGTGGACGCCGCCGACCGCGAGATGGCCATCTCGCTCATCCACGCCCGCCTGCTCGAGCTCGAAGACGTCCGCATGTGGGAGAAGAACCCGGATGCCTACGCCGGCAGCGCGAGCTACGCCGTGTTCGTCATCATGAGCCGCAACTACGCCCCACCGGCGGAGCGCCTGCGCGCCGTCATCGCCCGCCTGCGCCGCATGCCGGCCGTGTTCCAGGCCGCGCGCGCCAACCTGAGGAATCCGCCGCGCATTTATACCGAGATCGCGCTGCAGCAGTTGCCCGGCATCACCGGCTTTTTCCGTGACGATGTCCCCAAGGCGTTCGCCGATGTGCGGGACGAGGTCTTGCTCAGTCAATTCCGCCAGGCCAACCGGCAGGTCATCGACGCCCTCACCAGCTACGAAAAGTTCCTCCGCGAAGGCCTGCTGCCGCGCTCCAACGGCGACTTCCGCATCGGGGCCGAAAATTTCCGCAAGAAACTGCTTTACGAGGAGATGATCGACATCCCGCTCGACCGCCTGCGCGAGATCGGCTACGCCGACTTGCGCCGCAACCAGCAGTGGTTCCGCAAGACGGCCGCGCGCATCGATGCCTCCCGTCCCGCTCCGGAGGTTCTGGCCGAACTGGGCAAGGACCATCCTGCGCCCGAAGGGGTGCTCGACGCCTTCCGCGGCACGCTCGCCGGTTTGCAGGAGTTCATCACCCGGAAAAAGATCGCCACCATCCCTTCGCCCGTTCCGCCCATCCTGCAGGAGACGCCGCCCTTCGCCCGCGCCCTCACCTTCGCTTCCATGGATACGCCCGGCCCATTCGAAGAGAACGCGACGGAGTCCTACTTCAGCGTCACGCTTCCCGACAAAAGTTGGACCGCGAAACAGGTGGAAGACCACATGTCGTTCTTCAACCGCAACACCATCATCGCCACTTCTGTCCACGAGGCCTATCCCGGCCACTACCTGCAGGCGCTGTGGACCGGCCGTGCGCCCAGCCGTTTCCGCAAGCTGTTGTGGACCACCGGCGGCTTCGCCGGCTCCAATTCCGAGGGCTGGGCCCACTACGCCGAGCAGATGATGCTCGACGAAGGTTACGGCGATAACGACCCCAAGCTGCGTCTGGGTCAGCTCCAGGCCGCGCTCTTGCGCAATTGCCGTTTCCTGGTCGGCCTCGAGATGCACACCGGCACGATGACCTTCGACCAGGGCATCGACTTCTTCCAGAACGAGTGCCACGCCACCCGCGTCAACGCCGAGCGCGAAACCAAACGCGGGACCGCCGACCCCACCTATCTCATTTACACCCTCGGCAAGCTGCAGATCCTCGACCTCCGCGAGCAGTACGCCAGGAAACTGGGTAGCGCCTTCAACCTCGGCAGCTTTCATGACGCCTTCCTCGCCCAGGGCCCCGTGCCGCTGGCCGTCATTCGCAGAGCCTTGGTCGGAGAAGAGAAGGACTCCGCGAAGCAGTTCCCGGCGCTGGTTGAAGATTTCATCGCTGCCTTCTTCCGCATGAACCCCACGCCCGCGACTGTGGCCGGCATCCATGAGCACGACGGGCGCATCGAGGACTTCTCGCCCGCCGGCATCCGCGCTCAGATTGACGAGTTGCGTAGCTTCGAGCGCCGCTTCGAGCAGGTTGCTGCCTCGACCGCGCTCGAATCCGCGGACCGTGAACTGGCCCTCAGCTTCATCCGTGCCTCCGTCCTGCGTCTGGAAAGCGTGCGCATGTGGGAGACCAACCCCGACGACTACTCCTCGCTCGCCAGCAACACCATGTTTGTGCTGATGAGCCGCGAATTCGCGCCGCCGGAAGAACGCATTCGTCCGGCCACGGCGCGCCTGCGCCTCATCCCGCAGTTGCTGCAACAGGCCCGCGCCAACCTGAAAAACCCGCCTCGCATCCACACCGAAACCGCGCTCCTGCAACTGCCCGGCATCATCGGCTTCTTTGAGAACGATGTTCCGGCTGCCTTCGCCAGCGTGAAGGATCCCCGGCTCACGGCCGGGTTTCGCGCCGCCAACCAGCAGGCCATCGCCGCCCTGCGCGACTACGAACAGTTCCTGCGCAACGACCTGCTGCCGCGCTCGCACGGCGACTTCCGCATCGGTGCCGACCTGTTCCGCAAGAAGCTGCTCTACGAAGAGATGGTGGAAACGCCGCTCGACCGGTTGCTCGAAATCGCCTATGCCGACCTGCGCCGCAACCAGGCCGCGTTCGCCCAAACCGCCCGGCAGATCGATCCTGCGCGCTCGCCGCTGGATGTGCTCGACGACATGGAGCGCGATCACCCCAAGCCCGGCGAACTCCTGGACGCCGTCCGCAAGACGCTTGGCTCGCTGCGCGACTTCGTCGTCCAGCATCAGATCATCACCCTGCCTTCGGACCGCAAGCTCCGCGTCGAAGAAACCCCGCCCTTCATGCGCGCCACCAGCTCCGCCTCGCTCGATGCCCCCGGCGCGTTCGAAAAGCACGTGAACGAAGCCTTCTACCACGTCGCTTTGCCCGATCCGGCCGCCACCCCCGAGCAGATTGAAAGCCACATGCGCAGCTTCAGCTACGTCGGCGTCGTGGGCACTTCCATCCATGAGGCCTATCCCGGCCACTTCACGCAGTACCTGTGGCAGGACCAGGCGCCCTCCAAACTGCGCCTCTTCCTCGCCACCGACTTCAGCACCCTGGGATTCGGCTTCGCCTGGACCAACGTAGAAGGCTGGGCCCACTACAGCGAACAGATGATGCTCGATGAAGGCTACGGCCGCACCGGCGCCGATCCGGACCTCGGTTTCCTGAGACTCCGCCTCTCGCAGCTCCAGGACGCGCTGCTGCGCAATGCGCGCTTCATCGTCGGCATCGAGATGCACACCGGCAAGATGACCTACGAGCAGGGTATTGACTTCTTCCGCCGCGAGGCCTATCAGCCGCAGGTCAGCGCCGAGCGTGAGACCCGCCGCGGCACCTCCGATCCCACCTACCTGGTCTACAACCTGGGGAAGCTGGAGATCCTGAAGTTGCGCGAAGATTACCGGAAGGCTCGCGGCTCGCAGTTCAGCCTCCGCGACTTCCACGACCGCTTCATGCAGCAGGGCAGCGTACCCATCCCGGTGATTCGCAAGGCATTGCTGGGAGGAACGTCAGCGCCATAACCGCGGCTGTCGTCCTGGGCGCGGGAAGGTCCCCTAGCGGCTTGCCCCTGCTGGGAAAACCTGAGCGAAGACCCGGGTTTCTTCATCGATGTGAAATTTGGCGGTTATAATCGCCGCTCGCACCTTTCATGCCGCCGCGCATCCGCAAAGCCGTCTTCCCCGCCGCCGGCCTGGGCACGCGCTTTTTGCCGGCCACCAAGGCGCAGCCCAAGGAGATGCTGCCGCTGGTGGACAAGCCCATCATCCAGTACGGCGTCGAAGAGGCGCTGGCCGCCGGCCTCGACCAGATCATCATCGTCACCGGCCGCGGCAAGAGCGCCATCGAGGACCACTTTGATAACAGCTACGAGCTCGAGCACATGCTCGAGCACCGCGGCAAGGCCGACCTGCTGGCCATCGTCCGCCAGATCTCCGACATGATCCACGTGGCCTACGTGCGCCAGAAGGAGCAGCTCGGCTTGGGCCATGCCGTCCTCATGGCCAGGGAGCTGGTCAATAACGAGCCCTTCGCCGTGCTGCTGGCCGACGACGTCATCGACGCGCCTCGTCCCTGCCTGGCGCAGATGGTCGAGGTCTTCCAGGAAACCGGCGCCTCCGTCATTGCTACACAAGTAGTAGAAGGGCCCGCCATCGCCGCCTATGGCGTGCTCGATGCCAAGCCCACCAACGGCCGCTTCGCCGGCCGCCTGTACGATATCCGCAACCTGGTGGAGAAACCGCAGCCCTCGGAAGCCCCCTCGAACCTGGCCGTGATCGGTCGCTATATCCTCACCCCCGCCATCTTCGACATCCTGGAGCGGACACCCGCCGGCCGCCTGGGTGAGATCCAGCTCACCGACGCGATTCGTCTGCTGTTGGAGAAGGAAAAAGTCTACGGCTACGTCTTCGAAGGCCGGCGGTACGACGCCGGCGACCGGCTCGGCTTCCTGCAGGCCACGGTCGAACTCGCCCTCAAGCGCCCGGATCTCGGCCCCGACCTGCGCGCCTGGCTGAAAGGACTGAAGCTCTAACCGCTATTTCATTACTTCCGTCATCAGAAAATCGTGCTGCCAGTCCTGCTTGTAGCCGGCCTGGCGGAGGGCGGTGGCAATCTGCGCCCAATGACGGATGCCATGCAACAGGATATGCGTCAGCAGCTTGCGCCGGCTGCTGGTGAACGTACCCGCAGTGCGCGTCTCGAAGGTGATGGTCTCATTGAGTACCGCGTCCGTGGCTCCGGCCAGGAATGAAGTCATCTTCATGCGGGCCGTGTCGCCCAGACGGAAGATGTCGTCCAGCGATTCCCGGCGCAGTTCTTCCGGCGAAGCCGGCGGCTCGCCCAGCAGCCGCTGAGCGTGGCGGTATTCGACGGCGCAGATGTGCCAGATGAGTCCGCGCACGGTCGCCGTGTCGCCGGTGCCCACCGGCACCTCCAGCGCCTTGGGCGGCTGCGTGCGCAGCCATTTTTCCCACTTCTGCGCTTCCTCCTCCTCGTATTCGATCAGCTTGTCGAAGGGCAACGCCGCAATCTCTGCCATGGTTCTCTCCCGTCGCTTCTAGGTGACAGCTTTCAACTTCGCCGATTTTTCTTCCACGCTGCGCGCCAGCTTCTGCTTGTAGGCGTCCAGCTTCTTGGCCAGGGTCGCGCTGCTGAGCGCCAGCATCTGCGCCGCGAGCACCGCCGCGTTGGCCGCGCCCGCCTTGCCGATGGCCACCGTCGCCACCGGGATGCCGGCCGGCATCTGCACCGTCGCCAACAGCGAGTCCAGCCCGCCGAGCGACGTCGAAGGAATGGGCACGCCGATCACCGGCAGGGTGGTATGCGCGGCCACCACGCCCGCCAGATGGGCTGCGCCGCCGGCGCCCGCAATGATCACCTTCAGCCCGCGCCGCGCCGCGCCCGCCGCGAACTCCGCCGTGCGCGCCGGCGAGCGGTGTGCCGAGGTCACGTCCATCTCGTAGGCGATGCCGAATTCATCCAGCACCTTGGCCGCCTCGCTCATGATCTCGAGGTCGGTGTCGCTGCCCATCACGATTGCTACCTGCGGTTTTTTCATGCGTTTCTCGTTCCTCGTTTCCCGTTTCTCGAAACCGCGACTCCTACGCCTTAGCTTTCAGAGCCCTTGCTCCGATGTCCTTGCGGTAGTGCATGCCCTCAAAGTGGATCTTCGCCGCCGCTTGATAAGCTCTTTCTACTGCCGTTTCCAGGTCGGCCGCGTGGGCGCAGACGTTCAGCACCCGCCCGCCAGCCGTGAAGTAGCCGCCGTCGCGCCGGACCGTGCCCGCATGGAAGATCTTGACGCCCTCAACCCGGGCCGCATCCTCCAGGCCCTCGATCCGCTTGCCGCTTTCGTAACTCCCGGGATAGCCGGCCGCCGCAATCACTACACACGTAGTTGACCCGCTCGACCAGCGCAGGTCGCCCTCGCTTACGCGCCCTTCCACGGAGGCGATGAAGGCGCCCAGCAGGTCGCTCTCCAGGCGCATCAGGATGGCCTGCGTTTCCGGGTCGCCGAAGCGGCAATTGAACTCCAGCACCATGGGGCCGCGCGCGGTCATCATCAACCCGCAGTACAGGATGCCGCGGTATTCCGCCTCCTCCGCCCGCATGCCCTCGATCACCGGCCGGGCTACGTGGTGCAGCAGCCAGTCGCTCATGTGCGGATCGAGCAGGCCGGGCGTCGAGTACGCGCCCATGCCGCCAGTATTGGGTCCGGTGTCGCCGTCGCCGACGCGCTTGTGATCCTGCGCAGCCACCAGCGGCGCCACGCGCTCGCCGTCGGAAAGCACAAGGAAAGAGAGCTCCTCGCCCTCCAGACATTCCTCCAGCACCACGCGCGTGCCGGCCTCGCCCAGGCGGGCGCCGCTCAGCATCTCCGCCGCCACGCTGGCGGCCTCTTCCTTGGTCGCAGCGATGACCACGCCTTTGCCGGCCGCCAGGCCGTCGGCCTTGACCACCAGCGGCGCATGGAAGTGCGGCAGCGCATCCTTCACGTCCGCCGGCGAAAGGCAGACGGCGTAGTGCGCGGTCGGGATTTTCATGCGCTGCATGAACTCCTTGGCGAAGCTCTTGCTCGACTCCAGCCGCGCGGCTGCCCGCGTCGGCCCGAAGATGCGCCATCCTCTCGCCTGGAACTCGTCCACTACGCCGCGCGCCAGCGGCAATTCCGGCCCGACCACCGTCAGGTCGGGACGAACCTTCTGCGCGACCTGCGTCAGAGCCTCCACCGAGCCCGCATCGACCGGCACGCATTCAGCGTCCTCGGCGATGCCGCCGTTGCCCGGCGCGCAGATCACCTCCGTGACTTTGGGCGACTGCCGCAGTTTCCACACCAGGGCGTGCTCGCGACCGCCGCCGCCAATGACCAGGACGCGCATACGAGGTTAGATGGGGAATCAAAAGAGTAGGTTCCACGGCGCTGTAAGTCAATCGAATGGAGGCACGCGCAACTCGGTACTCGATACTCTGAACTCGTATAATGGCCTCTCCGTGATCACCATCTCCAAAGAGGACTACCTCAAGGCCATCCTGGAGGCCGAGAGCGAGGGCCAGACGGTGATTTCCGCCACCCTGGCGCACTGGCTCGATGTTTCCGCGCCGGCAGTCACCATGGCCCTGCGGCGGCTGCGCAAGGACGGCCTGGTGCGCGTGCAGAAGGACGGCCGCGTGCAGCTCACCGGCGCCGGTCGCGAGATCGCGCAGCGCACCGCCGAGCGCCATCACCTCATCGAGCGCATGCTCTCCGAAGTCTTCGGCATGGAGTGGCACAAGGTGCACGACGAAGCCGAGCGGCTGGAGCACGCCGTTTCCGCCGATTTCGAACGCAAGCTGGCGCAGAAGCTGGGCCGCGGCGGCGTCTGCCCCCACGGCAACCCGGTCACGCCGGAAAACCCCGCCGCCCGCCGCCGGCGCGGGCTCAAGCTGCTTTCGGAAGCCGCGCCCGGCAGCTACACCGTCTCCAGCGTCTACGAGCGCGATCGCGACCTGCTCGAATTCCTGGAGCAGCGCGGCATCCGCCCCGGCGTCCGCCTCCAGGTGCTCACCCGCAACTATGACCAGACCATGACCGTCAGGGCGGGGTCGGCCCGCATCTCCATCGGCGGCCCGGTGGCGGAGAAGGTCTGGGTCGCTGCCCGCGGCTGACTTCGATGTAGCGCCGGCGTCTGGCCGGCTGTACCGGCGGCATCCTGCCGCCGAGCGCATCTCTCCTCACACTGCCTTGTGATGAATCCCAGGTAACACTGGCTGATTAACCTAGGTTAAATATAGAATCATTGTGTGATTTGTTCCGCGCCTCATTGCGGAAACCACCGCAGCAGCCCATGAGCACTCGTCCCTGGCGCTTCGAAGTCGACACCCCCAGCCTCCCGGAGGTGCATCGCAGTCTGCCCGTGGCCGCCGCCGGATTCTGGCGCAAGATGCTGGCCTTCGCCGGCCCCGGCTATCTGGTAGCCGTCGGCTACATGGATCCCGGCAACTGGGCCACCGACCTGGCCGCCGGTTCGCGCTTCAACTACGCCCTGCTCTCGGTCATCATGCTCTCCAACCTGATGGCCATCCTGCTGCAGAGCCTGGCCGTCAAGCTGGGGATCGTCACCGGCCGCGATCTCGCCCAGGCCTGCCGCGACCATTACTCCAGGCCGGTCTCCTTCGGCCTGTGGGTGCTGTGCGAGGTCGCCATCGCCGCCTGCGACCTGGCCGAAGTCATCGGCTCGGCCATCGCGCTCCAACTGCTGTTCGGCATCCCGCTGATCTGGGGCGTGTGCCTCACCGCGCTCGACGTCCTGCTCGTGCTCTATCTGCAGAACCGCGGCTTCCGTTACATCGAGGCGCTGGTCATCTCGCTCCTGGGCGTAGTGGGCTTCTGTTTCGCGCTGGAGATCGTCTTCTCGCGCCCCGAGATTCGCGCCATCGCCCATGGCTTCTTCGTTCCCTCGCCGCAAATCATCACCAATCCCGAGATGCTCTATATCGCCATCGGCATCCTGGGAGCGACCGTGATGCCGCACAATCTTTATCTGCATTCCTCCCTCGTGCAGACGCGCAATTTCGAGCGCACGCGCGAGGGCATGCGCGAGGCCATCAAGTTTTCCACTCTGGATTCGACCGTCGCGCTGATGTTCGCGCTATTCGTCAACGCCGCCATCCTCATCGTCGCGGCAGCCACGTTCTATCGCAACGGCTACGGCCAGGTGGCCGAGATCGGCCAGGCCTACCACCTGCTGACGCCTTTGCTGGGCGTCACCGGCGCCAGCACCCTGTTCGCCCTGGCCCTGCTGGCCTCCGGCCAGAACTCCACCCTCACCGGCACGCTCGCCGGGCAGGTGGTGATGGAGGGCTTCCTGCGCATCCGCTTGAAGCCCTGGCTGCGCCGCCTCATCACCCGGCTGGTGGCGCTCGTGCCCGCCGTCCTGGTGACTCTCTACTACGGGGAAAGCGGCACCGCCCGCCTGCTCATCCTGAGCCAGGTGATCCTCAGCATGCAGTTGAGCTTCGCCGTCTTCCCGCTGGTGATGTTCACCAGCGACCGGCGCAAGATGGGCGAGTTCGCGGACCCCGGCTGGGTCAAGGCCCTTTCCTGGACCGTCGCCGTCCTCATCGCTGCGCTCAACGCCTGGCTGCTGGTGCAGACCTTCCGCATGTGGACGGTCGGGTAGCCGTCGCGTGAACCGGCCGACGGGCCATCGCGTGATTGCAACATCCGCTCCTCAGGCCCACACCGCGTAGAAACGCAGCTTGCTGCGTCTCGCGAGACGTTGCAAGCAACGTCTCTAGGGCTGCTACCACGACTCGAGCCCGCCCGACTCCGCCACGACGGACGTGGAAGGAGGGCGGGCGACAAGGGCAGACACCCGCGCTCCCTCCGAAGCCACCGTCGCAGCCCTACGGCGCCGGCTCCGTGCAGTTCGTCGTCCCGCCTCCCAGGTTCGGACTGCTGCTGTCGCCCACGCCTTCCGTCTTCGCGGTTGACACCGAGCAATTCACGTCCGGCGAACCGTTCCCGCTGATCGTTCTCCCAGCGGCCAAGCGCACAAATGAGAGGTGGCCAATGCGAATCCCGTTTCCGGTGTTGCCGGTCACGGTTAGGGTTCCTCCTTGCGATTGGAAGGTGGAAGTATTCGCCAGATTCACGCCGTTCCCACCATTGTTGGTGATTGAAACCGTTTCGCCGGCAGCCTGGATCCGCGCTAATGCACCGCTGATGCTGATGCCATTCCCGGCGTTTGCTGTAATGGTGTTCGATCCCAGCAGACGCAGAAATGCGCCAAAATTAGCACTCACACCATCTCCATAGGCGTGGCCCTGAACCGTCACCCCAACCAACGTCAGGTTGCTTCCGTGATTTGCATTGACACCGAACCCTCCATTCTCCTCGGTGCCGTTGTTCTGGATGGTGGTGGTTCCGGGTGTGCCGAACAAGTTGCTACCCAGGATCACATTGCTGCTGTTGACTGCCTGGAAGCCGGCAAAGAGCGTGTTCTGGATGGTAGTGTTGTCCACAAACCCGGAGCTTCGAGCGTAGATTACGCCGTCGCCCGATTGACCCTGCACGAGCAGTTCCCGCAGATAGCACACACTGAACTGGATGCACGCCACGCCCTCAATACCACCATTGATGGTAAAGCCCTGCACGGTCACGTTGCGGGACTGGAGGATGTCCACCACGTCGTTGTCTGCCAGGTTCCCCGGCGTGGGGTCGTTGATGCTGGCCCCGGCCGTGCCTATCAGCGTCAACGTATCGAACCCGTCGATGACCACATTCTCATTGCACGTACCCGAAACCGTGACGGTGTGCGGCCCTTGCTTGCTGAGCCCGGCCAGGGCTGCATTGATGGTCTTCTTCTTGTTGCAATCCACGGTGACGTCGGCCGCGTATGCCGAACCCGCTGTGAGCAGCAATACCCAAACCGCCGCAAGCACGTAAGCTGTGCGGAGTCTCATACTGTCCCTCCTGGGAAACGAATTGTCTTGTGAACGGCGCGCTCCGCAGAGGGGAGTGTGAGCGCGACAAAAGGACCGCGGAGTCGCCCTGTGGGCCGGTCATGGTATTCCTGCACCTCACGCTTGTCAAGGAGTTACACCTTGCTCTGTGACGTGGGCCATCGAGTTATCTGGTCATGTGGTCATCGAGTCATCTGGTCATCTTGTCATCGTCACCTCGAAAAGTGGACTTGGCGATCTGCAGCGACCACAGCAAGAGGGACGCGGTGCGCGGGTCGAGGGACTGCTCCGTCAGGGCGCGGGCGACCTGCATAGCGGCGCAGGCCACGGCCTCGTCGTCCCGGAGGGCGGGCAGGAGGCCGTTTTTCTGCGGATAACGGGCCCGGAGGTGGGCGTAACAGAGCCTTTTCCCCTTGATGGCGGGCGAGCCGCAGCGACGGCCATCCGCCTTGAAGTGATTGCAGCGTGGCGCGTTACGGGCCAGCTCGAGTTTTGCCAAGGAGTCGTTCATGGATACCCCCTTCCCCCTACCCAACTAATGGAATCAACGAGTTAGGGTGGCAAAGTCCCGGAAGATCCCCGGAAACAAAGGAGTTAGAGGCAAGTTCCCCGCAAATAAGGAGTTATATTCTCATAGTCAATACTTCACACAGCATATGACAATGAGATGCAGATGTCAAGAGGAAAGTTGCAGGAAGGCACGAACGATCTCACCTTCGTGAGCGCAGGGGCGCCGCGCATGTCACAGGCAACGGTGCGCGGCTTGACATGCGACTCGATGTGTCTATAGCATCCCGATTCCACAAGGCGACTCCGCGGCCCTTTCTGTCGCGCTCAAGCTCCCCTTCGCGGAGCGCGCCGTTCACAAGACAATTCGTTTCCCAGGAGAGACAGTATGAAACTCCGCACAGCCTACGTACTTGCGGCGCTTGGCATCCTGCTGCTGGCAGCGGTTTCCGCCCACGCCACGGACGTCAACGTGAACTGTGGCGCCAAGAAGAACAACTCCATCCAGGCGGCCATCAACTCGCTCAGCAAGCAGGGGCCGCACACCATCACCGTCTCCGGTGTCTGCAATGAGGCGCTGCTGATCGATCAATTCGACAGTCTGAAGCTGGTATCCACCACCGGGGCCAGCATAAACGACCCGACACCGGCGGTGCCGGACGATAACGACGTCATAGACGTTGTTGGTTCTCGCCAGGTCAGGATCGAAGGCTTCACCATCAACGGGGGCGTCGAGGGCATCGCCTGCTTTGCCTACAGCTCATGTGTTCTGTGGAACAACACCGTCCAGGGAGCCGCAGACTCCGCTGTGTTCATCGGCCGCCAGAGCGCTGCAGAAATCCAAAACAGCACGCTTCAGGACAGCGCAATCGGGCTGACCACGATCTACGGGGGCGAAACTGTAGTTTTCAACTCCACCATCCAGGACAACCAGGATGTGGGTGTTTACGTGTCGAGCCACAGCTTGTTGCGTATCACAAACGGTGGGACTGGCCCGACTACCATCAGCGGCAACGCGAATGCTGGTGTATTTATGGAAATCAACTCCACAGTATTTGTCGGGCAAAACGCTGCGAACGTAACAGGAAACACTGGTGGACCGGGAGTCGCGATGTTCATGGCGTCGGTTCTGCGGTTTGCCGGAACAGGCAACAGCATAAGCAACAATGGTGCGGGCGTTGATGTAGGCGACTCATCGTTCGCCTTCGTCGGCGGAAACGCGACCATGACCGGAAACACCGGGGGCGATGTGTTGTGTAGCGGCACATTCAGCAACGCCACAGGTAAGTTTCCGTGCCACAATCCCTAGCGGCCGCCGGAAAGTGAGGTGACATCGTTACCGATGCAAGAAGATGGTTGCGCCCCAGGTCTGCGCGGAACCACATCGCGCAGACATGGGGTACAGTCACCAAATGCCCCTCTCTTTACATGACCCCATGACCCGATGAGCGAAGTGTAGAATTTACTGTTGTCCTTCTCTCTCGGGAGCCAGCCATGGACAGTTTCTCCAGCCGCTCTTCTTTCCGCGTGGGCGCGAAGGAATACCAGCTCTATCGCCTGGACGCGCTCGACAAGCAGGGTCTGAACACGCGCCGCCTGCCCTACTCGCTGCGTATTCTGCTGGAGAACCTGCTGCGCACCGAGGATGGCCGCGCCGTGCGCGCCGCCGACATCCGCGCCCTGGCTTCCTGGGACCCGAAAGCGCAGCCCGCGCGCGAGATCGCTTTCACGCCCGCGCGCGTCCTGATGCAGGACTTCACCGGCGTCCCCGCGGTGGTGGATCTCGCCGCCATGCGCGACGCCATGGTCCGCCTGGGCGGCGATCCCGAGCGCATCAATCCGCTGCAGCCCGCCGAGCTGGTGATCGACCACTCCGTGCAGGTGGACGAATTCGGCTCGCCCAAGGCGCTCGACCTCAACGCCGAGATCGAATACCAGCGTAACCGCGAGCGCTACGCCTTTCTGCGCTGGGGACAGACGGCGTTTGCGAACTTCCGCGTCGTGCCGCCTTCCACCGGCATCTGCCACCAGGTGAATCTGGAGTACCTGGCGCGCGTGGTCTTCGCCGCGCCCGGCGCCGACGGCAAGCCGCTTGCGTATCCGGACACGCTGGTCGGCACCGATTCCCACACCACCATGATCAACGGCCTGGGCGTGCTGGGTTGGGGCGTAGGCGGTATCGAAGCCGAGGCCGCCATGCTCGGCCAGCCCGTCTCCATGCTCATCCCGCAGGTGGTGGGTTTTCGCCTGACCGGCAAGCTGCGTGAAGGCTCCACCGCCACCGACCTCGTGCTCACCGTCACCGAGATGCTGCGCAAGAAAGGCGTGGTGGGGAAGTTCGTCGAGTTCTTCGGACCCGGCCTGGCCAACCTGCCGCTGGCCGACCGCGCCACCATCGCCAACATGGCGCCGGAATACGGCGCCACCTGCGGCATCTTTCCCGTGGATGCCGAGACGCTGCGCTACCTGCGCTTCAGCGGGCGCTCGGAGGAGCAGGTCGCGCTGGTCGAGGCGTATTGCAAAGAGCAGGGACTGTTCCATACGCCGGAGACGCCCGACGCCGAGTACTCGGATACGCTCGAGCTCGACCTGGGCGCGGTCGAGCCCTCGCTCGCCGGGCCGCGACGTCCGCAGGACCGGGTGTCGCTCTCCCGAGCCGCAGCGAACTTCGCCGAGGCCCTGCCCTCGCTCATCAAGCCCAATCCCAAGCGGCCGGAGCAGGTGGCGCGCTGGGAAGGCGAAGGCGGCCATCCTTACGGAAACGGCGGCAGCGGCAACGGCGATTACTGCAAGAACCTGAAGCACGGCAGCGTGGTCATCGCCGCCATCACCAGTTGCACCAACACCTCGAACCCCTCGGTGATGGTTGCGGCCGGCCTGCTGGCCAAGAAAGCGGTCGAGAAAGGACTGGAAGTTCCGCCCTGGGTGAAGACCTCGCTCGCGCCCGGCTCGAAAGTCGTCACCGAGTACCTGCAAACCTCCGGCCTGATGCCCTATCTCGAAAAGCTGAAGTTCCACACCGTGGGTTTCGGCTGCACCACCTGCATCGGCAACTCCGGCCCGCTGCCGCCGGAAGTCGCAAAGACCGTCCAGGAGAACAATCTGGTAGTCGCCTCGGTGCTCAGCGGAAACCGCAACTTCGAGGGCCGCATCAACCCTGATGTGCGCGCCAACTACCTGGCGTCGCCGCCGCTGGTGGTGGCCTACGCGCTGGCCGGCCGCATGGACGTGAACCTCGCCGAAGAGCCGCTCGGCAAAGGCCGCGACGGCCAGCCCGTCTACCTGCGCGACATCTGGCCTTCGCAAAAGGAAATCGCCGAGACCATCGAGAAGTCGCTCGCCTCCTCCCAGTTCCAGAAGACCTACGCCTCAGTCTTCGAGGGCGACCTGCGCTGGAAGTCCATGCCCGTGCCCAGCGGCAAGACCTACGCCTGGGACAAGGACTCGACCTACATCAAGCATCCGCCGTACTTCGAGAGCATGACCGGGACGCCGCCGCCCATCACCGAGATCCGCGGCGCGCGCGTGCTGGCGAAACTGGGCGACAGCGTCACCACCGACCACATCTCGCCCGCCGGCTCCATCAAGAAAGACAGCCCCGCCGGGCAATATCTGATTTCGCGAGGCGTCAAGCCTGCCGACTTCAACTCCTACGGCTCGCGCCGCGGCAACGACGAAGTGATGGTGCGCGGCACTTTCGCCAACGTCCGTCTGCGCAACCTCATGGTGCCTGGCTCGGAAGGCGGCGTGACCAAACACTTGCCGGATGGCGAAGTCATGTCCATCTTCGACGCGTCGGTGAAATATCGCGCCGAAAACGTGCCGCTGGTGGTGCTGGCCGGGAAAGAGTACGGCTCGGGATCGTCGCGCGACTGGGCCGCCAAAGGGCCCTATCTGCTCGGGGTGCGCGCCGTCATCGCGCAGAGCTACGAGCGCATCCACCGCTCGAACCTGGTGGGCATGGGCATCCTGCCGCTGGAGTTCGCCGCCGGCCAGAGCGCCGACTCGCTCGGCCTTTCGGGGGAAGAGACCTATGACATCGTGGGCCTTAAGGCGCTGCTCGATTCAGGTTTCAAGAGCGGGCGCACCGTCACCGTGCGCGCCACGGCGCCCGGCGGCAAGATCACGGAGTTTCCCGCCACCGTGCGCATCGATACGCCGCAGGAAGTGCTCTACTACCAGCACGGCGGCATCCTGCACTATGTGCTGCGCCAGTTGCTGGAGAAGGCGTAAAGCTTTCACCGCCGAGAGCGCAGAGGACGCCGAGAAATGGAACAGTGTCATCCCTCGTTGCGGCAGAGTGGTTGCTTCGTGTGGAATGCCGTCATCCTGAGCGAGGGAGGGACCCAAGCGTTTTCTCCAGCTTGGGAAACCCGAGCGAAGGATCCGGGTTTCGTCGCTTGCCTGGTTCCGTTTCACTCAATACACTGAAACATTCACCCGTCTGTTCGGAATAGCACCGGAGGAATCATGTCCTTATTGCAAGTCGGAGCGATGGCGCCCGACTTCGACCTGCCCGCGGTCACCGGCGAGCGCAAGCACCAGGTGAAACTCGCCGACTATCGCGGCAAGCAGCACGTCGTACTGGCGTTCTTTCCCGCCGCCTGGACGCCCACCTGAGCCATGCAGATGCCGGCGTACGACCGCGAGCTCGCCAGGTTCGCCGGCCTCAATGCCCAGGTGCTGGGCATCAGCGTGGACTCGACCTTCTGCCACCTCGGCTGGCAGAAGCACGACATCGGTCTGCTGCACTACCCGCTGTGCAGCGACTTCTATCCGCACGGCGCGGTGGCGCGCGCCTACGGCGCCTTCCGCGAAGGCCCGCCCATCCCCGGCATCAACGAGCGCGCCGTGTTCGTGGTGGATAAGGACGGCAAGATCGCCTTCAGCCGCGTCTACGACCTGGGCGAGCAACCGCCCAATGCCGAGGTGTTCGCCGTGTTGGAAAAGCTGAAGTGATTTCACCGCAGAGACCGCAGAGAGCGCAGAGACAGACGAGGCTAACAGGCTGATACTGTGCGTGCGATCTTGATCAGCTCGTTGCTCGGGCTTTCGCTTGTGTCCGCTGCAGCTCAGGCCAGTCCTGGCGCAGTGGAGGGCACGGTTGTGGAAATGACCGGCGCAATCTTCCCTGATGCCACCATCTTGCTGATCAATCTGCGTACTCTTGAGATTGCTAAGGTTCGAAGCAACGTGAACGGAAACTTCAGGTTTGAAGGCGTCCGCCCCGGCCGATACGAAGTGATTGCCAGTGACGTGAAGTCCAACTGCTTCGCATCCAAGCCGAAGAAGGTCAAAGTGCAGGCCGGCCAGACTCTCAAACTCTCTATCAAGCTCGATTTTGACCGGGAATGTAAGGTTGTCGAGTGATTAGCACCACCTTATCCGCGTTTATCCGCGTGAATCCGCGGCGAAAAATCTTCTCTCTGCGGTCTCTGCGGTGAGAGTCTTTATTTGGCCGCCCGGATCATCTCGTCGATCAGCGTGAACAGCTCCGAGCGGTCCACCACCTCGACGAACGGCTTGCCGCGCGTGGTATCGCTCACCACGTAGATGGTCGGCGTGTGCGAGACGCCGGTGCGCTGCCCCAGCGTGTAGTCGGCCTTCACCTTGGCGGCCAGCTCGCCCCGCGGATCCACCAGGAAGGGCAGCGGCGTCTTGTGCTCGGCGGCGAAGCGGTCGGCGAAGCTGCGCAGGTTCTCGCGCGTGATCTGCGGCTGGTTCTGGAAGATGAACTCGCGGAACTCGTCGCCCAGTTTCTTGGACTTGGTATCGAAGTAGCGCGCGAACACGTGCGCGTCGAAGCTCCAGTTGTGCATGGGCAGCGGAAAGTCGTAACGCACCAGCGGGATCTTGTAGACGCGCGCCGCCTCGGCCAAAAGCGGGGCCGCCCGCCGGCAGTCCGGGCACTGCAGGTCTTCGAAGACCACGATGGCGACCTTCGCGCCCTTGGGCGGCTTCAGCGCCGCGCTCACCGGAGTCACCGCGGCCTGTTGTGCCACTGCGGCAACCGCCAACACCAGGGTCAAAACCAGGAAGAGAACCCGTTGCTTCTGAACCATTGCCTCTCGACCTCTCAGGAAAGCTGGACGCAGGAAGCCGTCCCCCACGCCTTTCATAGTAATGGATGCGCGCGGGCGGCGTCAGGTCACCTCGGCTTGGCGGCCAGGGCCCTCACTGGCGCGCGTCGTGCTTCCCGAACTTCCACGTGATCTGAACCTGCAAGCCTGCGTCGGGCGTGTGTCGAGTCGCGCCCAGTGGCACGCCCGCCTTGATCTCCCAGTGGTGATTCAGGGCCAAGATCACCTCCGGCACGATGGCCAGCCGGGTGACTCCTTCGCTGAACTCGCGCTCGCCCACCACTTCGAGCACCGGCTGCACCCGCTTTGATACGTGAAACATGGCCGCAAAGCGGTAGAAGAACGTCTTCTCCTTTTCCTCGAAGCGCGCCACTGGCGTCTCGTAACCCAGGTTAGTGTGGGTCCACAGCCGGCGCAGCAGGTGGGTGTCGATGTGGATGGCCGCGCCCAGTTCGTAGGCCCGCTCGGCGACCCGCTTGTCGCCCGTCGGCAGCTTGGCCTCGGGATTGATGGACACCGCAAACTTACGGTGGCTTCCGCCCGCCAGCAGGTAACGGTAGGCGATCTCCACATTGCCCGGTCGGATGTCGGTGCGGCCGTCCTCCTTCCGCCGCGTGAGCGGCGTTGCGATGGAGAACTGCATGCGGGGCGCGAAGCCCCACTCGAACTCCACCGGGACCGCGTCATACACCGGCTGGTCGCGGAAGTACTGCGCCCCGAACTGCAGGTTCCCGCTGCCGCGGGCAAAAGGCGCCGCGAACTCTGTGTTGATGGGTTCACTGTCGTGCGCGAACGCTTCCGCGCAACAAAGCAGAAAGACGATGACGCAGCCTCGCCGGAAACAGGCGTGCATGCTTCCTCCTCGGACCAAGCTCTGGTTGGGGATTTCAGCAGGAGGAAGCTGCGGGAGGTCCGCGTTCGGAGAGCGAGGGGGCCTCCGGCTCGGCGGGGGGCGCCGCCGAAACGCCGACGTGGAGCGGTTCTTCGAGAACCGGCGACCCGGCCAACTGCAGCGTGGGCTCGACCGTTCCCGCCACCAGAGAGACGCAACAGTCATGGCAGCAGTGTTCGGAACGGCTCGGCGGGCCGGGCTGGCGGGATTCTTGCTCGTGCGGACATCCGGGGCCGGCCATGCCCGGCTCGAGCTCCGCCCCGGCGGTGGCGGGCGCAGGCGGAGGCGCCAGCAGCACCAGCGCCACCGGCACGAACAGCAGGATGGCCGTCAGCCGTCGCACACGCTTACCCGAAGACAAGAGTCTACCCCAGAGCAGATTGTTTCCCGCCAGAAAGGTTACGCGCCGGAGCGCTTTCCGTACGCAGTCCGGCGCGTGCTTAACACAGCGTTATCGCAGCGCCCGCCGCGGCGGCGCTAGGTCGTCACGCTACTTCACTTCCACGATGTCCTTCTCCAGCCCTCCGACTGCCGCCAGCACTTCGCCTTTCTCTTTGGCCGGCACCTGGAACTTGTCGAGCGTGGCCGTGAGCAGCTTGACCGACAAATCCCAATCCGCCTTGGTGATTTTCAGGCCGGCGTGCGCGGTCTTCATGTCGCGGCCGTGGTAGGCGCAGGGTCCGCCCGTGGCCTGGCACAGGAAGTCCACGATGTGCTGCCGCGTCTTGGTCACCGAGCTGGTGCTCAGCCCCTGGAAGAAGCGGCCCATCTGCGGATCGGTGGCCAGCCGGTTGAGAAAGTCGTCGGTGACGGCGGCGATCGCGTCGTAGCCGCCCAGGCGTTTGTACAGCGATTCGGTCTTCTGTTGCGGCGCCGCCACGGCCAGCGTCGAGCTCACCAGCAGCACGCACAGCGCGAGTGATACGGATCTCTTGAGCATGGAATTGCCTCCCTTCGGAATCCGGATTCCTCCTCAGTACGAGCGGGACGCGGCAGTGGATTTTAGCATTGAAAAAAGATTTCACCGCCGAGTGCGCAGAGGGACGCGTAATTACCCCGCGTTCTCGGCGGTGCATGGTCTTCGCCTTGAGCCTCTTTTTTCCCGTGTGTTAGCATCGTCGTTTCGATAACCCTCCGGCCGCGGGCCTGTGGGACGCGGCCTCCTGCCAGCCCCAGTGCTCCACAATCCAAGGGATGGCCGAAAAAGGAGCAGTGCGTGAAGGTCTACGAAACCGCCAACCTACGCAACCTGGCCGTAGTCGGACACTCCCATGCCGGCAAGACCTCGCTGGTGGCCGCCATGCTCTATACCGCCGGCTCCACCCAGCGCCTGGGCCGCGTCGATGAGGGCTCCACCGTCACCGACCACGATGAAGAAGAGATTGCCCGCCGGATGTCGATTTCCACCGGCGTGGCCTATGCCGAGTGGGCGGGGAAGAAGATCAATCTCCTGGACACCCCGGGCTTCAACATGTTCGTGCACGAAGCCGAGATCGCCCTCGCCCTGCCCGCCGAATCCGCTCTGGTGGTAGTGGACGGCGTCTCCGGCGTCGAGGTGGTGACCGAGCGTGTATGGGGCTACGCCGAGCACCGCGAGCTGCCGCGCGCCATCGTGGCCACGCGCATGGACCGCGAGCGCGCCGACGCCACCCGCGTCCTGGAATCGCTCACGGCTTCGTTCGGCCGCGCTGTCGTCCCGGTGCAGCTTCCCATCGGCAGCGAGAAGAATCTTTCCGGCGTCGTCGACCTGGTCCGCATGAAGGCTTACACCTACGACCTGGGCGGCAGCGGCAAGGGCAAGGAAGGCGACATCCCCGCCGGCCTGGCTGAGGCCGCCAAGGCCGCGCATGAAAAGCTGGTCGAGCTCATCGCCGAAGGCAACGACGCCCTGATGGAAGAGTTCTTCGACCAGGGCACCCTCTCCGAGGAGCACCTCACCCGCGGCCTGCGCGACGCCATCCGTGAGCACCGCGTCTTCCCGGTGCTGTTCGCTTCCGGGCTGGGCAACGTGGGCACCGACCGCCTGCTGGACTTCATCGCCGAATACCCGCCCTCGCCCGCCGAGCGTCCGCCGGTCCAGGCGGCGGTTCCGAGCGGCAACGGCGAGCCCGCCACGCGCAAGATGGCGGACTCCGAGCCGCTCTCGCTGCAGGTCTTCAAGACGCTCGCCGACCCTTTCGCCGGCCGCATCTCGTACTTCAAGGTCGTCTCCGGCGTGCTGCATTCGGAAGCCACGGTGCAGAACTTCACGCGCGGCTCGAGCGAGAAGATGTCGCACATCTCCGTCATGCAGGGCAAGGAGGCCAAGGCCATCGCCGCGCTGCACGCCGGCGACATCGGCGGCGTCGCCAAGCTGCGCGACACCTTCACGTTCGACACGCTCGGCGACAAGGCCAGCCCCATCCAATACCCCAAGGTCGTGCTGCCCGAGCCCGCCGTTACTTTCGCCATCGAGCCCAAGAGCCGCGCCGACGAAGACAAGCTCTCCACCGGCATCCACAAATTGCAGGAAGAAGACCTGATGGTCCGCTTCTTCCGCGACCCGCAGACCAAGGAGTTCCTGCTGGCGGGCGCCGGGCAGCAGCACGTCGAGGTCATCGTCGCCAAGCTTAAGAAGCGCTATCACACCGAGGTCAACCTGAAGGCGCCCAAGGTGCCCTACCGCGAGACCATCCGCGGCAAGGCGGACGCCCACGGCCGCCACAAGAAGCAGACCGGCGGCCACGGCCAGTTCGGCGACTGCAAGATCAAGATGGAGCCCCTGCCCCGCGGCGGCAAGTTCGAGTTCGTCAATGAGATCTTCGGCGGCGCCATCCCCAAGAACTTCATTCCCGCCGTCGAGAAGGGCATCATCGAGGCCGCCGAGCGCGGCTACCTGGCTGGATATCCCGTGGTGGATTTCCGCGTCATCCTCTACGACGGTTCCTACCACGACGTCGATTCCAATGAACTGTCGTTTAAGATTGCCGGCCGCCTGGCCTTCCGCAAGGCCATGGAGCAGGCCAAGCCCACGCTGCTCGAACCCATCATGAAGGTGGAGATCACCGTGCCCGACGAGTTCGCCGGCTCTATCATGGGCGACCTCAACTCGCGCCGCGGCCGCATCCAGGGCATGGACAACAAGGCCGGCAAGACCATCATCCGCGCCGAATGCCCCATGGCCGAGATGCTCACCTACGGCACCGACCTCACCTCCATGACCCAGGGCCGCGGCTCCTTCACCATGGAGATGGACCACTACGACATCGTCCCCGCCCATCTCCAGGAAAAGATCATCGCCCAGGCCAAGGCCGAACGCGGCGAAATCAAGGAAGAAGAAGAGTAAGACAGTGGCTAGGGGTCAGTGGCTCGTGCCTGGCGAAAGACCTCACCACGGAGACACGGAGGCGAGAATTAGCCGATGCCGATCCTGCTTCGTATCAGGGTACGGCTTCAGCCGTGCCGTCTGAGATGCATAGGAGACCGGCTTTAGCCGCTGCCGAAAGTTTCTCACTCCAGTCCGTCCCATGCGGACTGCCATTCGTCAGCTAGCACGATGATTGCGGGGAGCAGGCCTTCAGGCCTGCGGTCGGCAAATCCAAGTCCCGCCAGGGACGTCATTCGTTAGCTCAGCACGGAAGTGCTGGGTGACCAAAGGACAACGTTCGAGCGCCGCAGGCACGGCACCAACGAAGTCTGGACATTCCACAGCCCGCCGCCGTATCCTCTCGTTTCGCTTCGCCCTTACTGACACCTGACCCCTGGCCACTGACAACGGATGTCCAACTCCCACCAATACGAGCTTTGGGCCCAGAAGAAGGGGCAATGGGGCATGGTGGGCTCGTTCCGCGAGTTCGAGGTCGCCTCCGCCGTCCTGCGCAACTACAAGTACCGCACCCGCCTGGTCCGCGTCGCCTACGAGAACGGCGCTCCCGTGCTCAAAGAAGTCATCGCCGAAGTCGGCGCCACCCGGCAAGAACCCTAGCCGCAGGGTCGGGCTGCCGGACACGAATGTGACCGCCAGCCGGCGCTTGTTTAGGAGCAAGTGTCCGATCCGCTCGGACCGCGACTGCCGCTACTTCGAGGCCGTGGTCTTGGCGAACGCCTCCGCCCGCTCCCCCACGCTCTTGACATGTTGCGGAAGGTCGAGCGCACTGCCCTCTTCCAGGATGGGCACCAGCTTGTCGAAGGCTGGCCCGGAATGCGACCCGGTCAGGATGATGCGGATGGGATGGAACAATTCCCTGCCTTTGGCTCCGGTCTCGGTTTTGATCTCGTTGACCATCGCATTGAAGCGCTCGGCGGTCATCGGGCCGGCCTCCTGCATCATGCGTCGCGCAAACGCTTCCATCACCGCCTTGGCCTTCTCCAGCGCCAGGACCTCGGCGTTGTCCGGCGAGGCCAGCGCCGCCGCGGCGTCGTAGCGAAAAATGAACGCCGCTCGCTCCGGCAATTGCTCCAGCCGATCCACGGACGGCGCCAGCAGCTCGACCAGCTTTTGAAACCACGCCCGCGCGGCTGCATCCGGCTGCTCCGGCAGCAAGCCTGCCGTCACAAAGAACGGCAGCGCCAGCTCCACGATGCGGTCACTCGGGCTCTGTTTCACGTAGTGCCGGTTCAGCCAGTTGAGCTTGTCCATGTCGAAGACCGCAGGCGATGGCGTCACGCGCTCGAGCTGAAACTCTTTCACAAGTTCCTCGCGCGAGAACACTTCGCGGTCGCCGCCCGAGGGCGCCCAGCCCAGCAGGGCCAGGTAGTTCATGAGCGCTTCCGGCAGCACCCCCATGCTGCGGAAGTTTTCGATCGAAGTCGCGCCGTGGCGCTTGGAGAGCCGCTCGCGGTCGCCGCCCAGAATCGTCGAAAGATGCGCGAACTCGGGCACCGGCCAGCCCAGCGCCTCATAGAGCGCCACCTGCTTGGGCGTGTTCGAAAGGTGGTCGTCGCCGCGGATGACGTGCGTGATCTGCATGGCGGCGTCGTCGATCACCACCACATAGTTGTAGACCGGCATGCCGTTGGAGCGCAGGATGATGGGGTCGCCCACGGCCTCGTGCGCAAACTCCACGTCGCCGCGTACCAGATCATGGAAGCGGATTGGATGCTCTGGAATCAGTAGCCGGATCGCGGCCGCTTCGCCCGCGGCGCGGCGACGCTTCGATTCCCCTGCATCGATCGTCCGGCACTTGCCCGAATAATGTTGCGGAAGATGCTCTGCGATGGCCCGTTGCCGCTCGCGCTCCAGCTCCTCCGGCGTGCAAAAGCAGAGATACGCCTTGCCCTCCGCAAGCAGCCGCTCGGCGTTTTGCCGGTAAAGCTCCAGCCGCTCGGACTGCCGGTAGGGCGCGTGCGGCCCGCCCACGTCCGGACCCTCGTCCCAGTCCAGTCCGAGCCAGCGCAGGTCGTCGTAAATCAGGTCTTCGAAGCGGGCCTCGCTGCGCTCCAGATCGGTGTCTTCGATGCGCAGGATGAACGTGCCGCGCTTCTGCCGCGCGAACAGCCAGTTGAACAGCGCCGTGCGGGCGTTGCCCACGTGCAGATGTCCGGTGGGAGAGGGCGCAAAGCGGACGCGAACCTTGTTTTCACGGGGCACGGAACGATGTTAGCAGAGGGATTTGATGATCTCTGGGTAGTGCGCCCACTGCGGACCCGGAAGTACCCGCACTTGATCCGTGTTCATCCTTGTCAATCCTGGGGCTGGCCTTTCGTCTCCCGCAGTCCCTTGGCGTACTCCTCATATCCCTTGCGCCCCATCAGCCCGTAGGTCATCTTCTTGCCCAGCTCGACTCCGGGCTGGTCGAAAGCATCCACTCCGTAGAGTTCGCCCGCGAAGGCGGTCTGGAACATCAGCATCTGGAACAGCGCGCCGACCGTGTATTCGTCCACGCGCTCGAGCTTCCAGCGGCAGTTGGGACGCCCGGCCGCGGTCAGCGCCGCTTGCGTGGCCCATCGTTCCGCGCGGAACAAGGCCGAAAGCTTCTTGCCGCCCAGGTACCCGCAGGAGTCGCGCTGGCGGAAATCGCGCGGGATGGATACCTCGACGCGCGGGCGCTCCACTTCCCAGAAGGTCACCATCTTGTCCCGCGGCCCTTCCATGTAGAGCTGGAGCTGCGAGTGCTGGTCGGTGACGCCCAGTGCCGCCACCGGCGTCTGCCCGGTCTCGACCACCTCGCCCTTGCGGTTCACGCGCTTGCCCAGGCTTTCCGCCCAGAGCTGCCGGTACCAGAAGGCCGCTCCCCACAGATAGGAGGAATACGCGAAGACCACCTCGATGGATTTTCGCTTCTTGGTGTGGAGGCCGTGATGGAGCACGGCCGCAGCCAGCGCCGGATTCTCTGCCATCTTTTCTGACCAGCACAGGGCATTCGCATCGCGCGCCCCGCGCAGCAGCTTGCCGACATCGAGCCCGCAGAGCGCGGCCGGCAGCAGCCCCACGGGGCAAAGCACGCTGAAGCGTCCGCCCACGTTGGGCGGGACGAAGAACAGCGGGTATTGCTCTTCTTTGGCGATGGTCAGCAGGTCGCCCTTGTGCGGGTCCGTGACCGCGATGATGCGCGCCCGCGCCTTGCGCCCCATGGCTTTCACCATCCAGCGGCGCACGATCATGAAGGTGGAAAGCGTCTCCGCAGTCGAACCCGACTTGGCGATCACGCACGCGGCGGTGCGCCGCGGGTTCAACCGCGCGAGCGCCGCGGCCACGAAACCCGGATCGATGTTGTCCAGCACCACCAGGCGCGGGCGCGGCGCACCTCGCTTCCCCTTGCGGGTGATCTGCACCGGATGCGGTCCGCGCATGGCGACGTCCAGGGCGTAGGCGCCCAGCGCCGAGCCGCCAATGCCGACTACCAACACATCGTCAATCGCGGGACGCAGGTCGTCGGCGAACTCCGTGACCGCGCGCAGGACGGCGCGGTCTTCGGGCAACCACGGGAATCCAACGTCTCCTGAATCCGCGCGCTTGCGGAACGCCTTCACCGCGGAAGCAGCCGCGCCGGCATCGAGATCGGCCGGCCGCAGCCCTTCCTGGCCTACGGCGGCAGCCAGCGCGTTCGTGTAGGCAAAGCGGACAGGGAACTCCATGGCCGCAGCATTAGAACGCAAATCGCCGCGGAAAGAAAACTGGAAGCGCCATCGAATACCCTCTTTGCAGAGACGTTGCTTGCAACGTCTCCGCGACTGCGGAAGAAAACTGTGGGCCGCACTCAGCGCCATGGAGAGACGCGGCTTGCTGCGTCTCAGAGACGTTGCACACAACGTCTCTACGGGAGAGTGATGGACGTCTAGTCCGGCGCGATCAAGAACGTCCGCGTAATGCGGTCGTGCCAGGCGAGCGAGTCCTCATCCACCAGCGACCACAGAAACCCTAGGCCGAGCGAGATGCAGGAGACCACCACGGCCAGCGCCCGGTTGCGCCGCTCGACGCGCCACGGCCGCTCGCCCTCGAAGGTGCGCAGCTCCAGGCGGGCCACGCGCATACCCGGCGTGGTCCCGCCGTAGACCAGGAACAGATACTGGTAGAGGCACCAGAAGGCGGTGGGCACGGCCAAGAGCGCTGCCAGCAGCAGCTTGCCCGCGGGCGGCGTCCCGGCAATCTGCAGGAAGACGGCGGCGAACAGGACGGTGGCTACCAGCACGACCAGCACATCCACCAGGGCGGCGAACAGGCGCAGCTCGATGGGAGCGACCGGCAGCGGCAGGTCGATGTTCTCGGCGTCAGCGGGCAGCGGCGCTTCGTCCGTCTCCAGGGCCAGCGCCAACTCCGAAGAGACGGCTTCGGCGGCTTCCTCGACGGGCGGCGCTTCCAGGATCTGGGGCGCGTCAGCGACCGGCTCTGCCAGCTCCTCGGTTTCAGCAACCGGGACGCTGGGCGCAGGGACTGGAGGCGGCTCCGGGACTCCCGGCGCGCGATACTCCACGCGCGCGGCCGGGCCCGCGGCCACCTGCAGGCGCGGGAAGACGATGACGTTGGGCGCTTCGGGGGCAGCGCCTTCCGCCTCGAAATTCAGGCTGAGTGAGGCGTTCTCGGCGCGCCGCCGCCGGCGCGACCGGTAGGCGTGGAGGCGCGAAGCCACTTCCTGCCGCCAGTCGGCGCCATTCGGCGGAGCCGAGCGATAGAGGTCCTGCGCCGTGGCGGTCGCGGTGACCGGCGTGGCGGCAGCCATGAGCGGCGTCACCGGCGTGTCCCGGGCGGCGGTCGCCGCAGGCGCGCTGCCCGTCTCCAGGATCTGGTCGGCTTCGAAGGCGGAGGTGGCGCCGGCGAACTGCTCGGCGCGCGCTCCCTCCAGGGCTTCCCCTTCGAGCGATGCCGCGAAGCTCTCTTCGCTGGGCGTGTAATCTTCCGGGTCGATCAGGACGGCGACGTGGGAGCCGGCATCCGTGCCCTCCTGCGTGAAGCCGCAGGTGCACGGGTCTCCGCAGCGCGGACAGGCCATGAGCAGATTGGGAAAAGCCGCCGAGAGCCGCGTGCGTGCCGGGGAAGCGGTTTGGCGCGCGGCATTCGGCCGTGCTACCTTCGAGCGCTTCCCATGACGCGCCGCACTCGTTTTCATATCACGGCGGTCCTTCTCTGTCATCTGCTTCTCGCTACTCCGGTGTTTACCAGCCAGTCACCGCCCGAACCGTCCTCCGCCGGCCAGGAACCGGCTTCCGGGAGTGCGCCCGAGGGCGAGAGCGTCATCCTGCGCGCCCGCGAGCAGGAAAAGTCCGGCGAGCGGTTCGAGCTGCGCGGCGAGGTCGAGATCCTCTACGGCGACTTCGTTCTGCGCGCCGACCGCGTCTCCTACGACGCCGCCACCGGCCAGGCCACGGCCGAAGGCAACGTTCGGCTCGAGGGCGGCCCCCACGCCGAGCACATCGAAGCCACGCGCGCCACCTACAACCTGCGCACCGAGACCGGGGAGTTCGAAGACGTCTCCGGCACCATCGGCGTCCGGCTGACTGGTCGCAGCATCACGCTGACCACCACCAACCCCTTCGCCTTCCGCGGACGACGGGTGGAAAAGACCGGCCCCAGGCGCTTCATCGTCCACAGCGGCATGGTGACCTCCTGCGAGATGCCGGATCCGCGCTGGAGCTTCCACACCGCGCGCGCCGTCATTGAGGTCGACGAGACGGCGCGCATCTACAACAGCACCTTCCGCGTCAAGAAAGTGCCGGTGTTCTACTTCCCCTACGCGCAGCATCCGGTGGGCCGGGTGAAGCGGCGCTCCGGCTTCCAGGTGCCCACGTTTGGAACGTCCTCGCGCAAGGGAACGATCCTGGGCGAATCGGTCTATTGGGCCATCAATCGCAGCGCGGACGCGACCGTGGGCGCCGAATACTGGTCCGAGCGCGGGTGGGCGCAGCACGGCGAATTCCGCGCCCGCCCCAGCCAGACCTCGCGCGTCTATGCCAGCTACTACGGCGTGCTCGACCGCCAGGACCAGGACGGCCAGGACGTCCGCTTCAACGCTGAGGGCCACTTCCCGCGCGGCTTCCGCGGCGTGGCCGACCTGAACTACCTCAGCTCCTTCGTTTTCCGCCTGGCCTTCACGGAGACCTTCTCGCAGGCGGTGAACTCGGAGGTGAAGTCCAAGACCTTCCTCTCCAAGGACTGGAACGGCTTCTTCTTCAACGGTTTTGCCGCCCGCTACCAGAACTTCCAGAGCACCACGCCCGGCGACGTGGTCACTATTTGGCACGCGCCCAGCGTGGAAGTCTCGACCGTGGACCAGAAGCTGGGCGGCTCGCCCGTGTACTGGTCGCTGGATACCTCACTGGGCGGCCTGTCGCGCAAGGAGCCGGCCTTCCGCACCAGCGACATGGTAGGCCGCTTCGATATCTACCCTCGGGCTTCGCTTCCCCTGCATCACAAGGGGTGGTCGTTCCGTCCCGAGGTGGCGTTGCGCACGACGTACTACACGGAGCGGCAAGTCCTGACCGGCGGAACACTTTCCACGACCGATGAAGCCGTGAACCGGCGCGCGCTCGAGACCGTGCTGGAGGTGCGTCCGCCGGCGCTGGGGCGCATCTTCGAGCGGCCGGTGCGGGGCGCGAAGCTCAAGCACGTGGTCGAGCCCAGGGTGATCTTTCGGCGCGTGAGCGGCGTCAACGCCTTTCCCAACATCATCCGCTTCGACGCCCGCGACATCCTGAGCGACACCGCCGAAATCGAATATGGCGTAGTGCAGCGCTTCTACGCCAAGCGGGTGGAGCCGCGGCCGGATTGCCCCGCGCTGCCCCAGGTCAGCGGGCCCTCCTACGAGGAGGACGTGTTCGGGGAACGGCCGCAGGTGGCCCTCGAAGAAGAAGACTGCGGCCCGGCCGAGGCCCGCGAAGTGGTCACCTGGGAGGTGGCGCAGAAATATTTCTTCAACGAGGACTTCGGCGGCGCGCTGGTGAACGGCAAGCGCAACGTGTTCACCACCTCGGTGGATTTCGCCGGCATCGCTTTCCTGACCGAGCCGCGGCGCTTCTCGCCGGTGATTTCGCGGCTGCGGGTGCGGCGCGGGCCCAACACCGACGTGGAATGGCACCTCGACGTCGACCCCAAGGAGAACCGCATCAACGCCTCGACGGCGCTGGTGAACCACCGCGTGCGCGAGTTCTTCCTGGGCTTCAGCCACGCCTACCTGCGCACGCCGGGCGAGATCTTCGTCTCCGTGCCCGGGAGCGTGCCCACGCCCGACCGCTTCAATCAGTTCCGCTTCCTGGCGGGCTGGGGGCATCCCAACAAGCGGGGCATCAGCACCGCGGCCAACATCGGCTTCGACGCTCACTTCAACTTCCTGCAGTACGCCGCCTTCCAGACCACCTACAACTGGGACTGCTGCGGGCTGAGCATGGAATACCGCCGCTTCGCCCTGGGCCAGGTACGCAACGAGAACCAGTACCGCTTCGCCTTCACCCTGGCCAATATCGGCAGCTTCGGTAACCTGCGCCGGCAGGAGCGGATCTTCTAGATTCTCACCGCAGAGGCCGCAGAGATCGCCGAGGCTAAATGGAACCGGCTTCACCCCAAGCGGAACCGGCTTGCCGATTTCAGTTCCGAAGGAGCGGGCAGAACTGTAGCCCACGGCGTCAGCCGTGGGTCGACGTGAAACAACCGTCGAGCCCCAGCGGGGCGAAAGAAGGAACGAAACCGAAAGCTGAGGCCTCGGATCCATGATTTCCCACTGCTACGTTGTGATTTTTCCTCTTGACAAATGGCTATAAATGCTATACTTATGTCGGTCGAATTGACCGGTGGCAATAACTCCTTCGTCTGGAATATTTTGCCTCTAGGCTCTTTGACATCAATATTTTGCCTGAACCAGATTCGACAACCCCTGTGTTTTGAGGATTTTGCGCCAAAATACCGGGGGGGAGGGTCCGATAGACTCCGGACGGCAGTAGGGCTGCACATCGGCCGGCCGAAAGGACAGTCGCGAGAACGGGCGAATCCGGCAGCAAGCAGCGAGCATCTCTAGCGCCGTGGCCAGCCTGCGGTGGTCGGAGGTCGAGCGTGCTCGGGAGATCGTCGGCCGCCATCTGAAGCCGAGCCGGCTGGTGGAGGCGGTCTCGCTCTCGCGAGCGACCGGGGCGCGGGTCTTTCTCAAGCTGGAGTCGGAGCAGCCCACGGGCTCGTTCAAGCCGCGCGGAGCGATCACGGCGCTGGCGTGCAACCTGGAGCGCGGCCCGGTTGCGGGCGTGGTGGCAGCGAGCACGGGGAATCATGGCGCGGCCACCGCTTATGCGGCGCGCCTGCTGGGCGTGCCCGCGACCGTGTTCCTGCCGGCAGGTCCGAACCCGGTCAAGCGACAGCGCATCGCCGAACTGGGCGCGCATATTGTCGAGGGCGGGCGCGACCTGGTGGAGGCGCTCGACCGGGCCGCTCTGTTCGCGCGCGAGCGCGGGCTTTACTTCATGGAAGACGGCCGGGATGTGGACATGCGGCCGGGCACGGCCACCATCGCCTGCGAGGCGCTGGAGCAGTTGCCGGACGCCGACGTGTTGTTCGTCCCCATGGGCGACACCACGCTCATCCGCGGCGTGGCCTTCGCCGCCAAGCATCTGAAGCCGGGAATCCGGATCATCGGCGTGCAGGCCGAGCGGGCCCCGGCGTACACGCTCTCCTGGCGCGCCGGCAAGGCCATTGCCACCGAGACTTGCGACACCATCGCCGACGGCCTGGCCACGCGCCGCCCGCTGGAAGAAAACGTGCGTGAGCTCCGCGAGCTGGTCGATGATGTGCTTCTGGTGAGCGAGGACGAGATGCTGGCTGCCATCCGCCGCCTGCATCTCGATGAGCAGGTGGTGGCTGAGCCCGCCGGCGCGGCCACCACGGCGGCGCTGTTGCAGGAATACACGACTCCCACGTCTGCGCCGAACAGCGGGGCGCAGACATATGGCACCTTCGCGGGAAAGAATGTCGTGCTGCTGGTGACGGGATCGAATGTGGCGCCGGAGGTGCTGCGGGCGGCGATGTCTTAACCACAGAGGACACAGAGGGACCGAGGGAACAGCAAATCTGGTCATGTCGTCATCTGGTCATCTCGTCATCTGAAAGCCAAGACCCGATTCCCTGTGTTCCTCCGTGACCTCTGTGGTTAGATAGACACGTGAGTCTGGACGGCAAACGCGAAGTGCTGGATAGGAAGCTGCGCGGGCTAGGGCCGCTGCTGGTGGCCTACTCGGGCGGGGTGGACTCGGCGTTCCTGGCCTGGGCGGCGCGCGTGGCGCTGGGCGAGAAGATGCTGGCCGTGCTGGCGGATTCTCCCTCGCTGGCGCGGGCGCACCGCGCGGATGCGGTGGCGTTTGCCGAAGAGCAGCGCATTCCGCTGGAGATCATTGCCACCGAAGAACTCGACCGGCCGGAGTACGCGCGCAACGACGCCGCCCGCTGTTTCCATTGCAAGGACGAGCTGTTCACGGTTCTGGAGGGGCTGCGGCAGCAGCGCGGCTTTCAGGCGGTCGCCTACGGAGTGAACCTCGACGACCTGGGCGACTTCCGCCCCGGACAGCAAGCCGCACGGCAGCACGGCGTGGCCGCCCCGCTGGTGGACGCCGGGCTGACCAAGGCGGAGATCCGCGAGCTGGCCCGGCAGAGCGGCCTGCGGGTGTGGGAGAAGCCGGCTTCGGCGTGTCTTTCCTCGCGCATCGAGTATGGCCGCCCGGTCACGCGTGAGGCGCTGGCGCAGGTGGAAGAGGGCGAGGACGCGCTGCGCGCGCTGGACTTCCGCCAGTTCCGCGTCCGCCATCATGGCGAGACGGTGCGCATCGAGATCGCGGTGGAGGAGATGCCACGCGCCCTGACGCCGGAGATGGCGCAGGAGTTCACCCGCATCTTCAAGGCGCTGGGGTTCACCTACGTCACGCTCGACCTGGAGGGCTACCGCACGGGCTCGATGAACGCGGTGCTGCCGGCGGCGGCGCTGCGCAGGGCGCGGTAGCGGGTTTGCCGGCGCTCGTCGATCCCACGTTTGCGTCGAAAAGCGTGGCGCAAACATGGGGCACGACACCTCCGCTCACCTGCCGAAACGCCAAGGACGCAACTCGGCTGGCAGCCGAGGGCGGTAACTGCCAACAAAGCCACTTTGGTAACCCTGCGACCCCGTCAAGATACTTGCCTGCGACATCTAATTGGGTTAAGAGACGGTTAAACGCTGAGGTGGAGGCCAGTTTCGGGGAGCGACGATGATTCCGGAATCCCATCCGCTGCAGCAGTTCTTCCATGAGCTGGTGGAGCGCAAGTTCTCGGAAGACCTGAACCTGCGCAACGTCGAGCTGAGCCACTACGTAGCGGGCGTGCTGACCGAGTTCACCGAGGTGGAGCAGCTCTTCAAGATCCGCAACGCGGCCGGCAAGCCGCTGGACGACGTGGGCGAGATGCTGCTGGAGTCCGACCCGGTGTTCGGCCCGGCGCCCTCGTTCGACCGCGAGCGCCAGGTGCGCAAGCACATCGGCGACTACACGCTGTTCTTCACCGGGATGTTTCCGGAGGCGGTGAACCGCTTCCGCCTGCGCCGCCACCGCCTGGAAAGCTTTGTGGACTGGATGAGGGCGGGCAAGGAGAGCTACTACATCGTGAGCAAGTTCGAGTTCTTCGAGTACGCCAAGGTGGCGCCGCTGTTCGCGCACCTGGCCAGAGAATTCGAGAGCTGCGTCTACGGGCTCAACATGGTGAAGAACGAGCTGGCGGCCATGCAGCATCCCATCGCGAGAAGGACGGAAGAACTGCTCATGTAACCGCGGATGCTACTCGCTTTCCGCTTTCCGCTCTCCGCCTTCCGCTCTCCGTAATCGACGCCCCTCACGCTGATTCGAGCTTGTAAAAGCTCAGCACGGTGTCGCCCTGATCGAGCCGGCGGAAGCGACGCAAGCGGCTGACGGCATCGCCGGGGTCGAAGCGGCGGTCGTGCTCAGCGATGACGATGCTGGAGGGGCCGAGGAGCTTCGAGCCTGCCAGGAAGCGCAGCGTCTGCTCATACGCCCCGGTTTCACGATAGGGTGGATCGAGGAAGACGTAGTCGCAGGCCGCACTCTGAGCGTCGAGCCGGCGCAAGGCGGGCAGGACATCCTCCTCCAAGACGGCGAACCCCTGCGTGAGGCTGAGCGCCTTCAGGTTGGCGCGGATGCACTGGGCGGCGGCGCGCGCGGCTTCGACAAAGTACACCTGCCGCGCGCCGCGGCTGAGGGCTTCGATGCCGACAGCGCCGCTGCCGGCGTAGAGATCGAGCCAGGCGCTTCCCTCGAGCGGCGGTCCCGGGCCGGCGGCGAGGACGTTGAACAACGTCTCGCGCAGGCGGTCGGAGGTGGGACGCACTTTCAGACCGCGGGGCGCGGCCAGTTTGCGGCTGCGAAATCTTCCGGCGATCACCCGCATGGAGACGCGCCGCGGAACCGCAAGCGGCCGGCGCGCGTCCAAGTGTATACAATGGGGGTGTAAGCGCAGCGCACGCAAGCTCGTCCTTCCATGAGAAGTTGGTCGATTCCCGCAGGACGCTTATTCGGCGTCGAGGTCCGCATCCACCTGACCTTCCTGTTCCTGCTGCTGTTCGTGTGGATGACGGAAGCGCCGCAGGCCGGAGGGGTGGGCCGAGGGCTGGCGCTGGTGGGGCTGATCTTCGCTTCCGTGCTGGCACACGAGATGGGCCACCTGGCGATAGCCCAGCAGGTGGGGATGCCGGTAAGGGTCTCGCTGCTGCTGCCCATCGGCGGACTGTCCTTCAGCGAGGAGAGCAGCTTCAACCGGTCGGCGTCGCCGTTGCGGCGCGAGATACCCGTGGCCCTGGCCGGACCGGTGGTGAGCCTGGGCATCGCGATGCTGGCCATTATGCTGGCGCTGGCGCTCTCGCCGGAGGCGTTGATCTGGAAGCGTCCATATCTGCACTCCGGGGACCTGCTGCGCAGCCTGGTATGGGTGAACCTGTACCTGGCGGCGCTGAACCTGCTGCCGGCGTATCCGCTGGACGGCGGCCGGGTGCTGCGGGCGCTGCTGGCGCAACGCATGGAACTGCTGCCCGCCACGCGCGTGGCGGTGACGGTGGGCCAGGTGTTCGCCATGCTGTTCATGCTGGCGGGCGGGGTGTGGAACTACTGGCTGACCATGGTGGGACTGTTCCTGTTTTTCGCGGCGCAGATCGAGGAACGCACCATGGTGTTCCAGTCGGTGCTGGAGACGGTGCGGCTGGAAGACGTGATGCTCACCGACTTCTCGACGCTCTCGCCGGCAGACACGCTGGAGGACGCGCTGAACAAGGCGGTGCACACGCTGCAGGACGACTTTCCGGTGGTGCGCGGCAGCGACATGGTGGGGGTGGTGTCGCGGCAGAAGATCGTGGAGGCGCTGCGCGCCAACGGCAACGCCTATGTGCAGTCCATCATGAGCCGGGCGTTCGAGATCGCCGGCCGGGACGATTCCCTCGCCCTGGCCTTCCGCAAGCTCTCCGCCCGCGGCCTGACCATCCTGCCGGTGGTGGAGCAGGAGCGCCTGGTGGGCATCATCACCCTGCAGAACCTGATGCACAGCATCGGACTGCTGGCCGAGAGCCGCATGCTGCAAAAAGACCAGAGCTAGCTCACTCACCACCGAGACACAGAACGATTGACAATTGGTTCATTTGTTCATTGAGGATTGGCTGCAGCACTCGTCAATGACTCAATGTTCCAATCGTGACTTGTGATCTGGTCCGCCGCGCGCCTGCGGCAAGCTCCCTACACCTTGATGGCGCGGGCGGCGGTGACGGCCTCGATGGTGCGCAATTCTTCCAGCACCAGCGGAGGAACGGGGTCGTCCACGTGGACCACGGCGATGGCCTGGCTGGATTTGCCGTCGCGCTCGCGGCGGCCGAGGGAGAAATCGGCGATGTTGATGCCGTGCTGGCCGAGGATGGTGCCCACGCGGCCGATGACGCCGGGGACGTCGCGGTTGCGCAGGTAGATGAGGTGTCCTTCGAGCGGGGCTTCGATGTCGATCTCGTCCACGGCCAGCAGGCGCGGCCGGTTGCCATGCAGCACCGCGCCTTTCACCAGGCGCTCGCCGGCGCTGGTCTTGAGCAGGACGGAAAGCACGCTGCCGGCGCCGCCGCCGGGAGTCTTCTGCTTCTTCGATTCGTGCAACTGGATGCCGCGCTCGGCGGCCAGCGAGGCGGCGTTCACCAGGTTGGCCTTTTCGGCCAGCATCTGGTTGAGGATGCCCTTGATGGCGGCGTTGCGGATGAGGTCGGTCTTCCACTCGGCGAGCACCCCGCTGTAGCGCAGCGAAATCTCTTCCAGGTTGCCGTCGGCCACCTGGGCGAGGAAGGCGCCCAGGCGCTCGCCCAGAACGATGTAGGGCTGCATCTCGACGTACTCTTCGTGCGAGACCGAGGGCACATTGACGGCGTTCTGGATGACGCCGCGCTTGAGGTATTCCTTCACCTGAAGGGCGATCTGGTAGCCCACGGCTTCCTGCGCCTCGCGCGTGGAGCCGGCGATGTGCGGGGTGACGACGACGTTCTCCAGGCCCAGGAGCGGCGAATGTCGGGGCGGCTCCTCGGCGAAGACGTCGAGGGCGGCGCCGGCGACCTGACCGGACTGGAGCGCCGCCGCGAGCGCGGCTTCGTCGATGAGCTCGCCGCGGGCGCAATTGATGAGGCGCACGCCTTTTTTCATCCTGGCGATGGCTTCGGCGCTGATCATGCCGGCGGTCTGCGGGGTCAGGCCGACGTGCAGCGTCAGGTAGTCGGCGGCGGCGAACACGTCGTCCAGCGATTCCAGCTCCACGCCCAGCTCGCGAGCCACGGCGGTGGAGATGAACGGGTCATGCGCGAGCAGCGGCATGCCGAAGGCGCGGGCGCGGCGCGCGACCTCCATCCCTACGCGGCCGAGGCCGACGATGCCCAGCGTCTTGCCGCGCAGCTCGGTGCCCTGCAGGGATTTCTTCTCCCACTTGCCGGCGCGGGTGAGTGCGTCGGCGCGCGCGAGGTGGCGGGCGAGCGCCAGCATCAGCCCGAGCGTGTGTTCTGCCACGGCAACCGCGTTGGCGCCGGGGGTGTTCATCACCGCGATGCCGCGGCGGGTGGCGGCGTCGAGGTCGATGTTATCCACACCCACGCCGGCGCGGCCGATGACCCGCAGCTTCTTGGCCGCTTCGAGCAGGCGGGCGTCCACATCCACCGCCGAGCGCACGATGAGGGCGTCGGCGTTCACGACTTCGGCGGCGAGGTCCGTGATCTCTTCCGGCGTCACCAGCTTCCAGCGCGACTCGGCGCGGAAAACGTCGAGGGCGGCAGGAGAGATTTTTTCGGCAATGACGACCTTCATGGGCGCAGAGAATACGTTACGCGGCTGAGGAGAGTTCGTCGAGAGCGAACCTCAACGCCAAAAGCTCAACCACAAAGGACACAAAGGCAGCACGAAGGAGCCTGGGCAAGCGATCCGCTGATCGAAAAACGGACGCGGAACCTGTCTTGCTTTCTTTCTTTTTGCCTCAGAGGCTAAAGCCCTATGTCCTCCCGCACTGTGACGGCACGGCTGAAGCCGTGCCCCTCCGAAAGACAGGAGATGGCAACGCTTCTAGCGCGCGCTGGTTGCGGCGTGGGTTTCGGCGGCGCGGAAATAGACTTGCTGGGCGACACGCAGGCCGGCGCCGAGTTCCACCGGTGCGCCGACGCGCAGCAACACCTGCTCCAGCGCGGCGAGCACGGCGACCGTATCAAGATAGTCGTAGTAACCGAGGTGGGCGATGCGGAAGAGCTTGCCTTTCATTTCGCCCTGGCCGTTGGCCACCACAGCGCCGAACGACTCGCGGAACTCCTTGACGATGACGCCGGAATCCATGCCGGCGGGCGGCATGATGGCGGTGAGCGCAGCGGCGGGCTGGGAGGCGAACAGCTTGAGGCCGAGCGCCTGGGCGGCGGCACGGGTCATCTCCGCGGCCAGCTCGGCGTTGGCGATGAGCGCAGCGCGCCCGGCGGCCAGGTCGCCTTCGCCCGAGGCGCGGATGTAATCGAGCGCGGCGGCCAGCCCGGCGATCAACGAGATTGCAGGCGTGAACGCCGATTCGCCCTTGGCGTTGGCTTTGCGCTCCTGGCGCAGGTCGAAGTAGTAGCGCGGGGATTGCGTGGTTTCCATCCGCTGCCAGGCGCGCTCGCTGACGGCCAGGTAGGCGAGGCCGGGCGGGATCATCACGGCTTTCTGGGAGCCGCCGATGATGAGGTCGATGCCCCAGCCATCCACATCGAAACGCGTCGTGCCCAGGCCGGTGATGGCGTCCAGCACCAGCAGGGCGTCGCTGGCGCGCGTGAGGCGGGCCACGGCTTCCACGTCGTGGCGCACGCCGGTGGAGCTTTCCGTAGCCTGCAGAAAAACGGCGCGAACGTCGGGCGTGAGCCGGGCGCGGACGGCATCGAGCGGGAACGTTTCCCCGTAGGGTGCGGAGACCACCTCGACCTGGCAGCGGAAAGCGCGGGCGAGGTCGCACCAGCGCTCGCCGAACTTGCCGGCAGTGAGCACCAGGACGCGGTCGCCGGGCGAGGTGAGGTTGGAGACGGCGGCTTCCATAGCGCCGGTGCCGGAGGCGGCCAGCACCACGACGTCGCTGGCCGTGCCGATGAACGCGCGCAGGTCGTCGAGCACGCGGCGGAAGAGGGCACGGAAGGCGGCGGTGCGGTGATGCATCTCGGCCGCGGCCATGGCGGACTGCGCCGCGGGCAGCAAAGGCGTGGGGCCGGGAGTGAAGAGCCGGGTCTTTCGCAGCATGGCTACCTGAGGCGCAGGTTCTGCCAGTTTTCCGGGACGGCGGAGATGATGCGCCGGTCCTTGACGAACAGCACCACGCCGGAAGCAGGATTGTCGCGCTCGCGGACGATGAGCAGGCCGTCGCCGTCGGGGTTGTCGGGCGGGCCGCCGACCCACACGATGGTGCTGAGGATCCCTTTGGGCACGCGGGCGGCGATGGCCACCTGCGGGTACGTGGCGTCGTAGACGTTGAAGCCCTGAGCCAGCAGGATGACGCGCCGGGTGTTATCGTTCTGGTCAACAAGGACGTAGCCGGCGTCCCGCGGTCCGCCGGTGCCGGAGAAATCGCCTTCGACGCGGCCGCTCACCGTTTCGCGATTGCCGCGCAGCCAGGAACGGCCGGCCGGGTCGAAGTCGTCTTCGCCGGCCAGACGCCACCGGGCGGTTCCGTCCTGCCGCCGTTCGTAGATGCCCGCCATCTGGGGCGCATCTGCCGGCAGCACGCCTTCGGGCAGCGAGCCCTGCGCGGCTTGCACTTCCGCGGGCTCAGAACCCGGCGGATTGTAGGTGGCCGAGACGACGGCGGCGATGGCGGCAATGGCGCCCACGGCTACGGCCGTGCGCGTCACCCACTTGCGCTCGCCCTTGATGGCCGCGACCTTCACCTTCTCCGCGCCCGGCATGTCTTCCAATTGGCGGGCCAGGACGGCCAGCGAGTCGATGTGGTTTTCCAGATGGCGTGCGGTGAAGGGGCCGGGGATGGAGAGCTCGCTCAGCTCCATGGCGCCGGTGCTCACGGTGAGGAAAGTCCCGCTGCCGCACATCAGCCGCTGCAGATGGGTGATGACCGGTTTGCCCCCCACGAACATGCGGGCCTGCGTGGGGTGGTCGCTGCGGGTGGTGAAGCGGGCGTCGAACATCTCGTCCGGGGTGCGCACGACCACGCGGCCCTCGGTGGCGCGCGCGCCTTTGGGCACCACCGACAGGGTGAAGCTGGCCGGGGCCTCCATGCGCACCATGACCCCGGGCGTGTTCTCTTGACGGGAGAAGCGGATCACCGTGGGCAGCTTGCCGGAGTTGCCGGAGACCACCAGGTCATCGCCGTCGCGGAAGATCTCTCCCTTCAGGCGCCTGGCCAGGACGGCGGCGTCGGCCTTGAGCTCCTCGTAGCCGGCATAGGTCTGCCGGGTCTTCATGGAGTGCAGCAGAGC
This sequence comes from Terriglobales bacterium, assembly GCA_035573675.1. NCBI lineage: Bacteria > Pseudomonadati > Acidobacteriota > Terriglobia > Terriglobales > Terriglobales bacterium. The sequence continues at coordinate 214,348 of DATMAB010000027.1, forward strand.
GCCGACGACGGCGACCACGAGCACGATGGCGAACGCAATGGCGATGGGCGACATAAGGACGAGCGCTTTCCGAGCGCATGATACCCCGGGGAAGGAGGCGAAGCAACGCGCGGCATCAGGGACGACAAGGCGGAGAAGCCGGGCGGGAAGGGGGCAGCACGATTGGGTAATTTTGTGATTTGGTAATTTGGTGATTTGGTGATTGAAGGGCCCAAGATCCCGGCGCGGTGAAATCAACGAGGAGGGGGATTGAGGGTTCGGTCACTCACGGCAGGGCGAACTCACTAGAGCGTGCAGCGTGCTTCAGAGATGATATGTGACTCCCGCGAAAGCGTCCCTCAGTGGGACCCCGTAACGGCACGGCTGAAGCCGTGCCCTTTCAAAGCCAGCAGGTCGCCAATTCGTCCAATCGTATAATCGCGCCATGGGCCTCTCCGATCAGATCCAGAACGACATGACCGCGGCCCTGCGGGCGCGGGACGAGCGGCGGCTCTCCTGCCTGCGCATGGTGAAGACCGCGCTGAAGAACAAGGAAGTGGAGAAACGCGGCAAGCTCGACGACGCCGAGGTGCAGCAGGTGCTGGCTACGCTCATCAAGCAGCGCAAGGACTCCGTGGAGCAGTTCACCAAAGGCGGGCGAGCCGACCTGGCGGAGAAGGAGCAGGCCGAGATCGGCATCATCGAAGGCTACCTGCCGAAAGCCGCGGGCGAGGCGGAGATCACTGCGGCCGTGCGCGCGGTGATGGAGGAGATGGGCGCGGCGTCAGGATCACCGCCGGGGATGAAAGACATGGGCGCGGTGATGAAGAACGTCATGGGCAGGTTCCAGGCCGCGGGGACGCGCGTCGAGGGGAAGACGGTCAGCGAGATCGTGAAGCGGGAGCTGGGCGGGAAGTAAGGCTCTTCGCCGCGGATGAACGCGGATAGACGCGGATCAGGATTGGTCCACAAGTCTCAGTGCGCGCCCGACCCGAAGGAACAAGTTCAGCAGATAGACAACCGGGAGCAAGTACCAGTATTTGCGTCTAAGGTAGAGTGAAAGAAAGCGCTTCGACCAGTCGTCAGCAACGTCTTCGCGCTCCCGGAACTCCGGCCTGAGAGCTTCGTGCACATGATGCCCGAGCTCGTGATAGACAACCTCGCCCACAATCATTTCGCGGATAAGTGGAATTTTCCAGCGCAGAGACCTCTCTGACCCTTGCACGATCCGATCCACAAAGATTTCGACCCAGGCAGGTTGGTTGTTCCTCTTGTGATGATACGCACCGCGCGCATCACTCACACGAAACTTCCTCCCGCGTGCCGTCGTGCTTTCCCGTCGACGGTCATGAGAGAGTGCGCTGCTATTCGTCAAGACGATGCAGTCCAAGCCGCGCAGATACTTGGCCGAAACCGCTTCGATGAGCCGTGAGACAAGAATGTACGCATCGAACGGCGGCTCGTACCCGGAGTAGAAATTCTGAATCCGGATGGACCCGGGTTCGGCTGCCGGCTCGTTGTGGACCTCTTGCTTGCTCACTTCAGCGCTCGCACTCGAACTCTTGTGCCCTCGGGCAGCGTGTTTTCCAGCACCACTACGCCATCTCGCACCACGCCGCCGACTTCCTGGGATTTCGGTTTGCCGGAGCCTTTATCCATGGCGTCATTGGCCAGGCGGTCGGCGGCGCGGTTCTGCTCGCGGGGCACGTGCTCGATGGCGAACCAGTCGAGTTGCGCCGCCAATCCTCGCGCCCGCTCAAAGAGAGGTCGCAGCTCAGGGCTCTTGACCTTGTACTGGCCGCGCATCTGGCGGACCAGCAATTCGGAATCGGCGAGCACGCGCAGCGCGCTGTGGCCGTGCGCGCGGGCGTAGTCGAGAGCCGCGATCAGCCCGCGGTACTCGGCGTGATTATTCGTCTGGTGGCCGAGGTACTCGCTCAGCTCGGCCAGTTTCCTGCCGGAGGCGTCCTCGATGACCACCCCATAGGCGGCGGGGCCGGGATTGCCACGGGCACCGCCATCCACGCGGGCGACGAGATGGTCGGCCGGCGGCGCGGCGGAAGGCCTTTCAGCTTCAAACAGCAATCCGGGCTTACGCGCGGGGCGGCGAGACATGGGGGCAGTGTAAAGCAAACCATAAAGGACACGAAGGCAGCACGAAGGATCGGGGACGCTATGTTTGTGGCAGCCCTATCCGCGTTCATCCGCGTGAATCGGCGGCGAAGCTCTTAGCGCCCGTCGGCCAAACGGGTGGCCAGACGCTCGGGCAGTTTGGCGGTCTGAATGCGCTTCTGCGCCCCGGCGATGTTATACGGCACACGGTGGAAGGTGATGCTGTAGTCGGAGGTGTCGAACAGGGCGAAGGCGGCGCGCGGGTCGCCATCGCGCGGCTGGCCGACCGAGCCGGGATTGATCATGTAGCGGGCGGTCTTGCGCAACGGGATCTGGTAGCTCTCCTTCTCGCTTCCCAGGCGGTAGCTGGGACGAATGGTCTCGACCACGTCGGCCTCGAGCGAAAACGCGCCCTGGATGTGGGTGTGGCCGAAGAAGGTGAGCGGGAGCTGGGTGCGCAGCAGGGGCTCGACGGCATCCCGAATCACGATGACGTACTCATCTTCGTCGAGCGGCGAGCCGTGCACGAACTGGGCGTCGGCAAGCGAGTCCAACTTCAGCGGGCCCTGGGGAAGCTGCTTGAGCCACTCCAGGTTCTCCGGCGTGAGCACCTGCTTGGTCCAGAGCGCCGCCAGGCCGGCCACGGGATTGAAGCTCTCGACGCCGGTGACGCCGGAGCAGGCCTTGTCGTGGTTGCCGCGGACGGTGAGGCACTTCAGGGCGCGGCAACGGTCGGTGACTTCGTTGGGAGCGGCGCCGTAGCCCACCACGTCCCCCAGGTTGACGATGGCGTCGTGTGCCGGAGCCGCAGCCATGGCGGCCTCGAAGCCCTCGAGGTTGGAATGGATGTCGGCGATCAGGAGCAGGCGCACGGGGTTGACAGGGTTTCGAGTCGCGAGATTATAAATCACCCCCTCGCAAGAGCCACATGCCCGGCGTCACCTGCGGATGGTTACCTGTGGAGCGCTACGGGGCAGCGTACAAGGTGCCCGGGAGCCACTTCCTCGAGCGGGGGCAGGGCGGCGGCGCACTGGGAAACGCGAATCGGGCAGCGGGGCTCGAAGGGACAGCCCGGCGGCGGCGCGGTGACGGGCGGCACCGTGCCCTCGATGGAGGCCAGCGGACGGCTGCGGTCGGTGCGCAGCGTGGGCACCGCGTTCAGCAGCCCGCGGGTGTAGGGATGCAGGGGGCGCGTGAAGATTTCGGGCGCTGAAGCCGATTCCACCAGGCAGCCCGCATAGAGCACCGCCACGCGGTCGGCGATGCTGGAGACGACCCCGAGGTCATGCGAAATGAACAGCATGGCCAGGCCGAACTTGTGCCGCAGCTCCTTCAGCAGATCCAGGATCTGCGCCTGGACGGTGACATCGAGCGCGGTGGTGGGCTCGTCGGCGATGAGCAGTTGCGGGCGGTTGACGATGGCCATGGCAATCATCACCCGCTGGCGCATCCCGCCGGAAAGCTGGTGGGGATAGTCGCGGGCGCGCTGCTCGGGCTCGGGGATGCCGACGTCGCGCAGCGCCTCGACGGCGCGCTGCGTTGCTTCGTTTCTGACGGCGGACGGCTGACGACCGACGACTGACGACTGCGCATGCGCCAGCACCGCTTCCGCCACCTGGTCGCCCACGCGCATCACGGGGTTGAGCGCGGTCATGGGCTCCTGGAAGATCATGGCGATGCGCGCGCCGCGCACCTGGCGTATCTCTTCCTGCGAGCAGGCGAACAGGTCCTGGCCGTTGAGCGAGGCGCGGCCGCGCACGCGGGCCTGCGGCGGCAGCAGGCGCAGCAGCGAAAGCGCCGCCACCGACTTGCCCGAACCCGACTCGCCCACCAGGCCGAGGGTTTCGCCGGCAGCGATCCCCAGGCTCAGGTCGCGCACCGCCGCGTGCCACGCGCCGGCACCAGGAAATTCGACCGTGAGGTTGCGGACCTCGATCATCGTGGGCACGGTGTCATCCTAGCAGCGCCGGCCCCCAGCCCGGCCACGAGAGGCAGCTCTCCGTTGGGAGGATTTCTCTCCCTCAGGGGCTAAAGCCCACTGTTTACCAGGCCTTGGACGGCACCCTTCGACTTCGCTCAGGGCAGGTTCTGAAGTCACGCCCCTCCGAAAACCGTCCTCAAGACCAGTCCTAGGTACGCCGAACTCGCTACTCGGCACTCGCTACTGTCCGAGAATGATGGGCAGCCCGTTCTTGGGATTCCCAATCACCACCACCTTGCTGTTGCCGCTTTCGGCGAGCTTTTCCGTGGCCTCGATGCCCTTCCACACCAGCAGTTGCTCGCTGATGCCCTGGGCCACGGTGCGCTGGAAGTCGCGGATGCCTTCGGCTTCGATGCGCTTGCGCTCCGCCTCCTGCTTCTCTTTCTGCAGGCGGAAGGACATGGCCAGCGATTCCTGCTCGGCGCGCTGCTTGGCCTCGATGGCTTGCTTGAGGGTGGCGGGAAGCTGGATGTCGCGCAGCAACACCGCCTCCACCACGATGCCGCGCTTGGACAGGTCCCGCTCCAGTTCGGTGCGGATCTGTTCCGCCACCTGCTCGCGGGCGCTGCTGTAGAGCGCATTGGCGGAATGGGCGGCGGTGACGGAGCGTATGGAGGAACGCAGCGTCGGCTCGACCACGCGCTCGATGTAATCCGGCCCGATACTCTGGTAGACCTTGGCGGCCTCGCCGGGAGTGAGATGGAAGATCAGGGAAGTGTCCAAACCGACGACGAGGCCCTCGCTGGAAGGCACGCTGGCCGTTTCCTTGATCTGCTGGGTGCGTACTTCCATGATGTGATTGGCCTTCAGAGGATTCACCAGGTGAATCCCTTCGGGCAGTACGTCGCCGGTCACGCGGCCGAACAGCGTCAGCACGCCCACGTGCCCGGTAGGCACGGTGGCCACCGCCGACCAGAGCAAAATCAAGAGGAACAGTCCGACAACAACGCCGACTACCAGGCGGGCGGCGCTGCCGCCTACGTCCGCCACCCGATCGCGCGAGAACTCAAAGTCCTTCATGTTGCTTCCTCCTCGGGCGCGATTGTATGCGCGAGGCGATGCGGCGGAATGAAAATCGGCACGCCCTGGACCGACGCAAGCGGCTCGCCAAAGCGAGGCAGAGCGCGCCTTGGGATGACATGAAGTGCTTCGGATGCGGATTTTCCCTGGATTTTCACAATCCCAAATGGGCGCAAACCGCGCTCCGAGCGGCTGACAATCACATGGCCCACGCGGACTGCACACTTTCTGCGGCTTCCCCCTGTGGACAGTCTGCAAGTTGTTGAAACTGAAAGTGATACAGGCGCGTCTTTTCTCTTGACTGGATTCGCAGGAAGAGTAGAAAGGCAGCCGTTCTTTGACAGTTTCCTGGTTTCGCCGGTTGGTGGTGAGTCCGGGGCTCGAGCCAGATCACCGCAGTCGCTCTCGAGGTGACAGCGCGGAGGGTCGGTGAGGGTCTAAAGCGAGCCGCTGGTCGAGAGGAACGGGAAGCGAGGTCAAAGGCAAGATAGGACCCCGAGGCGTTGACCGGTTTTCCCGGTTGGCGGTGAGCCCGGAGCCCGAGCTTCAGGGGAAACCCTGACTAAGGATCGCGCGTCGCGACCCGCAAGGAAGCGGCGAAAGCAGGTCGGCAAGGGTCTAACGCGAGCTACTGGCCGAGGAGAACAGGTTCAGCAGAACCTCGGGGTCCTTAGTTTTTATTGACGATTTTTTCATTGAATCATTGACGATTGGTCCGCGGGCAATGGTCAATGAACAAAATGAACCAATCGTCCATTCCTTTATAATCGCCCGCCATGTCTGGGCTTCTCTCTGACCGCCGCGCCTTTCTATCCTTCCTTTCCACCTTCGGTGTGACCTCGACGTTGTTTCCCGGCGTGCTGTGGGCCGCGGCCGAAGGCAAGAAGGAAGTCACCAAGGAAATGATCGCCAATGCCGCTGCGCTGGCCGGCATCGAGATCGCCGACGAGCACAAGGACCTGATGGTCAAGGGCCTGAACGAGCAGCTCGCGAACTTCGAGGCCATCCGCAAGCTGCAACTCGCCAACTCGGTAGAACCGTCGCTGCTGTTCGATCCGGTTCTGCCCGGAATGAAATTCGCGACCGTGAAGCGCCCCATGCGCCTGAGCCCGGCGACCGCCGGCGCTGTGCCCAAGAACCTGGAAGAGGTCGCGTTCTGGAGCGCGCGGCAGCTTGCGGCGCTGGTACGGGCGCGGCGGGTATCCTCGATGGCGCTCACAGAGATGTATCTCGAGCGGCTGAAGCGTTACGACCCGCTGCTCAAGTTCGTGGTCACGCTCACCGAAGACCGGGCCCAGGCGCAAGCCCGGGAAGCCGACCGCGACTTGGCCCGCGGCCGCTGGCGCGGCCCGCTGCACGGGTTGCCCTGGGGCGCCAAGGACCTGCTCGCCGTGAAAGGCTATCCCACCACCTGGGGCGCCAACGGGTTTGAGAAGCAGACCTTCGACGAGGACGCCGAAGTGGTAAAACGCCTGGATGCCGCGGGCGCCGTGCTGGTCGCTAAACTGACCCTGGGCGCGCTGGCCCTGGGCGACGTGTGGTTCGGCGGCATGACCCGCAATCCCTGGAAGCCCGAGCAGGGCTCGAGCGGCTCGTCGGCTGGATCGGCTTCGGCGACCGCCGCCGGGTGCGTGGCGTTTGCCATCGGCTCAGAGACGCTGGGCTCGATCTCTTCGCCCTCGACGCGCTGCGGCACCACCGGGCTGCGTCCCACGTTCGGACGCGTCCCGCGCACAGGAGCCATGGCGCTGGTGTGGAGCATGGACAAGCTGGGCCCCATTTGCCGCGCGGTGGAGGACTGCGCCATGGTCTTCGACGCCATCCGCGGGCCCGACGGTCGCGACCGCACCGTGCGCGACCTGCCCTTCAACTGGGATGCCGCGCTCGATCCCCGTACGCTGCGCGTGGGCTACTTCCGGTCACAGTTCGACCGCAAGCCGCCCAAGGACCGCGAAGAAAAACCGGAGGACAAGGAACGCCGCGAAGAAGCCATGCGTTTAGACATGGCGGCGCTCGAAGTTTTCACCAGGCTGGGCATCAAGCTCCTCGAAGTGGAACTGCCCGGACTGCCGTACGACGCCATGCTTACCATGCTCGAATCGGAATGCGCCGCGGCCTTCGACGAGCTGACGCGCAGCGGCCGTGACAAGCTCCTGGTGGGCCAGAAGGAGAACGACTGGCCAAACATCTTCCGCGTGGCCCGCTTCATCCCGGCGGTCGAATACGTGAACGCCAGCCGCGCGCGTACTCTGGGCCAGCAGGCCATGGCCAAGGTGTTCGAGAAGGTGGATGTAGTGGTGGCGCCCACGACTGGACCGCAGTTGATTGCGACGAATCTGACCGGCCATCCGGCGGTGATCCTGCCCAACGGCTTCCGCACGGACGAAACGCCCACCAGCTTGACGTTCCTGGGAAATCTCTACGGAGAAGCCGCAATGTTGGCCGTGGCCAGGGCGTATCAGGAAGCAACCGAGTGGCATCTACAGCGGCCTAAGCTGGATGAGGCGCTCGAGAAGACAAGAGCAGAAACGAAAAGCTAACCACAAAGGTCACGAAGGGAGCACGAAGGGATTTGACAGGGCCCGCCTCGGCGGGCCCTGCTGTTGGTGACGGCTGACGGAGGTCCTTCGCTCAGGATGAGCGCCCGACGGCGCGGACGCCGCAGAAGCGCGATCACTTCTTCTCGTAGTTCTTCCATTCCGCCATGGTCATGGGCTTGTGGCCCACGGCCTGGGCGATGGACATCTTCCCGTTGGGCAGCTTGCCGTCCCAGTAGAAGTGATAGATCAGGCCGTCGGTCGTGGCCACCAGGTCCGCCACGCCCTTGGCCTGGTCGTCGGGCAGATCCAGCACTTTCACGCGGCCGCCGGCGATCTCGACGGCGTGGTCGTGCCAGTTCTTGTTCCAGGTCTTCAGCGGCATGCCGTTGCGCGTCATCGACTTGGCATAGATCCACTCGATCTGGGAGAGCATGGCGTTGGGCTCGGTGGATTCGTAGATGAGGCACACGATCTGCGGCGGGTCGGGCGCGTACACCTTGCAGTAATGGTGGTAAGGACCGTGCTCCTTGCCATCCACCAGGTGGGGAGCCACGACGTGGACGTCGTAGCCGGTCGAGGGACGGGCCATGGGTGCCTCGGGCGCGGGCGAGGCTGCGGCGACAGGCTGCGCGGTGATGCGGCGGGAGCCAACCAGGACGCCGAGCAGGAAACAGGCGAACAGCAGGACTGCAAAGAGGAAGGTGCGTTTCATGGGATTGCCTCCCCGATGGTCAACTCTTCCGGGTCAGGCGGCCCCTCGCGGACTGGGCGCCTTGCCACGGCGCGAAACCTTAGTCGAAGTGCCGGTGGCCGTCAACTCTCGTCCGGGGCTAAAACCCGCGATTTCTGAAGCAGCCCCTTCGGCACGGTCGCTGCGCTAGTCGGCCTGAAGGCCGACCTACCGAGGCGCGCCCCTCCGAATGCCCAGTGTGATGTTTCGGCCTCGACGCATCGTGCGCTACCCTGAAGGCATCTTTCCCCTAGAGGAGGTGGAACGCACTCATGGCACGCATCGCCGGAATCGAGGGAAGGCAGGCGCCCTGGCTCATCCGCATGGTCATGGGCAAGGTGCGCAAGAGGATGGGCAAGGACCTGACGCCGATGAAAATCCAGGCGCGGGTGCCGCGGGTCTTCTGGGTCAACTTCCTCACCGAGCTGTTGCTGGGCCAGCGGGCGAAGGTCCCTTTGCGCCTGCGCACGCTCATCCAGATCCGCACCGCCGCGCGCGTGGGCTGCCCGTTTTGAATGGATATCAATTCTGCCGTGGGCAGAAACAATGGGCTTACCGATGACGAAATCGCGCGCATCCTGAGCAGCAGTGAAGAAGGCTTCACAGAGCCTGAGCGGCTGCTGTTGCGCATGGCCGACCAGCTCGCTGCGACGCCCGCCAATGTTTCGGAAGATCTCTTCGCGGCATTGCGCCGACACTTCAGCGACGAGCAGTTGATCGAATTCGCGGCCGCCGCCGCCCAGGAGAACTATCGCGCGCGTTTCAATCGAGCCTTCGACGTGGGCAGCGACGGGCTGTATTGTGTAATTCCGACAAGGACCGCAGCCGCGGACGATTGACGGCTGCTTCGTTTACGATGCAAGCTGCACCAGCGGTTGGGACTGTGTGAACTTCCATGCAGCCGTGCGAGCCAAGACGCGCTCAAAGACGGTGGAGACGCCGTCCGCTCTAATCTCAGGAAATTCGTCATAGGTGCGCCCCTCCAGTACCCGGCCGCTTCGGGACTTCTGTTTTCCACCCCACTGTTTGAAGAAAAACGGAACATCCTGTTGGAGGCACTGGTCTCTGATAGAGAGAGCCCACTCGGCCCTCATTAGTCTTGCGCCTGGCCCACTCTCCCCTCCGACAATCACCCAATGGATGCCTTCGAGGTTGATGCGGCCCAGGTCTTCCAGCAGCGGCTCTACGGAGAGAAACCGCACTCGTGCCGGCGCGGCAATGAGCTCAGGGACTCGCGGAAGGCCGTAGCGCCGATCTTCCACACTTACGCCCCACCAGATGTTCGGCATAGCGGCTGCGAAACTCAGACGCGAACTCAACAACTGGCGCAACCGCGTGGCCCGCTTTGTGAGTACCTGAAAGGTATGCCATCTTGCGGCGACCATGACGGAGCAGACGGCCTCGATGTAATCGTCCGGCACGCCATCGTGAAATAGATCGCTCATCGAATTGACAAATACCATTTTGGGCTGCCGCCACTCCAACGGCTCCAAGAGCTTCTCAGGCACCAGCCTCAGGTCGAACCCGTGTTCATAGGGATGGCCGTTTACGCCACGGAATCGCTCCGCAAACCGTTCGGCATAGCAGTGCTTGCAGCCCGGGCTGACCTTCGTGCAGCCGCGAACCGGGTTCCACGTGGCATCTGTCCATTCAATTTTGGAATCGAGCGACATTGACGCCGCCTCCTAAGACATCCCTGGCAAACGTGGTTGGTCTGTGCCGTATGACAGTACGTCTTTCCAAAAGTCGTAGGCTAGTTTATGGCGCGAGAAGAGCGCGAGGTAATAGAGGGGAAGATTCTTCTCGGCTGACCGAACCATCTTCATGTTGTACAACTCTTGCGGCAAGTATCTGAGTGTTTCCATTCGTTCGGCAAATTGTCTAGCAAGGAACTTGGGAAATTCGACGCCTTCCTGTTGCGCTTTAGGCCAGGCGGAACGCCAGCCGCTAGATCCCAGGAATTCGTCAATCTTGCGGGATTCGGCCGTTGTATACAGCGGGTAGTTCAGGTTCGCATCCATGTAGACCGCGAGTAACACAAGAAAATCCACACGCCTCGATGAAATCCTCCTCAATGTCTCGAACTTGATTCCGATGTTGAAGGGGTCCACAAAGCACAGGGTCAAGACTTTGTGGCGTTGGGAACCCACCGGGATTTCCTTACAAATCTCGTTTACGCGCTGGTTGCAGTCACCGCGAACAAAGCTCACTTTAGCTGCGGGTGCGGTCTTGGCGACCCTCACCTTCAAAGCGGCAAGAAGATCGTTTCTCTTCTCGCAAAAGATGTACTTGTCGAAGGGATCCTCTACTAACAAAGCTAGTATTGGCGATGCCGCGAGAATGGTATTCGAGTCACGGATACGGCTGTAACCAGAGCCTGCGTACAAATCGACGTAGACTCTCTCATCCCATTTGTTTTTCATCCCTGTCGAAAAGAGTTTGGCGTACATTGCCATCAGGCGGTACTTGTCCTCCGCCCAAGGCCCAACTTCCGGGCATAACAGGCATCTTCGACCGTCACGACTTTCGCCATTTGTTCGCTAGCCTCCGTGGATTATAGCCCAATTTTTCAGACATTCCCGGGACTCGGAACCAAGGGCCTAACGGCTACAGCGGAATATTCCCGTGCTTCTTGGGCGGGTTCTTGTCGCGCTTGTTTTCCAGCATTTCCAGCGCGTCAATGATCTTCTTGCGGGTCTCGCTGGGGCGGATGACCGCGTCCACGTAGCCGCGCTCGGCGGCGATGTAGGGATTGGCGAAGCGCTCGCGGAACTCTTCCACTTTCTGGGCACGTAGCGCGGCCACGGCGGCTTCGCCGGTCAGTCCGTTGAAGCCCTCCTTGGCGGCGCGGTCAAGTTCGCGCTTGTAGACGATGTTCACCGCGCCCTCGGGGCCCATGACGGCGATCTCGGCGGTGGGCCAGGCGTAGTTCACGTCGGTGCGGATGTGCTTGGAAGCCATGACGCAATACGCGCCGCCGTAGGCCTTGCGGGTGATCACGGTGACTTTGGGCACGGTGGCTTCGGCGAAGGCGTAGAGCAGCTTGGCGCCGTGGCGGATGATGCCGCCGTATTCCTGATTAGTGCCGGGCAGGAAGCCGGGAACGTCCTCGAAGGTGACCAACGGGATATTGAAGGCGTCGCAAAAGCGCACGAAGCGCGCGCCCTTCACCGACGCATTGATGTCGAGCACGCCGGCGAGAAACGCCGGCTGGTTAGCCACGATGCCCACGGGCCGGCCATTCAGGCGCGCGAAGCCCACCACGATGTTCCTGGCGTAGTGCTCGTGGACTTCGAAGAAGTATCCGTCGTCCACCACGCGCTGGATGACGTCCTTGATGTCGTAGGGGAGGTTCGACTCGGCAGGCACGATGCGGTCCAGCTCTTCGTCGGCGCGGTCGATGGGGTCGGAGCACGGGCGCCGCGGCGCGTCTTCGAGATTATTCGACGGGATAAAACTCAGCAGCTCACGGACGAGCGACAGGCACTCGGCGTCGTCGTGGGCCACGAAGTGGGCCACGCCCGACGTCTCATTGTGGGTCATGGCGCCGCCGAGCTGTTCCTTGGTGACTTCCTCGTGGGTCACGGTCTTGATGACGTCCGGCCCGGTGACGAACATGCACGCCGTCTTTTCCACCATGAGGATGAAGTCGGTGATGGCCGGCGAATACACCGCGCCGCCCGCGCAGGGGCCCATGATGGCGGAGATCTGCGGGATCACGCCCGAGGCCAGCGTGTTCCTGAGGAAGATATCGGCGTAGCCGGCCAGCGACATGATGCCTTCCTGGATGCGGGCGCCACCACTGTCGTTGAGCCCGATGACGGGAGCGCCCACGCGCATGGCCAGGTCCATGATCTTGCAGATCTTCTGCGCGTTGGCTTCGGAGAGGGAGCCGCCGAACACGGTGAAGTCCTGCGCGAACACGAACACCAGGCGACCCTCGATGCGACCGTAGCCGGTGACGAACCCGTCGCCCAGGACCTTCTGCTCCTGCATGCCGAAATCGGTGGAGCGGTGGGTGACCAGCTTGTCGGTCTCTTCGAAGGTGGCGTCGTCGAGCAGAAACTCGATGCGCTCGCGCGCCGACATCTTGCCTTCTTTGTGCTGGCGCGCTCGGCGATCGGCGCCGCCGCCCGCTTCAGCGAGGGCGTCGCGCTTCTTTAGCTCCGCGAGTTTCTGTTCCAAATCCATGTCGGGAAGGATTATAGCCACAGAGGCACAGGGACACCGAGGACGACTGATGGCGCAGCTCACCGCAGCATTGATTCAATGATTCAATCGCTCACTGATGCCACGCGGTCTTACTGCAGCGCCGTGTTGGGTTCCCAGCGGTACTTCTTGCCATTCCAGAACACCACCGAGCTGAGGACCGAGGTCTCTTCGGTGCTGAGGGCGTTGATGGTCTTTTTCTTGTACTCGATGCGGGTCAGGCCCAGGCGGTCGAAGGGGATATTGATAAGCACGAACTTGGCCTTGGGGGTGGCGGCGCGCCAGGCCTCCGTGCCCGCGCCGTGGATCACCAGCAGGAAGCGGTTGCGCAGCGGGTCGCGCATGTTGAAATCCCAGGTGATCTTGGGGTCGCCGAAGCCGAAGTAGGCGTTGTGCGGGTCGAGCACCTTGAAGCCGTAGTCCCGCTGATCGACCAGCGGGTTCTTGGAGCGGCCCACGATCACGCAGTCTTCCACCTGGTCGCCGTTCAGGTCGACGGTAATCAGGGCCGGAGCAAAATCGTCCACCACGGCGAACTCGGGCCCGAACTGCTTCTTCACCAGCTCGTCCACCCAGGCGGGTAGCGCGGGCGCGGCCTTGGGCGGCGCCGTCACCGTGGGCGGTTTGGCGGGCTCGGGCGTCTGCTGCTGCGCGGCAGCGCCCGACATCAGGATCAGGAGGACGAGGGCAGACGCGCCAAGTACAGCTCGCATAGGCTGAGTGTAGCGCTGCCGGCCGGGAAAACAAGGGGCCGTGCCGCCGCGGGCAACAGTGTGGGATATCCCGGCGCTCGTTCGGGCATCTTACAAGCTGGTTTAGACTCTCCCCCCGTGTTGCCAGGAGGCACGATGTCCGCCGCGCAGCCGAGGTTCATCCCGCTCGACTATCAGCGCCCCACCCCCGAAGAGCAGCGGGCGCGGCTGGCCGCTTTCGCAGAGACCATGCGGCGGCGACGCACGGTGCGCGAGTTCTCGCCCGACCCGGTGCCCTTGGAGCTGATCGAACGCGCCATCCGCGTGGCCGCCGGCGCTCCCTCGGGTGCCAACCAGCAGCCCTGGCGCTTCGTGGTGGTCAGCGATCCGGCCGTCAAGCGCGAGATCCGCCTGGCCGCGGAGGAGGAAGAGCGCGCCTTCTACGAACATCGCGCCCCCAACGAGTGGCTGGAAGCGCTGGCGCCGCTGGGTACGGACTGGCACAAGGAATTCCTCGAGGTCGCGCCCTATCTCATCGTCGTTTTCCGCCTGGACTATGCACTTGAAACGGGGCCGGGCGGAGAGGAAGTCCACCGTAAGCACTATTACGTGATGGAATCGGTGGGGCTGGCCTGCGGGTTCCTGCTGGCCGCACTGCACATCGCGGGACTGGCAACGCTGACGCACACGCCCAGTCCCATGGGCTTCCTCAGCCGCATCCTCAAGCGGCCCAAGAACGAACGGCCGTACCTGCTGATCCCCGTAGGTTATCCGTCGAGAGACGCCAAGGTGCCGGACATCACGAAGAAGCCGCTGAGCGAGGTGTTGGAGGTGCTGGGCGAGGTTGCAGCCGAGCAGCCCTGACGCGGGCCCGATCCGCGTGAGATCCGCGTGGACCGGCGGCTAAAGTGTTGCTGTCTTCTCCATGATGTGCCGCTTCGCGCGATCAACAAAGGCGGCCAGCGGCATGTCCTCGGTCTTCTCTTTGCCGCGGGTGCGCAGGTTGACGCTGCCGGCCTGCGCTTCCTTGTCTCCTACCACCAGCATGTACGGGACCTTCTGCAGGGCATGCTCGCGGATCTTGGCGTTCATCTTCTCGTTGCGCGCGTCCAGATGCACGCGCACGCCCGCGGCTTCCAGTTCCTTCGCGACTCTCCCGGCGTACTCGTGGTGCCGCTCGCTGATGGGAATCACGACCGCCTGCACCGGCGCCAGCCACAGCGGGAACGCGCCTGCGTAGTGCTCGAGCAGCACGCCGAAGAATCGTTCCACCGAACCGTAAAGCGCGCGATGCACCATGACCGGCTGCTTGCGTGAGCCGTCCTCGGCCACGTACTCCAGGTCGAAGCGCTCGGGAAGGTTGAAGTCGAACTGGATGGTGGTGAGCTGCCACAGCCGCCCGATGGCGTCCACCAGCTTGATGTCGATCTTGGGACCGTAGAATGCCGCTTCCCCGGGGATGAACTTGTACTCGAGCTCCCGCCGCTTGAGCGCGTTCTCCAGCGACCGATTGGCCATCTCCCACTGCTCGTCGCGCCCGAGGAAGTTCTTGCGGTCTTTGGGATCCCAGGTGGAAAGCTCCACCACGTACTGCTCGAAGCCGTAGGTCTTGAGCACCGCCAGGGCGAAGTCGAGGCAGGCGACAATCTCGTCCTCGATCTGCTCCGGGGTGCAGAAGATGTGGGCGTCGTCCTGGGTGAAGCCGCGGACGCGCAGCAGGCCGTGCATCACGCCGGAAAGCTCGTAGCGGTACACCGTGCCCAGCTCGCCCAGGCGCATGGGCAGGTCGCGGTAGGAGCGCAGCCCGGTCTTGTAGATGAGGATGTGCCCCGGACAGTTCATGGGCTTCACGCGGTAGTTGGCGTCGTCCATTTCCATCGCGGGGTACATGTTCTGCGCGTAGTAGCCCTCGTGCCCGCTGGTCTTCCACACGTCCACGCGCAGGATGTGCGGCGTATAGACGAGCGAGTAGCCGCGCTTCAGGTACTCCTCGCGCAGCCAGTCTTCCATCTGCTTGCGGACGATGCCGCCCTTGGGATGCCAGAAGATCAGCCCCGGCCCGGCCAGGTCCTGGATGGAGAACAGGTCCAGTTGCTTGCCCAGCACACGGTGGTCGCGCTTCTTGGCTTCCTCCATCTGGTGCAGGTACTGGTCGAGTTCCTTCTTCGAATAGAACGAGATGCCGTAGATGCGCTGCAGTTGGGCGTTCTCTTTGCTGCCCAGCCAGTAGGCCCCGGCCACGTTCAGCAGCTTGAACGCCTTGATGCGCCCGGTGGAGGGGATGTGCGGCCCGCGGCAGAAGTCCAGGAACTTTCCCGTGCGATAGATGGAGATGGTCTCGTCCGGCCGGGTGAACTGCTCGATGAAGTGGCACTTCATGAAGTCGCCTTCGGCGCGGAAACGCTCCAGCCACTCCGCCCGCGGCAGGTGCTCCTGGGCGTAGGGGATGTCCTGTTCCACCAGCTCCTGCATCTTCTTTTCGATGCGCTCCAGGTCCTCCTGCGTGAACGGCTGCTCGCGATAGAAGTCGTAGAAAAAGCCGCTCTCGGTCGCCGGACCGTGGCCCAGCTTGGTCTCCGGGAAAAGCTCCAGCACCGCCGCCGCCAGAAGGTGCGCGGAGGAATGGCGGAAGACTTCCAGCGCCTCCGGGTCTTTCTCCGTCAGGATGCGCAGCACAGTGTCTTTTTCCAGCGGGCGAGTCAGGTCGATGAGGTCGCCATTGGTCTTCGCCACCAGCGCCGACTCGGCCAGCCGTGGCCCGATCGACCGCGCGATCTCCAGCGGAGTCGTTCCCTTGGGCACCGACTTGACGCTGCCGTCGGGGAGCTGGACCTGGATGGTTTCAGACATAGCGCGAAAATCCAAAGTTTAGCATGCGACGTTCAGGGCTTTGCGAGAGTGAGGAGCTATCGTGTGCTGCGGCGAGAATCCGAAGCCGGAGTGTGCCGGGAACCTTCGAGAGCAGCGGCATTCCGCTCTTGTTCGCGGAGCTGTTTGCCCGCCTTCTTGAGTGAGAGGCAGAGGTCGCGCAGCTCGGATGCGAGCTTGAGACGCCGGGTCACGGCTGCGGGCGAATAGTCAACCAGCTTCGAAAATCTCAGCCCTTGATCTGCACCAGTTCGCTCTTGCCCGCAGGCTTGGGCGCCCAGCGCACGCCTTCGGGCGAGCGCGGATCGAGCCGCCGCGCCAGAGCGCCGATGGCGATGGAGCTGCGCATGATGTGCCCGGGCTTCAGGCCCAGGGCCAGCGGGATCTCGCCCAGCCACTTCAGCCCCACGCTGGCGGCGCAGCCGCACTGGCTGCAGTCGGGATCGCCGCCAAAGATGCAGGGCTCCACCCGGCTGGTGAGGTCGGCGGAGTAGTTCACCGACATCTGCGCGAAGACACAGTCCTTGGGGGTCGCGGGCGGGGTGACGAAGGCATGCGCCACGCCTTCCGGCATGAGCAGCTTGGGATACTTCTTGCCCAGCGCCGCCAGCTCTTTCGCCACCTGCGGGCGCGCCTCCAGCGGGATCATTTCCGGCGTCTGCTCGCCCCGCTGCGGCGTGTACAGGCTGGCCCAGATCTTGTTGCACTCCGGCCGCGCGTTCCAGAAGGCCACGTACTCGTCCAGGTAGCGGTGGCGGTCGATCATCGGCCGGGTGATGGTCCAGTGGATGTTGACCTCGCAGCCTTCGATGTTCTTGAGGATCTTCTCATAGGTGGCCGGCTTGCGGCGGATGTCATGGTGCTCGGGTAGCCCGTCGACGGAGACGGCCACGCGCGTCCGTGGGATGCTCATCCACTCCACCGGCACGCGGATCACCGCGCTGGTCACCACCATGGCGAACACGTTCATGGCGCTCAGCCGCGGCAGGATGCGGCTCAGCTCGCGGTGCCGCACCAGCGGCTCGCCGCCCACCAGCGAAACGTGCATGGGCTTGTGCTTCCTGACCAGCCCGACCACGCCTTCCACCAGGTCGTCACCACGCAGGTCATTGAGGTCGCGCAAGGTGGTTCCGCCGCCCAGGTGGGTGTCGCCGTAGGCGTAGCATCCCGGACAGCTCAGCGGGCACTCACGCGTGATCTCGATGGAAAGGAACGGGACCTTCCCGGTAAGGATCTTGCCCCAGGCGCCGACCACCTCATGGGCCTGGATGCTGCGACGACGGTCCATCGTTCCTCCTGCGGGAAATGGGTGTGCAGCGAACCGGGCCGAAGACGGGGGGCCCGATGGGTTCGTTAGATGCCGGTTTTCCCGCCGCGGTTCTCGCCGCCGGTAGGGGCGCGGTGAGAACTGCGTCCCGGCATTCTACGCTATTGAAGTGAGCGGGCGAGTGAAATCCCGCCAAGCGGAGAATGGCGCACCTGAACGGTCAGCCTGCGGCAGCGATGCGCGGGCCGCCGCCGGCCCCGCGCAGCGCGGCGCGAAAGGGCGATTTCTCATCCGCCAGCATGGTGATGAAGTCCTCGATGTAGCCCGGTGGCTGGGCGCGCCGCAGTGTGACTGCGCTCCACTGCCGCCGGCACCCCTGGCGCGTCATCGGTCGCGCCGCAATCTCCCGCTTCGTCAGGCAGGGCGCCACCGCCCAGCGCGCCAGGAAGCCCACACCCAGCCCGGCCTTTACCATCTCCACCACCGCTTCGGTCAGCGGCATCTCGAGCACTGCAGCGGGTTCGACGCCGGCCGGCTTCAGGTACAAGTTCAACAGGAAGCTGTCCTCCCGCGGCGGATAGATGATCACTGTCTCTCCCGCAAGCTGCTGCGGGCGGATGAATTCCGCCCTGGCCAGGGGATGTCGCGGGGGCAGCACGACCACCAGTTCATCCTCGAATAGCGGCCGTATGCGCAGGCGCGGATCCGGTCCCTGCATGCTGGTGATGGCCAGGTCGAGCCGGCCCTCGAGCAGCGCCTCCACGGGCCGGTGCGTCGCCTGAGCATCGATGCGCACCTCCACGCCGCCGTGCCGCTGGCGGAACTCGCGCAGCAGCTCCGGCAGCCAGTGGTAGCAGGTGTAGCACGCGGTGCTCAGGCGCAGCACGCCGCCTTCGCCCCGGCCCTGCCGCCGGATGCGGCCTTCCGCGCCCTCCAGCTCGGCGAGTACGCGCCGGGCTGTTTCGAGCATCTGCTCGCCCGCAGGCGTCGGTTGCATGCGCCGCCCCAGGCGCAGGAACAGCCGCGCGCCCAGCTTCTCTTCCGCGTCGCGCAGTTGATGGCTCAGCGCCGACTGCGTCAGGTGCAGCCGCCGCGCCGCCGCCGTCACGCTGCCCTCCTCGGCCACCGCGGCCACCAGCTTCAGGTGCCGCACGTCCAGTTGCACGCCCATGGGTCCATGAGTCTATCTCATGCTTTGAATGAAAAGAAACAATGTGATTAATGGATGGTTCCCGTCGTCCAATGCTCCTGAGCCGGACGGCTCAGGAGCGTACCGTGAAGATCGAGCGTCTGGATCACGACCTGTATCTCGCCCGGGGCGAAGCCCTGGACTCCAACGCCACCATCTATGTCTCGAACGGCGAAGCCCTTCTCGTGGACGCCCTCGGAGGCCGTCCCGACGCCCAGCAGCTCAAGGCTTTTGTCGAGGGAGAGCTGGGCAAGCGGGTTCGCTTCATCCTGGCCACGCACTACTTCAGCGATCACTTGGCCGGTCTCAATCTCTTCCCTGAAGCGCAGGTCCTCGCCCACCGCAACTATCGCCACACCTTCGACAGCGAGCAATACCGCAGCGACGAGGAGCGCAGTTTCTTCCGCCGTCCCGACATCCTCCTCGGCGACAGCCTGCTGCTGCACTGGGGCCGTTTCACCCTCGACGTCTTTTACAACCCCGGCCACACCATGAGCACGCTGGGGGTGGAGGTTCCCGAGGCCGACCTGTTGCACGTCGGCGACACGCTGGTGGGCAACCTCGTCTATTTCCTGTACAGCACGCCCGAACTGCTGGCTCAGGCGCTGCTCAACTTGAAGCGTCGCGGTCGCGGACGCCTGCTGGCCAGCCATCAGGGACTGGCCTCGCCCGTGGCCCTCGACCATGGCCTGCACTACCTGCAGCGCCTGGAAGAACGCGTGCGACAGGCACGGCAGCAGTCCGATCCGAAACAAGCCATCCTGGGCATCGCTGCCGCCGAGTGCTTTCCCGCGGGCGTCACGCCGACGGACTTCGAATCGTTCTTCCACCGCCGCAACCTCAACTCAGTGATCGACCGGCGGCTCTATGAATGAGCGCGTTGTCCATTCCGGCGAATGGCCCCGCCGATTTGAATTGGAGCGCAAGAAGCGGAGAGGGCGCGGAAATTTTTCCCGGCTAAGGTCGGGCTCGCATGAGTGAGTACGTTGTTGTCCCCAAAACGGTGGTGGCAGCCGACCGTCCTCTGGCAGATTGGAGGACGGTCGCTGCCCTTGCCGTCACGCTGGTGCTGTGGGCGTCGGCGTTCGTCGGCATCCGCGCCGGACTGCGCGGATACGCGCCCGCCGAACTGGCCCTCCTCCGCTACCTGGTGGCCTCCGCCGTGCTCGCTGTCTATGCCCTGCGCACGGGATTCCGCCTGCCCGCGCGCGCGGACTGGAAGCGTATCGCGCTGGCCGGCGCTCTCGGGTTCACGCTGTACAACCTGGCTCTCAACACCGGCGAACTGCGTGTCACCGCCGCCGCCGCCAGCTTCGTCGGCAACACCGTTCCGGTGTTCAGCGCGCTGGCCGCGGCCTTGCTGCTGCGCGAGCGCCTGCGCCCCGGGGCCTGGGCCGGCATCCTGATCAGTTTCACCGGCGCCGCGCTCATCTCCGCCGGCGAAGGCGGAGGCCTGCGCCTGGAACCCGCAGTCTTGCTGGTGCTGGTTGCGGCACTGGCGCAGTGCGCCTACTTCATCCTGCAGAAGCCTCTGCTCGCCCGCATGAGCGCCTTCGAGTTCACCGCCGCCGCCCTCTGGGTGGGAACGCTGTTCATGCTGCCTTTCCTTCCGTCCCTGATCGTCCGCCTGCCGCCGGCGCCGCTCGCAGCGACCCTGGCTGGGGTCTACCTGGGCGTGTTCCCAGCGGCCATCGGTTACGTCACCTGGGCCTACGTATTGGCCCACATGCCGGTGGCCCGCACCGCCAGCTTCCTTTATCTGGTTCCGCCCATCGCCACCGGGATCGGGTGGCTGTGGCTGGGCGAGCTGCCGTCGTGGCTTTCGCTGGTGGGCGGAGCGGTCGGCATTCTGGGCGTGGTGCTGGTGAACCGCAGCGGAGCCGCAGTCTCCCGGAGATGACCATGCCTCGCGCGTGCCTGGCCGGGCTGGCGGTGCTGGCTCTGACCTGTGCCGCGCGTGCCGATTCCCCGGTCGTCAGCGTTTCCACTCTCCACATGCCGCGCCTCACACGTCCGCCCACACTGGAGGATTTCGCGGAGATGCGCCCGACCCCCGACCTCGCCACGCAAATGCTGCGGGTCACCGGCTTTGTGCAGCGGTTTCCCGTGGACAGAGCGCCGGTCAGCCAGCCCACGGAGGTCTATCTCGGCTACGACCAGCGGCACCTCTACGCCGTGTTCGTCTGCTTCGACCGCGAGCCGCAGAAGATCCGCGCCCGTATGAGCGCGCGCAACGAAATCTTCAGCGACGACTTCGTCACCATCCAGCTCGATACGTTCCGCGACCAGCGCCGCGCCTACGTCTTCGGCTCCAACCCGCTGGGCATCCAGGGCGACGCCATCTGGGTGGAGGGCGTGGGCTTCGATCAGAGCTTCGACACAGTCTTCGATACCCGCGGCACGCTGACCGAGCAAGGTTACATCGTCTGGATCCGCGTGCCCTTCAAGAGCCTGCGCTTCCCGGCCACGCCCCGCCAGACCTGGGGCATCCTGCTCACCCGTGACATCCCGCGCGGCAGCGAGGAGAGCTTCTGGCCGCAGTACACCCTGCGCATCGAGGGCCGCCTGAACCAGTTGGCCACCCTCGAAGGCCTGGAGAACGTCTCCCCGGGCCGCAACATCCAACTCCAGCCCTACGGCGCCTTCCGCTCCTCGCGCGCGCTGGACCCCCTGGCCGCCGGCTTCGTGCGCGAGCCCGCCGCTGTCGATGGCGGACTGGACGCCAAATTCATCTTCCAGGACCGCCTGGTGCTCGATACCACCATCAACCCCGACTTCAGCCAGGTGGAATCTGATCAGCCGCAGGTCAGCGCCAACCAACGCTTCGAGTTGTTCTTCCCCGAGGAGCGCCCGTTCTTCCTGGAAAACGCCAGCTACTTTGACACGCCCATCCAGCTCTTCTTCACCCGCCGCATCGCCGACCCGCAGTTGGGAGCGCGGCTGACGGGAAAGGTCGGCCGCACCAGCATCGGCGCGCTGGTGGCCGACGACCAGTCTCCCGGCCGCCGCGTGCCCGCCGCCGACCCGCTGGCCGGCACACGGGCTTACTTCGCCATCCTGCGCGTGAATCGCGACCTGTGGGCGCAGTCGTCCCTGGGCATGATCTACACCGACCGCGAGTTCCACGGCAGCTACAACCGTGTCGGCGGCGTGGACGGGCGCTTCAAAGTCAACGCCAACTGGGTAACCGGGTTCCAGGCGGTGGCCAGCTCCACCCGCCGCCTCGATGGCTCCACCCTAACTGGATCGCCGGCACCGGGACCAACTTCGCCGGGCAGGCTGCCGCGCCTGGAGAATCTTTCCGTCGGCGACTATGGCATTACGTTACGCCCGACGCGCCACCTGCTCATCGACAACGGTTATCTGAGCACGCGCCTCATCCAGCGCCACGCCGGCCGCAGTATCTTCAACAACCACATCCTGCGCTCGCGCTGGAACTACCAGTTCACGCCCCGGCTCTCTACCCGCGTCATCCTGCAGTATGAGACGCTGCTGGCCAACCCCGCGGTTAGCACTTGGCATTGAGCCGTCAGCGGTCCGACTGGACCGTTCAGGGACCAAATGGGAAGTGCTAAGTGCCATCCCCTCACGCGCGTTCAGCTAGAATCAAGGTAGATGTCCCAAACCCTCCAGGCCGAGACTAAGCCGGCCGCGGAAATCGTCCGCGGCACACCGGTGTCGCAGGCGCCGAACGGCATCTGTTTCGCCGCCGTGGGCGAAACCGGCGTGGCCGCTGCGAACCTGGACCGCATCATCGCCGCGGTCCCGGGCGCCATCGCTGCAGCGCTCGACCGCAAGGCCTACTACTTCGTGCCGCTGACCCTGGACCAAGGCGAGGACACGGTCATCGCGGATCGCTATGACGTCACGCTGAGCGACCAGGCCGTCTGCCACCGCAACGTGACCCTGGGCGACGCGCAAGCGGTGTTCATTTCCACGCGCCTTTCCGAAGACCGCTTCACCCTGGCCTTCGAGTTCTACATCAATGTGGGACACGCGTTCGTGGAGCGCGCCGGCGTGCCTGAATCGTTCTCCCGGCTGGTGTGGCAGCAGGTGGAAGAGAAAGCGCGCGGCGAAACCTCGCTCGATGCCTGGGAGCTGCGCAAGCTTGCGACCGCTCCCGGCTCCGACCAGGAAAAGCACAAGACGGAGTACTTCACGGCCGCGTTCTCGGACGCCATCGCCATCTACCTGCTCTCGCTCTACCTGGATGTGGACTACCACGAATTGCGCGAGCGCGACTATCCGCTGCTGCAGCCCCGCGCCCTGGCCGAACGCCTGCGCAAGGTCTCCGAACTCTTCCCGCCTAATCCCGGATTTGAGTTTGCCGTGTACTACCGGCGGAGGGGATAAAGCTTCTTCACCGCCGAGCTCGCAGAGCACGCCGAGACAGCATCAGCCACAAAAGCTCGGCGATCTCCGCGGTTTCGGCGGTTAAAATGTCGCCAGCATGATCGCCCATCTCCGCGGACGGCTTATTTCCAAGCATCCCAACCAGGCTGTGGTGGAGGCCGCGGGCGTCGGCTACGACGTGAACATCTCCATCCCTACGTTTTCCGGTTTGCCCGACGTGGGCCGCGAGGTGGCGCTCTTCGTCCACACCCACGTGCGCGAAGACGCGCTCGCGCTCTACGGCTTCCTGCACGCCGAAGAGAAGCAGCTCTTCGAGCGGCTGCTGCAGGTCTCGGGTATCGGGCCCAAGCTGGCCATCACGGTCTTGAGCGGGATGCCCGCGGAACAGCTTGTGGCGGCCATCCGCTCGGGCGACGTGGCCCGGCTCACACGCATCCCCGGCATCGGTAAGAAGACCGCCGAGCGCATGGCCCTGGAGCTGCGCGACAAACTGGACGCGCTGGCCGGCGCCGTGCCCGCCGCGCCGGCGGCTTCGCCGGTCGAAGAAGACGTGCTCTCGGCGCTGCTCAACCTGGGCTACGGACGCCCGCAAGCCGAACGCGCCCTGGCCGCCGCCACCCGCAACGGCAAAGCCGATACCTTCGAAGCGCTGTTCCGCGAAGCTCTGGCCGCATTGACCCGCTAGCTACTGCTTTCCGGGCTCCAGCCAATTCGGCGGCTTGATGAAGGTGGCCTCGACGTCCAGGGTGCCGGCGAGCTCAGCGGCGTCGTCGCGGCCCTTGACGAAGGTGACGCGCTGCTGGTCGCCTTCGGCAAAGGGATCGAGCAGACGGAACTCTCGGATCTCGAACAGGCGGGCGCCGGTGGGCGCGATGTACTCGTCATAGATCACGCCCTGAACCAGGTAAGCGTGGCCACGCCACAGCAACAGGAAAGGATGCCCGCGGCGCAGCGCCAGGATCATCCAGTCGGCCTGCGCGGGCGGGCCGGGGAGGAAGCGCGCGGCCAGCCGCACCTTGCGGCCGTCATCGAGCACGTATTCGCCGTTGATCGCGGAGGCAAGCTTTTCCGCGTCGCCGAGGGGCGAAACGCAGACCGTGCCGGCGTAGGCGCGCAGCAGCCAGAATTCCTGGCCGAGCTTGACGTCCTGGCGCTGGAGCAGCGTCTCCACACCGGCGGCCCATGACCAGTTGTCGCACTTCTGGCCGGCGCGGGCGACGGCGAGGTCGCCGATCTGTTCTTCCTGTGCGGGCTTCACCGCCAACGGCATGCCCTTCAGCTTCTTCGGATCCTGTGCCGAGGCTGCCAGGGCGCAGAGCACCAGGACGGACAGGAGCCGCAGTGCGCGTGCCATGGGCACAGTCTAGCGCGGACGACCGCAGGAAGCTTGGGTGGAGTATGCCCCCTACACCGGGTATTTGCGAATCAACGGGTTGCGGCGCAAGGTCCGGGAGGTCCTAGATTTCAATTGTCAGTTCTTGTCGTTCTTATCATTTGCCGATGCAAAAACTGCTGAAGATGAGATTGAGGATGTCGTCGGCCGTAGTCGCGCCGGTGATGGCATCGAGCGGCCGCAGCGCGTTGTAGAGGTCGAGCAGCAGCATCTCGTGCGGAAGGCCCTCGCGCGTGGCGAGTTCGGCGGCGTCCAGTGCCGCGAGCGATTCCCGCACCAGCCCCTGGTGGCGGACGCTGGTAAGGAAGCCGGCTTCCTGCTCGCCGGAAGCCGCGCCTCCCAACTGGCCGCGGATCTCGTGCCGCAGATCGGCGATTCCCGCGCCCGTGAGTGCGGAGGTTCGCACCCGCACCATGCCGTTCACGGCGGGTTGTGGCCGCGGAACATCGCCGGCGAGATCGATCTTGTTCTCCACCACGATGGCACGGCGCTCGGCCACGAGCTTTAGCAGTTCTTCCTCCTGCTCGGCGGGCGGGCGCGAGGCGTCGAGCACGACCAGAGCGAGGTCGCAATCGGCCAGCGCTTCAAGCGATTTGCGCACACCGATGCTCTCGGCCTCGTCGAGCGCGTCGCGCAGGCCGGCGGTATCGACCAGGCGCACCGGGATGCCGTCGAGCGCCACGGTCTCGCTCACCAGGTCGCGGGTGGTTCCAGGTGAGGCGGTCACGATGGCGCGCTCCCGCTCCACCAGCCGGTTGAACAGGCTCGACTTGCCCACGTTCGGCCGCCCGACGATGGCCAGCGTCAGCCCCTCGTGCACGAGCTTGCCGTAGGCGAACGAGGCTTCGAGTTCGGCCAGCGGCGCGCGCACGCGGGCGATTCCCGCCAGAATCTGCTCCGCGGGCAGGACCGGCACATCGTCCTCGGCAAAATCGATGCCGGCTTCGAGCCGAGCGATCAGTTCCACGAGCGCCTGCTTGATGGGCGCCAGGCGGTGTGACACCGCGCCGCCCAGTTGCTGCGCCGCCACCTTGGCCTGGTAGAGCGTCTGCGACTCGATGAGGTCGCGCACTGCCTCGGCCTGCGTGAGATCCAGCCGGCCGTTCAGGAAGGCGCGCAGGGTGAACTCACCGGGTTCAGCCGGGCGCGCGCCGCGCTCTAGGCACAGCTCCACCACGTGCCGCAGCACGACCGGAGCGCCGTGCGTCGAGATTTCTACCACGTCTTCGGTGGTATAGGAGTGCGGTTTCTGGAAGAAGGTTGCGACCACCTCGTCGATCCGCTCACCCGTCTCCGGCTCGATCAGCTCGCCGAACACGGCGCGGTTGGGCTCGAGGTCGTGCTTCAGGCGGAGCAGCGGCAACGCGATGCTGCGCGCTTCCGATCCCGAGAGCCGCACCACACCGATGCCGCCGCGGCCGGGCGGGGTGGAGATGGCGACGATGGTGTCCTCCAGATGCATGCCGTGCTACGGTGATTGTAGTGGCTTTGCGAGCCGCGGCATGGGCCCCCTCCGGCGGGGGACGAGCCGGAGCCGGCTGTGAATCCAGCCCGCGGCCGGCGTCATCCAAACCCGTCACAGGAGAAACGCCATGACCGTGACCGATGAGATCCTGGAAGCCAACCGGCGCTACGCTGAAACCTTCCAGCTCGGGCATTTGCCCATGCCGCCGGCGAAGAAACTGGCCATCGTTGCCTGCATGGACGCGCGGCTGACCGTGGAGCAGGCGCTCGGCTTGAAGACCGGCGACGCGCACATCATCCGTAACGCCGGCGGGATCGTGACCGAGGACGCCTTGCGTTCTCTCATCCTTTCCCACTACCTGCTGGGGACGCAGGAGTTTGTGGTCATCAATCACACGGGTTGCGGCATGCAGACCTTTCAGGAGGAAGAGTTCCGCAATCGGCTGTGGCGGGAGACGGGTGCACGGGCGGCCAGCCCGGCCCACTTCTTCGCCTTCCGTGACCTGGAAGAGAACGTGCGCGAGCAAGTACTCAAGATCCGCTCGCATCCCTGGATCCCGGCGCACATCCCCGTGCGCGGCTTCATCTATGACGTGACCACCGGAAGGCTGAGTGAAGTGGAACCCGGCGCGCGCCAGAGCATACCGGCGTAGGGCGAGCCAGTTGCCGCGTTGAGGTCGCTCACGATTTCGCCGGCGGGCTCCCACCGGGCTCGCTGCGCTCGCCGGCGCTCGCGCCCGTGGGACGGCCCAAGCGGGCGAATTGCGCCTGCATGGTCTCGTAGATGCGGTCGATCTTGCTGTGCAGTTGCGCGACCTCGAGCTCGGCCTTGAGGTTGATTTGGTAGTCGAGGTCGGCCTTGAGCCGGTCTTTCGCCGACTGCCGGTTCTGCGACATCATGATCACCGGCGCCTGCAACGCAGCGATGGTGGACAGCGCCAGGTTCAGCAGGATGAACGGAAACGGGTCGAACGCCCTCGACGCCAGGATGAAGGCGTTGAGGAACATCCAGCCGATCAGGAAAGCGCCGAAGATGAGAATGAAGGTCCAGGAACCGCCGAACGAGGCGACGCGGTCGGCAATGCGCTCCCCGACGGTCATGCGCTCTTCTTCCTCCTCGTTGGCGTTGCGCGTGACCTGACTGCGCAGCAGCTCGTCGGTCGACCGCAGGCGGCGGCCCAGGACGGTGAGCAGATCGAGCGCCGCCGGGGGATGACGCTTGAGGAACTCGAGCAGGTGCTCGCGGTCGAGGGTGAGCACTTCGGTGTCCTCGACGGCCACGGCGGAAGCGGTGCGCGCGCCGCCATCGAGCAGGGAGATCTCGCCGAACAGGTCGCCCGGGCCGTTCTCCGCCAGGATGATCTTCTCGCCTTCGTAGTTCTCCACGAACACCTGGACGCTGCCGGAGCGCACCACGTAAAGGCAGTCGCCGGCATCGCCGAAGGAGAAGATGGTGTCGCCCTTGTCGAAATGCCGGGCGCTCAGGACCTCGGCCAGGGTGCGGCGCTGCTTCGCGCCCAGCAGGGAGAACAACGGGACTTCGGCCAGCAGTTCCACTTCCGTCGCCATGGTCATCACCTCGCCGCGCTCGCCACGGCGGGCCGCGGTCCAGCGCATCATGCCAAGTTAAGGGAACGAGCGCCAGTCATTTTGTGGGAAGGCGCAGAAGGAAATTGACGAAAGATTCATTGGTTCATCGAAGATTGGCGAGTCCCTTCGCGCGTGGTCAGCGAGACAAGGCGTCCCCCGCGGTCGACCGAAGCCGGACGAGAGAGGCTTGCGGCCAGTTCATCCCAACGGATTTTGAGCTGCAACATGAACTGTTCAAAGGCAGGGTCGCCCTGTAGTTTGCGCATGCTGGGGTTGGCGCGGAACAGGGGATAGTTCGGCATTCCGCTGTCAGCCAAACGCTTGAGCCACGCGACCGCCTCGGCTTTCCTCCCCAGCTCGGCTTGGGCACCCGCGATAAGGAAGGCCGCATGGTGGAAGTGGTCCGTGTCTTTGCCAAACTGGTACGCAGTGTCGATCTCGCGCAGGGCGTCACGCTGTTTGCCCTCGCGAGCAAAGAGCAGGGCCCGCGCCGCCGCCACATCTGCCAGGTCGGGCCCGCCGCCACGATGAGTTGCCGTGCCCTGCTTCAGCTTAAGGAGGTCCACTACCTCCCAAGCCTCCTTCTGCCGGTCCAGATAGGCCAAAGTAACAGCCTTTTCGGCGTTCACGATGTTATTGCGCTCGAATTGTTCTAGGGCCTCGGCAAAGCGGCCCGATTGCCACAGCGCGCGCGCCATGCGGAACTTCGCACCTTCAAAATGCGGGTTCAGGCGCAGTGTGGCCCGGAACTCCTCAATCGCCTCCTGATGCAGACCGGCATGGGTCAGTTCGGAGCCGAGGCTTTGGTGGCCCTCGGCAAGATTGGGGTTCAAGACAAGGGCGTGACGGTAATCCGCCACTGCCTGGGCGATATCGAAGCCGCGCAGCTTGGTGTAGTACAGCCGGCCGCGAATCACGTAAGCCGGGGCGAGGTTGGGATCGAGCGCCAGGGCCTTGCCCAGGGCCACGAAAGCCTTCTCGTCGTACTCGTTGCCACCCTGCCACGCAAAGATCTTTCCCACCGAGCCTGCGGCCAGGGCGACATAGGCGTCGGCGAAATTCGGATCCAGGGCAATGGCTTGCTCGGCGTTGGCGATTGCGGCGTCGACATCCTCCACGCTGCGAAAGACCGATTGCAGCCGGTAGGTCGCCCGCAGATAGGCCTCGTAGGCCTGGGGATTCCGCGTGGCGGCCGATTCAAAGCGCTGCTGCTCCTGAGGCGTGAGCGTGAGCTGGATCTCGCGAGCGATCTCCCGGGCGACCTCGCGCTGGAGACGGATCACATCGGCGGCCGATGGGGTGTAGCTCTTGGACCACAGATGCTGGTCGGTCGAGCCGTCAATGAGCTGCACCGTAATGCGGGCCTGATCGTCGAAGCGCAAAACCGAGCCTTCAATCACCGCATCCACGTCGAGTTCGCGAGCGATCTCGCGCACCGACTTCGATGGCTCCCGATAGCGGCCGGCCGAGGTGCGGGATATCACGCGCAGCGAGACCAGCGACGCCATCTCATTGGTCAGCTCCTCGGTCATGGCCTCTGCAAAGTACTCCTGCGCGGGGTCGCCGGAAAGATTCTTCAAGGGCAACACCACCAGCGAGCGGATGTGGCCGGTGCGCGAGGGCACGTTCTGCCGGCGCAGAAGCCAGTACCCTGCGCCGGCCGCAATCACCAGTAGGAGCACCACAGCGGGCACCAGGCGGCGCAGCCTCGGCCTGGCCGCCGCCGGCTGGACCACGACGCCCGTCGAAAGCTCGGTGGAAGCAACCAGCCGGCGCAAGTCCACCATGAGCTCGCGGGCCGACTGGTAACGATTCTCCGGGTCCTTCTCCAGACACTTGAGGATGATGCGCTCCAACTCGGGACTGAGTTCCGGGTGCGCCGAACGCGGGGGGGCCGGCGGTCGGTTTAGGATGGCATCGGTGAGCGTAGTGGCCAGCTTCTGGTCAAAAGGACGTCGGCCGGTCGCCATTTCATAGAGCACGGCGCCCATCGCCCACAGATCGGTGCGGGCGTCCAGCGGCTCGCCCCGCAGCTGTTCCGGAGCCATGTAGGGCAAGGTGCCCTCCACGGCCTGGGCCGAACTCAGAGTAGCGGTGACGGTGTCAGCCCCCGCGGGTTGCAAGAGCTTGGCAAGCCCGAAGTCGAGCACCTTGACCTGCTTCTTGGGCGTCAGGCGAATGTTGCCCGGCTTGAGGTCGCGGTGAATAATGCCTTGCTGGTGGGCCTCGTCGAGCGCCGCTGCCACCTGCTCGGCCGCGCGGATGAGTTCCTTTCCCGGCAGGGGACCACGCTGAAGCAGAACATCGAGCGATTCGCCGGCCACATGCTCCATCACCAGGAAGTCGGCGCCGTCCTCATGATCGAAGTCGTGCACCGTGGCGATGTTGGCGTGATTCAGCCGGGCGAGGGCAAGGGCTTCGTTGCGGAAGCGGCGACGCGCGGATTCGTCGGAGAAGGTCCCGGCGGGAAGGAACTTGATGGCGACGTGGCGGTCGAGCCGGTCATCGTGGGCCCGGTACACCTCGCCCATACCGCCTTCGCCAATCTTCTCGACGATGGTGTAGCGACCTAGCCTGGCTCCAACCACAAACTCACCCGGCAGGCATGTTAGGACGGCGACTGAGGACCGTCAAACGGACGCTAGCGTCCTTTGCGGAAGCTCTTCACGTGGGGGCTGGCGCCGGGTCGGGGAGCGCCCGGTTTGTAGTCCTTGGGGAAGATGACGACGTAGCGGCGTCCGCCCTCGCCCTGACTTTCACTGCGCAGATCGGGAAAGTCGCGCACGGCCAGATGGAGCACGCGGCGCTCGCGCGCGGTCATGGGACTGAACTCGTAGGGCATACCGGTCTTGCGGACCTTTTCGGCGGCGACCGCAGCCGTCATGCGCAGCTCTTCCAGACGCAGCGCTTTGTAGTTCTGGCAGTCGAAGCTGACCTTGTCGTGCTCTTCCGGCTCCAGGCGCAGCGCCTTGAGGGCGATGTGCTCCATCGCGCGCAGGAGTTCGGCGCCGCGTTCCAGCACCAGCGGACTGTCGGGGCCGGAAAGGTCCACCAGGATCTCGGGCGTTTCCCAATCGCGATCGGCGGGCACAGGCGGATCCACCACGATGCGGTAGCGCAGGCGGAAGCCGCCCTCGGTGACCAGCGTCTTCAGCAGGTGCTCGATCTTGCGCGCCGCGGCGACCTTGTCTTCGATGGGCATGGCGACGAAGGACGATTATAAGAGCTCGGTCCGGCGTTTCATTTCTTGCGCTTCTGCTGCTTCTTTTCAATCTCGGCGCGCATCTCGCGCCCGAAGCTGGAGCGGTTGACCAGGATCTGCTGCACGAAGCTGATCACGTTGCCGGCCGACCAGTAGAGGCCCAGTCCGGCGGAGAGCGTGATGCTGATCACCCCCAGCATCACCGGCATCATCACGCTCATCATCTTCTGCTGCATGGGGTCCATGCCGGCCTGCGGCGTGATGCGCTGCACAAGGAACATGCTCACCACGATGCCGATGGGCAGCAGGTAGTACGGATCGGGCGCGGCCAGGTCCTTCACCCACAACCAGGGGGCGTGGCGCAGCTCGATGGCCACGGTCAGCATGGTGTAGAACGCGATCAGGAACGGGAACTGCAGCAGCAGCGGGATGCATCCGCCGGCGGGGTTGATCTTCTCGCGCTTGTAGATGGCGGCGATCTCCGCGTTCATCTCCTGCTTCTTGGGATCGTTGAACTTGTACTTTTTGTACTTTTCCTGGACCGCCTTGATCTGCGGCGCCACCTTCTGCATCTTGAGCGCCGACTTCATGCTGGAAAGGCGCAGCGGCAGCAGGGCCACGTTGATGATCACGGTGAGGATAAGAATGGACCAGCCCCAGTTGGCGACCCAGTGGTCGTGCGTCCACTTCAGCCACAGGAAAAGCGGCCGCGCGATGAAGCCGAAGAAGCCGAAGTCCACCAGGCCCTTGAGGTCGGGCGCCCAGCCGAGGTCCGCAGCCAGGGGCGTGGCGTGCACCGAGCCCAATACGTCCAGACTCTTCGGACCGACGAAGATGCGGGTGCTGGTGACGCCGCGCGGGTCGCCCACCGCGGCTCCCAGGATGGGAACAGGTTTCTTGCCGCCCTCGGGCTTGGCCGGGTCTTCAGGAATCTCCATCCCTTCGTGCAGGGTGACGAGCGCGGCGTGACCCGGATCGTCGGGCAGGAACACGACGCCGAAATATTGGCCCTCGACGCCCGCCCAGTGGAGAGGGCCGGGCAGCGTGTTGCCGCCGCTGACTTTCTTGGGCTCCAGGCGCTCGATCTTGCCGCCGTTCTGCCAGACGATGCGTGCGTGCGCGAACTGCGCGGGAAGGTGCTGGTCGCCGAAGGCTGAAGGCCATGCTGGATACGCCGGCTGCAGCGAGCCTTTGTAGGTGACCGACGTCTCGACGTGCACGACGTAGGAGTGGTCGAAGCGGAAGACCTTGCGGACACTGGTTTCGCCGTCGGCGTATTCGAAAATGATGTCCGCAGGCGCAGTGAGAGCGCCGCCGGCGCTGGCGACATAGAGCGCTTCGTTGAGCTTCTTGCGCAGGGTGGCGTCGTAGGTCCAGAGCGACAGCGGGTAGCCGTATTTCTCGGCCGAGAGCGTGTGCACCAGCTCGAGCGGCTGGCCACCGGGCTTGTCCTGGAATTTCTTCAGCACCCAGGACTTCACCTGCGCGCCGCGGTTGGTGAAGGTGATGCGGTAGAGGTCGTTCTCGATGACGGCCTCGGATTCGGCCTGCGCCTGAATGCCGGCCACGGGCGCCGCGGGAGCAGCTTGCGCCGCAACTGCGGGCGCGGGCGCAGCCGGCGGAGTCGCGGCCGGGGCCGGCGCGGTTTCCGGGGCCGGCGGCTGCGGCTTCTGCACGTAGCGCGAGACCAGCGGCTGCATCACCATCAGCACCAGGAAGGTGAGCGCGAAGGCCAGCAGCAGACGCCTCTCCATGCCGGGATCTTGCTGGGGGTTCTGGAACTCGCTCAAATCGTGTCCGCCTTCAGTGAAGTGGAGGAGGCCGGTTCAGGGACGGGATCGTAGCCGCCGCGCACGAACGGATGGCAGCGCAACAAGCGCCACAGCGCCAGCGCCGACCCGCGCACCACGCCGTGGCGCTCCAGCGCCTCCAGCGCATATTCAGAGCAGGTCGGCGTGTAGCGGCAGGCGGGCGGCAGCAGCGGCGACAGCAGCCGCTTGTAGGCGCGCAAGAAAGATGTGAGCACGACCTTCATGTCTCGATGGGCTGCCTCACCAGCCTGCGGATGGCGGTGAACGCGCTCTCCGTTTCCGCCACCAGCAGCGCGAAGTCCAGGTCCAGCGCCGAGCGCTTGGGATGGATCACCAGGTCGACGGGCGCATCCAGCAACATCAGCCGGCGGCGCACCGCCTCACGCAGGCGCCGGCGCAGGCGGTTGCGCGTCACCGCGCGGCCCAGCACCTTGCCCACGGTGAACCCGACGCGCGGGCCTCCGTTCTGCTCACGACGGCGAAAGAACACGGTCATGTGGCCGGCGAAATGCTTGCGCCCCTGGCGATACACCTGGTCGAAGTCGGCACGGCGCAGCAGGCGCACCGAGCGCGGAAAGCGCTGCGAGCGGGCCGACTCTGTGCCGTGAACCACAATCAGAAACGCGCGCCTACTCGCGGAAGCCGGGACGCACGGAGACGCGCTTGCGTCCGCGGGCGCGGCGCCGAGAGAGCACCTTGCGGCCGCCCTGGGTCCTCATGCGCTTGCGGAAACCGTGCGTCTTCGACCGCCGCCGGCGGTTGGGCTGAAACGTACGCTTGGGCATGGATGATTGCGCTCCTGCTCAGATCAACGCTGTGCGAACGAACGCTCAGTATAAAGGATGGCGCGCAGGGGCGGCAAACCGGGAGACTGTAACCGCGCGTTAATATTGGCGGGGTACCATCATGCCCATGTCCAAACCCCGTGTTCTGTTTCTCTGCACCGGCAACTCGGCGCGCAGCCAGATGGCCGAAGGCCTGCTGCGCGAGTGGGCGGGCGAGCGATTCGAGGTGTTCAGCGCGGGCACGTACCCCGTCGGGGTGAATCCGCTGGCCATCGAGGCCATGAACGAGTTAGGCATCGACATCTCGGGCCAAAAATCCAAGAGCGTGGACCAGTTCGCCGGCCAGCCGATGGACTACGTCATCACGGTGTGCGACCTGGCCAAGCAAAGCTGTCCCGTATTCCCGGGCGCGCGGCAGGTGTTGCACTGGAGCATCGAGGACCCAGTTTCGTCGCTGGGCTCGCGTGCGGAGCGCCTGGAGGTATTCCGCCGCGTACGCGACCAGATCGCAGCGCGAATCCGGGAAGAACTGCTCCCGCAAGGCTGAGCGCAGAGGTCGCAAAAGAAAAAGCTCAGCCCCGGATGGACATGGATGCGCACGGATCAGGATCAACGTGACTGTTTGCAGTTCTTCGTTCACGGTTCATCGTTCGCTCTTCACAATTCGCCCATTGCAAATCTCCGCTCGACGTTCCTACCTGCACCACTCTCGCGCTATTAACCCATTAGGGACTTGACGAATCCCCGGCGGTGCGTTCAATAGAGGCGACACTGACGAATCGATTCTGCGCTCGCGTTCCCCGGAGAAAAGTTTTTCGTGCTAGGATGCAGCGCGGTTTGAATTCATCCATCATCAGAAAGTTTCTTAGGCTCGCACATGTCGCTCTCATCCGCCGCAGCCGCCGCCGCCAATCCATGGGCGCGCATCCTGGACCGGCTGCAACAGAAGGTCACGCGCCACTCCTATGACACCTGGCTGCGGCCCACGCGCTTCAGCCACACGCGCGGCAAGATCCTTGTTGTGCGCGTGCCCACGCCCGAATTCGCTCACCTGGGCGACAAGTACGGCGACGTCATCCACGAAGCCATCGAGATGCTGGGCATGGACTATGAGGACGTGGAATTCGTCACGCCCGAGCAGGACCCGGCGGCGACTCCGGTGCGCCAGGATGGCGGGTTTGCAGCCGTGGGCACCAGCGGCCGTGCCGTGCAGGGGCGCTTCGACTGGGACGGCGCCGCGCAGCTCAACCCGCGCTACACTTTCGACGCCTTCGTCATCGGCGCCGGCAACCAGTTCGCGCACGCCGCGGCGCTGGCCGTGGCCGAGCGTCCCTCGCGCGCCTACAACCCGCTGTTCCTGTACGGCGGCGTGGGCATGGGCAAGACCCACCTCATGCAGGCCATCGGGCACGAGATCAAGCGCCGGGAACCGCAGCGCTCCATCGGCTATCTCTCGAGCGAGAAGTTCACCAACGAGGTGATCCACTCGCTGCGCTACGACAAGATGTCCAGCTTCCGCGACCGCTTCCGCAACATGGACGTGCTGCTCATCGACGACATCCAGTTCCTGGCGCAGAAGGAGCGGACGCAGGAGGAGTTCTTCCATACCTTCAACGCGCTGCACGAGGCGCAGAAGCAGATCGTGATCGCCAGCGACCGCCCGCCCAAGGAGCTGGCGGAGATCGAGGACCGGCTGCGCTCGCGCTTCGAGTGGGGATTGATCGCCGACATCCAGCCGCCCGACCTGGAAACCAAGGTCGCCATCCTGCAGAAGAAGGCGGAAGGGGAGCGCGTGCCTCTGCCCACCGACGTGGCCCTCTACATCGCCTCCAACATTCGCTCCAACGTGCGCGAGTTGGAAGGGGCGCTGATCCGGCTGATCGCCTACTCCTCGCTCACCGCTACGCCTCTGAACCTGCAGACGGCACAGCAGGTCCTGAAGAACATCATCGACGCGCAGACGCGCAAGGTGACCATCGAGGCCATCCAGAAGGCGGTGGCGGAACAGTTCGGCATGCGGGTGGTGGAAATCAAGGCGCGCAATAACTCGCGCGCTGTCGTCTATCCACGGCAGATCGCCATGTACCTGGCCAAGCATCTGACGGAGTGCTCGCTGCCGGAAATCGGCCGCCAGTTCGGCGGCAAGCACCACACCACGGTCATGCATTCCGTGGACAAGATCGAGCACGTCCGCAAGACAGACAAGGATTTGAACAGGCTGCTTAACAAGCTGACCGAGACCCTGACTTAATGCGGCGCGGCCTTGACCGGCTTTTCCACCCCGGCACCGTAATGACTGCTGTGGAATGCCTGTGGAAGACGTGGGAAAAGGCCGACCGCCGACCACGACATCTTGGGTTGTTCAGCCGGAAGAGCTCCGGACGGCCGTCCTCGACACATGAAGTTTGACCTGGAAGGTATAGGTTATAAGTCGTTTGGACTTGATTCCCACATTTCCCCAACGCCTGCTGCTACGGCTTTATGGGTCTAGGGTTTTGATGTAACGTAACGGAAGCAGTCCTAACGCCCCAAGGACAAACTGGACTATGGAGATATCCGTCAGCCGGTCGGATCTTCTGAAAGAACTTGCCACCACCCAGGGTGTGGTGGAGCGCAAGGCCACGATTCCCATCCTGTCGAACCTCTTGCTGGAAGCCGAGGGCGACAAGCTCTCCATCACGGCCACCGATCTCGACCTCAGCCTGCGCGTTTCGTGCCCGGCGAAAGTCAAGAAGGATGGAGCCTGTACCATCCCAGCGCGCAAGTTCCACGATTACGTGAAGCTGCTGCCGGAGGGAGACCTTTCACTGAAGCTGCTGGAGAACCACTGGGTGCAGCTCCGGCTTGGGCGCTCCAACACCAAGATGGTAGGCATGGCGCGCAGCAACTTCCCCAGCATGCCGCCGTTCCCGACGGCCGGGACCATCAAGCTGCCGGCGAAGGTCCTGCAGACGCTGATCGGCAAGACGATTTTCGCCATCTCCAACGAGGAATCGCGATACACGCTGAACGGCGCGCTGATGGTGTTGAAGCCCGAGTCCATCACCATGGTGGCCACCGACGGGCACCGCCTGGCGCACATCGAGAACACCGCGGCGAAGCCCGAGGGTTTGACCGGCGGAGAGATGCGCACGCTCATCCCCCGCAAGGCCATGAGCGAACTCAATACTTTGCTGGCGGATACCGACGCCGAATCCGTGGAGTTCGCGCGTGACGAATCCACGCTGCACTTCCGCGTAGGCGGGCGCTTGCTGGCCTCCCGCCAGCTCACCGGCCAGTTCCCCAACTTCGAAGCCGTGCTGCCCAAGGACAACACCAAGGTCGTGCGCGTGGCCTGCGATGAGATCTCCGGCGCCATCCAGCGCGTGGCCCAGTTCGCCGACGAGCGCTCCGGCGCCATCCGCCTGCGCCTGGAGAAGAACGAGCTCAAAGTGTCGTCGTCGTCGATGGAAACCGGCGAATCCGAGGATTCGCTCGAGACCAGCTACGCCGCCGAGCCCATCACGATCGGCTTCAATTCGCATTATCTGCTGGACTTCCTTAAGGCCGTTGGTTCCGGTGACGTCGCGCTCGAGTTCAAGGACGAACAATCCGCCGGCCAGCTCCGCCCCGCCGACGGCGATCCGTACAAGTACCGCTACATTGTGATGCCCATGCGGATTTGAGGTGCAGGCGAAAGCGATGACCTACAAGTCGAAGCGCATTTGGGCCCCGGTTCTTGGGGCCCTTCTGGTTTCGGGCGCGCTGACGGGCGCTCAGGAAACGCCCGTTGAGAAACAGCCGAAGCGGATTCGTGTGTCGCAGGGGGTAGTGGAAGCAAACCTGCTCAAGAAAGTCGCGCCTACGTATCCGGAAGCTGCCAAAGCTGCTCGTGTTGAAGGCTTGGTAGTCCTGACAGTGATCATTACCGAAGGCGGAAAAATCCAGGAAGTGCGTTTGAGGTCGGGGGATCCCCTGTTAGCGCCCGCCGCAATGGAAGCTGTCAAGCAGTGGGCATACAAGCCTTACCTGTTGAATGGTGAACCGATTGAGGTCGAGACGACGATCACGGTCAGGTTCCAGCTTCGGAATCAGCCGCCTCTAGCGCCACAAGCTCTGCCACCAGAGGTCGCTGGCACCTTTACGGGCACTGTCTACCGCAATGACTTCTTCGGTTTCCAATGCGCCCTTCCTGCCGAGCTTGCAGTGAAGACGAATGAGTTGAAGGGAGGGCTGGGTGGCAGAACCGTGCTGTTGCACGCCTCGGCAGAACAGACCCAATTTCGGCCCGGCAAGAGCGTGACTCTCATGGCAGAGGATGCAAGGTACTACTGGGGCGAGAAATGGTCCGAGAAAACCGGCGCCGACTATGTTGCAAAGGTCACGCAAGCCCTCAAGGAAAGAGGCATCCTATCGTCGGGACTACCGACAGAGTTCAGGCTTGGCAAACTCGCCTTCCACCGTCAGAACTACACAACTGAGTCCCCATTACGGCCCGTGCAAAGCGTCCTGGCGGCTGTCCATGAAGGGTATGTAATCACAGTCATCTTGATTGGTCCCGGCGAACATGACTTGGACTCCCTATTCAATCTCTTCACCGAAGTAAAGGTAACATCGAAATCGCCAAGCAAGGCCAAAGACTAGAGTGTCAGAATTCGGTCAGCGCACACATGGACCTCCGCTACCCTATCGGTCCGTTTGATTGGAAGGGATCGGCGACCGCAGACGATCGCCTCCGCTCCATCGAGGCCATCGAGCGCGCCCCGGCGGCGCTGCGCTCGGCGCTTGTCGGTCTGAACGCCGAGCAGCTCGACACGCCCTATCGGCCCGGCGGATGGACCGTGCGGCAGGTGGCGCATCACGTTCCCGAGAGCCACATGAACGCCTACATCCGCTTCAAGCTGGCGCTCACCGAGGACCAGCCCACCATCAAGCCCTACGACGAGAACCTGTGGTCGCAGACGCCGGACGTCCGGCTGACGCCCATCGAGACCTCCCTTGCCATCCTGGAGGCGCTGCACCAGCGCTGGGTGATCCTGTTGCGCTCGCTCAAACCCGCCGACTTCGCCCGCACCTTCACCCATCCCCAGTACGGCAAGACCTTCCCGCTCGATTGGGCGCTGGCCATGTACGCGTGGCACGGCGCCCACCACACCGCGCACATCACGTCGCTGCGCGAGCGCATGGGGTGGAAGTAAAGGCACTCAACGCAGAGACCGCGGAGATCGCCGAGAACTACTCGCAAAGCAGAAAGCCGCCAAGACCTGGCGGCTGGTTGGTAATTTGTCAGACGTTGCGAGCCCTACGCGGCTGCGGTTCTGCTCTCCGGCTCGTCCTTGAGCATGGAGCGGATCTGCTGGCGCAGTTCGGGTGTGTCCTGATGGCCGTGGCTACGGACGGCGTGCTGCACGGCCACTTCGATGACGTCCTCTTCCGAGCCCGAGATGGCGATGTCGCACGGCTTCTCGGCCGGGAAGTCGCGGCAGTCGATGATTTTTCTTCCGGGCATGACGACCTCCGGTGGAGTGGATTTCGGTGGAAAAGCATACTCCCGCTGGATGCGCCCTGGAAGGGGCAAGAGGCGCCTCGTATTCTCCTGAAAACACGCCGCTTCCAGCCCCCAGAAAACTGCCGCTCTGTGGTAAAATATCTCTGGCTTGGGCGATTACTAAGTTACTGAAATATCAATAGTTTGTGCCCTGTTGCGCTGCTCGAAAAACGGGCCGCGCGCGGGCCCGCCCCGCGACCACACCACGGAGTTTCATGGCCTCCAAAGAGACGCTGACTCAACCCGCCTCGACTGCGAAAGCCGAGAAGGAAAAGAGCAAGTCGCGCAAGGGCAACGGCGCGCAAAACGGCGAGTACACCGCCGAATCCATCAAGGTTCTGGGCGGCATGGAAG
This sequence comes from Terriglobales bacterium, assembly GCA_035573675.1. Taxonomy (NCBI): domain Bacteria; kingdom Pseudomonadati; phylum Acidobacteriota; class Terriglobia; order Terriglobales; species Terriglobales bacterium. The sequence goes on from DATMAB010000027.1 coordinate 253,414, forward strand.
CGGTGCGCAAGCGCCCGGCGATGTACATCGGCTCCACCGGCGAGCTCGGCCTGCATCATCTGGTCTACGAAGTGGTGGACAACTCGGTGGACGAAGCGCTGGCCGGCTTCTGTGACACCATCGAGGTCACCATCCACATCGATAATTCCGTCACCGTGAAGGACAACGGTCGCGGCATCCCGGTGGAAGACATGGACGTGGACGGCGAGAAGTTCCCCGCCGCCCAGGTCGTCATGACCAAGCTGCATGCCGGCGGCAAGTTCGATACTTCGAGCTACAAGGTCTCCGGCGGCCTGCACGGCGTGGGTGTGAGCGTGGTGAATGCGCTCAGCTACCAGTTGGACCTCGAGATCTGGCGCGACGGCTTCGTGTGGGAGCAGTCCTACTCGCGCGGCGAGCCCACCTCCAAGCTGAAGAAGACCGGCAAGACGCAGAAGACCGGCACCATCGTGCACTTCCTGCCGGACAAGGACATCTTCACCACCATCGAGTTCAACTTCGATACGCTCTCGCAGCGCCTGCGCGAGCTGGCTTTCCTGAACCGGGGCCTGCTCATCACCCTCACCGACGAGCGCGCCACGGATTCCAAGACCGGCGAGCCCCGCCGCCACGAGTTCAAGTACACCGGCGGCATCGCCGAGTTCATCAAGCACCTGAACCGCGGCAAGCAGACGCTGCACGACAAGCCCATCTACATGGAAGCCGAGCGCGACGGCGTGCACATGGAGATCGCGCTGCAATACAACGACGGCTACAGCGAGGCCGTCTTCAGCTTCGCCAACAACATCAACACCGTAGATGGCGGCACGCATCTTTCCGGCTTCCGCACCGCGCTCACCCGCACCATCAACTACGCCGCCAAGCAGCTCGGCATGTTCAAGGATGAAAAGGAGAGCCTCACTGGCGACGACGTGCGCGAAGGCCTGGTGGCCGTCATCAGCGTCAAGCTGCCCCAGCCCCAGTTCGAGGGCCAGACCAAGGGCAAGCTGAATTCGGACATCGCTGGCATCGTGCAGGCGTTCGTGAACGAGCGCCTGGGAGCCTATCTGGAGCAGAACGCCACCGTCGCCCGCCGCATCATCAACAAGGCCATTGAAGCGGCGCGCGCTCGTGAAGCCGCGCGCAAGGCCCGCGACCTCACCCGCCGCAAGGGCGCGCTCGATGGCGGCGGCCTGCCCGGCAAGCTGGCCGATTGCTCCGAGCGCGATCCCAGTCGCTGCGAGCTGTATCTCGTCGAGGGCGAATCCGCCGGCGGCACCGCCAAGCAGGGACGCGACCGCCGCTTCCAGGCCATCCTGCCGCTCAAGGGCAAGATCCTGAACGTGGAGAAGGCGCGCTACGACAAGATGCTCGGCCACGAGGAGATCCGCGCCATGATCACCGCCCTGGGCTGCGGCATCGGCAAGGAAGACTTCGATTCCTCGAAGCTCCGCTACGGCAAGATCATCCTCATGACCGATGCCGACGTGGACGGCTCCCACATCCGCACCCTGCTGCTGACCTTCTTCTTCCGCCACATGCAGGAGCTCATCAAGCGCGGGCACGTGTTCATCGCCCAACCGCCGCTCTACCGCATCAAGAAAGGGAAGAGCGAGCAGTACATCAAGGACGACCGCGAGTTCGTGCGCGTCATGATCAAGCGCGCTGCCGAAGGCATGGTGGTGCGTTACGGCGAAGGTGCGGCCCGTCTGGAGGGCACGCCGCTCACCAAGTTCATCACTACGCTGAACGAGTACCTCGGCTTTTTCGACAAGGTGGATAAGCGCCTGCGCGACGAGCGCATCACTTCGCTCCTGCCGAAGCTGGGCCTGGCCATGCGCTCCGACTTCGAGGGCGACAAGAAGACGCCCACCAGGAAAATCGAGAAACTGGTCCAGGAACTGGAGAAAGTCGGCAAAGAGGCCGGCTTCAAGCAGAAGCCCGAAGCCTACTTCGATGAAGAGCACAACCTCTGGGGAGTGCGCTTCACCGACTCGCAGGGCGCCGAGCGCATCATCAACTGGCAGCTCGCTTCCACCCCCGAGTTCCGCCAGATGCTCTCCAAGTACAAGCAGATCGAGGCCTACATGGAACCGCCCTTCGTGGTGGAGAATCTTCGCCGCGCGTCAGCCAATGGCGACGAGGCCGCCGCCGAAGGCGAAACGGAAGCCGCAACCGAGGCGCCGGAAAAGTCCGCCAAGAAAGCCGCCAAGGCTCCGCGCAAGAAAGCCGCCGATGTCGAGCCGGTAGAGAAAACCTCCGCCCGCGACCTTTTCGAGTACGTCCTGAACGAAGGTCGCAAAGAGTACAGCGTGCAGCGTTACAAGGGCCTGGGCGAGATGAGCTCCCACCAGCTCTGGGAGACCACTATGGACCCCGAGCGCCGGACGCTCCTTGAAGTGAAGCTCGAAGACATCGCCGAGTGCGAGCAGATCTTCACCACGCTGATGGGCGAAGACGTCGAAGCCCGCCGCAAGTTCATCGAAGAGAACGCGCTGGACGTGAAGAACCTGGATATTTGAACGGGTGTTTATGGAGCCATTTAATTGGACCTGTCCATTCTGCGATAGGGACACCACAATAACCGGTTCGAACTATCAAGATGATGCAGCGAACTTCGGCGTGGATAGTGCTGATGGCAAGCTAAGAACGCTTCTCGTTCGCATAGTTTGTCCTAACAAATCTTGCAGGAAATCCACACTCCAGCTCTTCACCTACGAGCTTAACGGAACATACGGGAACTATTCAGTTGGTGCCTTGCAGAAGAGTTGGACCTTGATTCCACCTTCTCAGGCCAAGGTCTTTCCCGATTATGTGCCGAAGCAGATTCAAGGCGATTACTTGGAGGCGTGCCTAATAAGGGACTTGAGCCCGAAAGCTTCTGCCACCTTAGCGCGTCGTTGTCTTCAAGGAATGATTCGCAATTTTTGGGACATCAAGAAGGCAAGGCTGGTTGATGAAGTCAATGAACTCAAGGACAAAGTCGATGGTTTGGTTTGGCAGGCGATAGATGGACTCCGAAGAGTCGGGAACATCGGCGCGCACATGGAGGTCGACATAAACGTAATCGTCGACGTAGACGAGGGTGAGGCTGGCAAGTTAATCGGGCTCATTGAGCTCCTGATGAAAGAGTGGTACATCGCCCGACATGAGCGCGAGCAAAGGGTAAAGGAAGTAATCGCATTAGCCCAAACGAAGCAACAGGCAAAAGCTACAAAGCCCTAGGGCTCAATATTCTGGTGAAGGGAAGACAGTCGCGGCAGCCTTCCCTTCCCCATCATGATGGTTCCGGGAATACCCCTAGGTGATCTTGAAAGCCTTTCTCAATGGTGCAACCAGTTCGTCAGCGATCTCGTAAATCCAGGCGCCCGCAACGTCCTGATGACCGTCGTACCAATCCTTCGGCCCACCTGCTGCTTTCATGTTTCGCGTGAGGGCCGAGCCGATTCCAGCGTAGTCGTGCTGCTTCTTCACACCGGAGATTCGGACGAGCTCGCTGAGCGGAATCTTCCCGCCCCTGCGGAGCCACTCTTCCATGACAGCTCGGAGCCGAGGCGTTCTGTAGACGAGGCCAGCAAACTTGGTCGCGATTCTCTCAACGGAGCTTGATACTTGACTACCGAGCGTCGGCAACGAGATAGTGCCGGTCGGGGACCCGAAAGCGGCGACCATCCGCGACAGGGCCTGCATGATCTCCGGATCCGAACCATCGTAGGCAAAGGTGAGTGTTAAGGTTGGCATAGGGTGCTACCTCCACTCAAATTGTACACTAACTATTTTAGTGAGTGCATATAATAGATTAATAATATGTTATTTGTATAACGCTGATGGCTGCTGGCCGCCGGTAAGGGGTAGTTTGGCTCAGCCCTCTCAAGGGGTTCCGCGCGGTATGTAGACTGCGAAATGCGAACATGGACAAGGAAACACTTCGCATCCTTCACGATGCCCTCGCCCGCTTGGACGCAGGCTTCGCCGAACTGCCCGCGTTAGAGACGGCCATTCCCGGGCGTGAGCGCATGGAAGAAGTCTTGGCCGCTACCGCCGACCGCCTGCACGACAACTTTCCTTACTTTCATCCGCTCTATGCCGGGCAGATGCTGAAGCCGCCGCATCCGGTGGCTCGGCTGGCCTACGCTCTGGCCATGTGGATCAATCCCAACAACCACGCCCTCGATGGCGGCCGCGCCAGCTCCGCCATGGAGAAGGAAGCCGTGGCCGAGATCGCCGCCATGTATGGATGGAAGACCTTCCTCGGGCATCTCTGCGGCGGCGGGACCATGGCGAATCTCGAAGCGCTGTGGGTGGCGGGACAGTTGCATCCCGGCAAGACGATTTTGGCTTCCGAGCAGGCGCACTACACGCATGGGAGGATCTCCAGCGTCCTGCAGCTCAAGTTCGAGAACGTCGCCTGCGATACGCTGGGGCGCATGGATGTGGGCGCACTGGAGAAGCGGCTGGCGCGCGGCGACATCGGCGCCGTCGTGGTCACCATGGGCACCACGCCCACGGGCGCGGTCGATCCGCTTCCTGCGATTCTCGCGCTGCGCGAAAAGCACGGCTTCCGCGTGCATGCCGACGCCGCCTATGGCGGCTACTTCACGCTGGCCGCGAACCTCGACGCGCCCGCGCGCCAGGCCTTTGAGCGCATCGGCGAGTGCGACTCCATCGTGGTCGATCCCCACAAGCACGGCCTGCAACCTTACGGCTGCGGCTGCGTGCTGTTCCGCGAGCCGGACGTCGTCCGCTTCTACAAGCACGAGTCGGGCGTTACCTACTTCAGCTCGGCGGAGCTGCACCTGGGCGAGATCAGCCTGGAGTGCTCGCGTCCGGGCGCTTCGGCCGTGGCGCTGTGGGCCACGCAGCGCCTGCTGCCGCTCGTCAAAGGCGGCGAGTTTGCCGCCGGCCTCGGCCGCTGCCGCCAGGCCGCGCTCGCGCTCCATCGCAAGCTAAAGGCTGACGCGGGCTGGATCGCCGCCTTCGAGCCCGAGCTGGATATCGTCATCTATGCCCCGCGCGCCGCGAGCGCGTCCGCCATCTCCCGCCTTTCGCACTGGACGTTCGACGAGGCCGCTCGCCGTGACCTCCACTTGGCTAAGGCGGAAGTGCCCGCGAAGTTCTTCCAGTCCTCGGCGCCCGAGGTGAAGTGGGACCGCGAGAGCGTCACCTGCCTGCGCTCCGTGCTGATGAAGCCCGAGCATCTCGACTGGCTCGACCGCATCTGGGAGATCCTCTCCGCGACGGCGGCGGCGCGCCCGGCGGAGCCGTAGACGCATGTCCGGCGACGAAGTCCGCGGCTGTCCGTTGTGCGGGCGCGACAATTCCGCCTGCCCGCGCTTGTCTTACGCCGCGCATCCCTGGGTGCTGCGCGAATGTGCCGGCTGCGGCCTGGTGTATCTGGAGAACCCGCCCCCCTACGAAGCTCTGGAAGCGGACCTCGCCTGGGAGAAGACCTGGGCCGCCGAACATGAACGCCGCTTGTCCGAGGAGCCGGTGTTCGGCCGCGTCGCGCAAGCCATCAACTGGATGCGCGCACACGTCCTACACCGCGACAAGCTCTCCGAGCTCATCCTGCGCTACGTGGCGCCCGGTCCCGTGCTCGACGTCGGCTGCGCCGATGGCCGTGCTCTCGACCGCTTGCCTGCCGGTTACATTCCCTTCGGCATCGAGGTCTCGCGCGAGCTGCACGCGCTGGCCGACGCCCGCTTCTCCCGCCGCGGCGGACGCGCCCTCCGCGCCGACGCCCTCTCCGGCATGCAGCAACTCAGTCATGCCTTCTTCGAAGGCATCGTCATGTGCTCGTTCCTGGAGCACGAGCGCCAGCCGCGCCAGGCGCTCGAGCGCGCCGCTCTGCTGCTCAAGCCCGGCGCGCGCCTCATCCTGAAAGTCCCCAACTTCGCCTGCTGGAACCGTGCCGTGCGTGGCGCGCGCTGGTGCGGTTTCCGCTCCCCGGACCACGTGAACTATTTCACGCCCAGGCTGCTCGCGCGCCTGGTCAGCGACTGCGGCCTGAAAGTGCGCCGCTTCGGCCCTTTCGACCGCTTCCCCACCAGCGACAACATGTGGCTGGTGGCGGAAAAGTGAAGTCGCCGCCGCGGACTCAGCCACATAAGCGCGGATCTCAGTCTTGCCGCCATCCTTGGCGCTCCTTCGTGTCCCTGCCGGTCAAGAAAATGCTTGCAAGCCCCGCGCCCTCCACCGTTCTTCCCCTGTACGGGAGGAACGTATGCGTCGCACGCTCTTGGCTCACCTGCTGATTCTGCTGGCTCTTACCGCCAGCGCCCTGGCCGGCAACCCGCCGGTCACCGAAGGCTCGCTCCGCATCATGGGCAAGGACGGCGTCACCGGCTTCTGCCCGCTCAAGCACACCGACGTCAAGGCCGAGATCTCCGGCTTCCTGGCGCGGGTGGAGGTGACGCAGGAGTTCTGGAATCCTTCGAAGGAAAAGATCGAGGCGGTCTACGTCTTCCCGCTCTCGCAACGTTCGGCCGTGGACGACATGACGCTCGAGGTCGGCGACCGCACCGTGCGCGGCATCATCAAGCGCCGCGAGGAGGCGCAAGCCATCTACGAAGCCGCGCGCGCCGCCGGCCACGTCGCCGCGCTGCTCGACCAGGAGCGTCCCAACATCTTCACCCAGTCGGTGGCCAACATCATGCCCGGCGAGACGGTCAAAGTGACCATCCGCTACGTCGAATTCCTCAAGTACGAAGACGGCGCTTACGAGTTCTCTTTCCCCATGGTGGTCGGCCCGCGCTACATTCCCGGCTCCGTTGCAATTGGTAAGCAGAGCGGCGGCTGGGCGCCGGACACAGACAAGGTCCCCGACGCTTCGCGCATCACGCCGCCCGTGGCCGGCGTGCAGACGCCGGAGACGCGTGCCGGCCACGACGTCTCGCTCGAAGTCACGCTCGACGCCGGCGTGCCCATCCAGGATTTCCGCTCCACCTCGCACGCCATTCTCGCCGACCGCACCAGCGCCTCGAGCGCCGTGGTCCGCCTGAAGCAGCAGGCCGTCATCCCTAACAAGGATTTCATCCTGCGCTACGACGTTTCCGGCGGCCGCATCGAGGACGCCGTGCTCACTCACAAGACGCCCGCGGGCAAGACCAGCCTGCGCTCCACCGGCTTCTTCACCCTCATCCTGCAGCCGCCCGATCGCATCCCGGAATCCGACATCACGCCCAAGGAGATCGTGTTCGTGCTCGACACCTCCGGTTCCATGTCCGGCTTCCCCATCGAGAAAGCGAAAGAAGCCATGAAGCTGGCGCTCGAGGGCTTGCACCCGAGCGACACCTTCAACCTCATCACCTTCGCCGGGGACACCCAAATCTTGTTCCCCGAACCGGTTCCGGCCACACCTAGGAATCTTGCGCTGGCGCAGGAATTCCTCGCCGGCCGCTCAGGCTCGGGCGGCACGGAGATGATGAAGGCCATCCGCGCCGCGCTCGAGCCCTCGGACTCCCAGGAGCACGTGCGCGTGGTCTGCTTCATGACCGATGGCTACGTCGGCAACGACATGGAGATTGTCGCTGAAGTGCAGAAGCATCCCAACGCCCGCGTGTTCAGCTTCGGCATCGGCCAGAGCGTGAACCGCTTTCTGCTGGACAAGATGGCGGAAGTGAGCCGTGGCGAAGTGGAGTATGTCGGCCTGAACGACGATGGCTCCGCGGCCGCGCGCCGCTTCCACGAGCGCGTGCGCACCCCGCTCCTCACCGACCTTTCCATCGACTGGAACGGCTTGCCCGTGGCGGACATCTACCCTGCCCGCCTGCCCGATCTGTTCAGCGCCAAGCCGGTCATCGTCACCGGCCGCTACGGCGTGCCGGCCAGCGGCATCATCCGGCTGAAAGGCCGTCGCGCCGGCGAGGACTTCGTCCGCGAGATCAAGGTGAACCTGCCCGCCTCCGAAGCACGCCACGATGTGCTCGCGTCGCTATGGGCGCGTCAGAAGATCGACGACCTCATGGCCCGCGACTACGCCGGCATCCAGCAGGGCGTCGCCCGCAAGGACGTGAAGGAAGCGATCACCCAGCTCGGCCTCGACTTCCACCTCATGACCCAGTTCACCTCCTTCGTCGCCGTCGAGGAGATGACCGTCACCGAAGGCGGCCAGCCCCGCATCATCCAGGTGCCGGTGGAGATGCCGGAAGGCGTCAGCCCCGAGGGCGTCTTCGGCAAAGCGGGTGAGATGCAGGCGCAATACGCGCCCGCTTCCGCTCCGATGTCCGCCGTGAAAGCCATGCGCCCATCTGCCGGCGGCATCGCCTCGGGTTCGGGCGCTGGCGTAGGCAGTGGCGCAGTCAGCACCAGCCAGCCCGTCAACGGCCACATGGTTCGCGAATTGAAGGACGAAGAAGTCGACCGCCGCGCCGATATCCGCGTACACCGCCCGGCGACCTGGGAAGCGCGCCTCGATCCCGGCCTGCTGCGTATGGCCAATTGTTACGAGGCCGAAGTCACGCAGCCGACCCGCCGCGGCCAGTGCAAGCTCACCGGCGAAAGCAAGCTCGAGGTCGAGGTCTGGCTCTCCGAAAAGAGCGACGCCAGCCTGGCCAAGCTGCGCTCTCTGGGCTTCGAAGTCAAGCTCGACCCTAAGACCTCGAAGCTCATCATCGGCCGCGTCACCGTTGCCAGGCTCGCCCAGCTCGCCCGGCTCGACGTGGTGCGCTACATCGCCCCGCACAAATCGGAGTCGGCTGCGAACTAAGGCCTGATTTCACCACGGAGACACGGAGGCACGGAGAGATTCCGTGCCTCTTCTTCCTTGCCGCCGAAGCCTTCGTGTTCCTTCGTGTCCTTTGCGGTTAAAGCCTTTCTTGCAAGTTTTTCTTCGACCTGCGTTCTAGGAATGAACGCAAGCCCGGGCCGGGAAAATTCAACCGTGCCTGCACCATCATTCCCGGCCGGGCTACCATGGAAGCTTTCGAGAGGAGCCTGTATGCAACGCCTGCTCGCCCTGTTGTTTGCCGTCGTCGTGCTTGCGCCCGCCGCGCCGGCGGCCGACCCCGCGCTTACCATCTACAACCAGAACTTCGCCGTCGTGCGCCAGACCTTCCCGCTCGACCTGCGCGCCGGAGTGAACCAGGTCCGCTATGCGGAAACCACAGCGTTCCTCGAGCCTGACTCGGTCATCCTCCGCGATCCTTCCGGGCACGTCCGCCTGCAGATCCTGGAGCAGAACTACCGCAACGATCCCGTCTCGCAGGAATTGCTGCTTTCCCTCTACGAAGGCAAGACCATCGACTTCCTCATCCAGCGCCAGGAGCGCCAGGAGATCGTCCAAGGCAAGATCATCCGTTCCGGCTACGTTCCGCACCGCGAGGCCTGGCAGCAGTACGGCCAGCCCTATTACCAGGCGCAGATGGCGTTCATGCAGGGCGGCGCGTCGCAGCCCATCATCGAGGTGGAAGGCAAGCTACGCTTCGGCCTGCCCGGCCAGCCGCTCTTCCCCGCGCTCGCCGATGACAACATCCTGAAGCCCGCGCTCGACTGGCGCATCGAGACCGATCGCGACTCGCGTTTCGATGCCGAACTTTCCTACCTCACCGGCGGCATGCGCTGGGAGGCCGACTACAACCTGGTCGCGCCCGAGAAGGGCGACGTCCTCGACCTGGTCGGCTGGGTCACTATCGACAATCAGACCGGCAAGACCTTCCAGAACGCCAAGATCAAGCTCATCGCCGGCGATGTCTCCAAGCTCCAGCCCGCCCAGGCCATGGAGGCGTACGACGCGGTCATGGCCCGCGCGGAAGTCGGTGGCATGCGCCCGGTTGTCACGGAGAAATCCTTCGATGAGTACCACCTCTATACGCTGTTGCGGCCCACCACCCTGCGCGACCGCGAGACCAAGCAGGTGGAGTTCGTGCGCTCGGCAGGCGTGAAGGCCGAGCGCCTCTACGTCTACGACGGCGCCTGGATCGATCCCAACCGTTACCGCGGCTGGAACATGGAGAACATCCGCCAGGACCGCGACTACGGCACCAAGTCCAATCCCAAGGTCTGGGTCATGCAGGAGTTCAAGAACACCGAGGCCAACGGCCTCGGCATCCCCTTGCCCAAGGGCCGGCTGCGCTTCTACCGCCGCGACGATGACGGCCGCCTGGAGTTCACCGGCGAGAACGTCATCGACCACACCCCCAAAGACGAAAAAGTGCGCGTCTACACCGGCAACGCGTTCGATGTCGTCGGCGAGCGCTCGCGCACCAACTTCCGCCTGGACTCCGTCAAGAACGAGTGGATGGACGAGAGCTTCGAGATCAAAGTCCGCAACCACAAAAAGGAGCCGGTCGAAGTCCGCGTGGTCGAGCACCTCTACCGCTGGACCAACTGGGAAGTGCGCCTGGCCTCCCACAAGTGGAGCAAGATGGACGCCCAGACCATCGAGTTCCGCGTCACCCTCCCGCCCGACGGCGAGCAGGTCATCACCTACACCGCGCACTACTGGTGGTAGGAATCTGGGAACCACAGAGGACACAGAGGAACACGGAGGCAAGAGATCCTCGGTGAACATCTGTGCCCTCTGTGGTTAAGGTTTCTCGAACCCAAATCTACAATCGTCAAACTCCCTGCCGTCATCCTGAGCGAGGTAGGGACCCGCGCGCATTCTCCAGCGCGGGAAACCCGAGCGAGGGACCTGGGTTTTTCACGGCTTTTTTGTCATCCACAACAGTTGGGCTCGGTCAGTTCGCAGTTCACAGATCGCAGTTCGCAAATGTCTTTGTGTTCCTTCGTGTCCTTTGTGGTTGAGCTTTTTGTGGGGTTCAATCCGCGTCCATCCGCGTTGATCCGCGGCGAAAAGAACACTTCACGCCGCTTCCAGCGCCCCTCGGTCCCATCCTCCCAGGTTCGCGCCCGCTTCGTACGTACTCTGGCAGAACTCCAGCAGCGCTTTGCGCGGGTCCGCCGACTCCCGCACGGCGTCGTACATCAGCAGGAATTCCTTCATCCCGGCGTCGTAGAACGCTGCGGCTGGTTTCACTTTCTGCGCGGCGAAACCCGGTGGCTCCGGCGCGGCGTAGGCATAGAAGGCCGCGCCCTTGTAGCCCGCGCCCGGCCAGAAGCCCACGCTGATCACTTCGTGCGAGTATGCTTCGCGCGTGATGGCGTCCGCGCCCGGACGCTCCGGCGCCCGCCGCCCGGAAAATCGCGTCACCGCCAGGTCGAAGCTTCCCCAGAAGAAATGCACCGGGCTCGACTTGCCCAGGAACCCGGAGCGGAATTCCTGGAACACCGCATCCACCGACGCCAGAATGCGCCAAAAGCGCTGCGCGTACTCGCCGTCGTAGGAAGCATGCACAGTGTCTTGCGCGAAGGGAATGGGGTCGGGCACTTCATCCGGCTTGGCGTGGAGGCGCACCTCGATGCCCAGTTCCTTCAGCGTCGCCATCACCTCGCGATAGAAATCGGCCACCGTCCGCGGCTCCAGCCTGATGTGCCGGACCTCGCCGTCGCTGGTCTCGATTGCCAGCCGGTGGTCGAGGAAGTCGAAGCGCATTTCCAGCAGGCGCGACCCCTGCCGCATGGTGGAGGTCGTCAGCCCGCGCGGCGTCACGTACAGCGTGACGTGCCAGTAGTGGTTCACGCGCGGCGTCAGCGCCATCCGGATCTTGCCCACGATCTGCGTCCACAGGTGCAGCGTCGCGTAGGTGTCCTTCCACGCCTCCAGCGGCAGCGCCGGCCAGGGCTCCATGGCACTGCTTGGGATTGCGTTCACGCGACCTCCTCGGCCTTTCAACCGGAAATATTGCGGATTATAGAGGGTGATTCCAGTTCGCTGTTCACAGATCGCAGTTCGCGAATGTCTCGTGTGCCTTCGTGTCCTTTGTGGTTAAACTCTCTCGCTCATGACTCGGCCGCGCCTCATCGCCCTGTGCTTCCTGTTTCTCTTCCTGGCCCAGGCGCTTTGGATGGCCGCCCGGTCCCCGCTGGCCCCCGAAGAGGCCGCCGCCATCAGCGCCTCGCGCTCCCCCGTCGTGCGGCTGGCTACGCACGCAGACCTCCAGCTGGCGGTCAGGACGCTGCGCGACGATCCTTGGCTGCCTCGCCTGCCGTCCGTCGTCTTCGGCCTGCTGCTTGGCGGATCGCTCTGGTACGTCGCCCACCGCCTTTACGGCAACCGCGGCGGATACATTGCGCTCGCTCTCTACTGCTTCTCGCCGCTCTCCATTCTCGCCGCCGCGCGCGTCGGCCCCGAAGCCCCGGCGACCTGGGGCTTGTACGGCACCGTCTTCTATGCCATCGCGCTTTCCCACACGCTCGACGCTCCGCCGCGCGACCGCCTGCTGCGCGCCTTGCTCTTCGGCCTCTCGCTGGGCCTGGCTGCGGCGGCGCTCTATCCCGCCGCGCTCGGCCTGCTGCCGGCACTGGCCTTCCTGTTCTACCTCGCGCCCCAGCGCCGCGCCGCGGCACTCGCCTGGGCTGCTTTGAGTGTTGCGATTGCCGGCGGCCTCTTTGCTGTCGTGCATCGCTGGGCCGGTATGGATCTTCTAGCCTCGCTCCGGATCACCGATTTCCCGGCTCTTCGTCCGCGCGTGGCTGCGGGTGGCATTCCCTGGCCCGCCGTCGTGCCCCTGCTCCTGGCTTCTCTCCCTGCCCTGCTCCTCTTCGGTCTCGCGCTCATCACCGTTTTGCGCTCACGCCGCTCGCGCTACTTCGGCAACCTCGCGCCGTTGGCCGTGGGACTACCGCTTGCGGTGCTGGGGCTCGCCACGCCTTTCTACCTCAGCGTGCGCAATCTGGTGCTGGCCCTGCCTTTCCTGTGTCTGTTCGTCGCCGGCGTCTTCGCCGATCTGCTGGAAGAAGAGTTCGAAGGCCCGCCCGCGCGCCTGGCCCGCGCCGTCCTGCTCCCACTCCTCGCGCTCAACGCCGCCGCCGGCCTCTGGCTGCTACCGCGAGTCTCTTAGTAGCTTCCCGGGGCATCAGTAGGGCCAGCGCCTCGCCGGCTGTAGCCCAGGCATCCTGCCCGGGACCGTAGAGACGTAGCTTGCTACGTCTCTATCCCGCCCTCGACTCGTATCAGGGCACGGCTTCAGCCGTGCCGAAAGAGATCTATTCCTTCTGTTGTCATCCGAGCGAGCCCGCATGGCCCCGAGTCCGCGGGGCGGACGAGGGGGAAAGCAAGGGCGAGTCGAGGGACCTCGGGTTCGCTTTTCGGACCGTTCCCCTGGTCGGTAACGATTCCCCCGGGCCATGTGTTTCGCGGGCATCCTGCCGCGCGCCAGCTCGCAGTTCACAGATCGTAGATCGCAAATGGCCCTTCCATTTCGTCCCAGCCAATATCACCCGCCGCGCAACCCTCCCCGGTCTCTCGTGTTGTTGCCGATCAGAGGTGTCCTATGCGCCGCTTTCTGCTCGTCGCGGTGGGCGCTCTGGCCCTGCTGCTTCCGGCCGATCTCGCTGCCGCCACCCGCGTCTACGTCGTCTCTCGCCCGGTGGTCCGCGTGAACAGCTTCGGACCCGGCTATGCATACGGGTATCGGGTCCTGCGTCCGCGTCCGGTTTTTCTGCGCGATGGCTATCGCTGCCACCGCCGCCACCGCCGCTACCACCGCCGTTTCTACCGCCAGCGTTTCGGCCCGGTCATCGTGGTGCCGCGCCTGTATTGACCCCTCCGGCGGGAGTATGATGGAGCCATGAGCCGCTGGTTCGGGGCCGTCTTGATGGCCGGTGTGGTCGCCGCCACCGCCGCCGCCCAGATCCACGGCGTACCCGCGTCGGTCACTTCCATGGGGACGGGCGCGACCTCCTTCACGCCCGGGATTCCGGCCAGCGTTACTTCCCTCGGACCCGCCGGATTCACCGGCGGCCGTATCGTCCAGAAGTTCGACGTGCCGCATCGCCGTGTCCCGCGCTTCGCTACGCCCATCTTCTTTCCGTGGTTCACCAGCTACGAGCCCGCGCCGCAGCCGGTGGTGGTCGTGGTGGAGCAGCCGGCGCCGGTCGTGGTCATGCCGGAGCGCGAAAGCGAAAACCGCCCGCCGGAGCTCGTGATCCTGGAACGCGACGGTGACCGCTACGTGCGCCGCAATTACTCGCGCGTCGAGTCTTCGGAAACTGAAGGCGAAGAAGAATACGCAGCCGCGCGCCCCAGCCGCCGCTCGCGCCCCGCCGTTTCCGATCGCGCTGCGCGTAAGAAGTCCGCGCCCGGGCTGCCCGAAGCCCCCCGGCCCGAGAGCGAAGAGCGCGCTCGCGAACTCCAGCCCGCCGTGCTGATCTTCCTCGACGGCACGCGCAGCGAGGTCTCCAATTTCGCCATCGTCGGCCCAGTGCTCTACGACCTCTCCGATCGCCGCTCGCGCAAGATCCAGCTCGCCGAACTCGACCTCCCCGCCACCATCGCCGCCAACGACGAGCGCGGCATCGCCTTCCGCCTGCCTCCCGCCTCCTCGCCCAACCAAGTCATCACACGGCCGTAAGCACTCAGCCGTCAGCAATCAGCACTCAGCCGTCACAATGTTGCTTCTGCCCGTTCGGGTCCTGCCTCCCGCCAGCTTCCTTTTGTCATTTCCTGCCTCCTGCCGGCTGCCACCCGCCACCTGCTTTTTCGTGCTATAATTCACTTGGCTCATCTGGCGGTTAACACCCAGTAAATGCAAGCAGTTACGGAAAATCACGGCGCTCCCGGAACCAGCCGCCGGCGGGCCTTCTTCCGCGTCGGTTTTTTGGCTGTTCACTGGGTACTGGGTACTAGGTACTGGGTACTTTTTCCTGAGAACTGAGAACCGAGAACTGAGAACTCATCATGTCTGACGAGCAGAACCCCACTCTTCCGTTCGATTCCGAGCGCGGCCAGCCGCCCGCCGCCGGCGGCCCCACCGGTCCCGGCGCCGCCAATCTCCTCCCCATCAACATCGAGGAGGAAATGCGCCGCAGCTATCTCGATTATTCAATGAGTGTGATCATCGGGCGGGCGCTGCCCGATGTGTACGACGGCCTGAAGCCGGTGCATCGCCGCGTGCTCTACGCCATGTATCAGGAGGGACTGCTCCACAACAAGCGCTACTCGAAGTGCGCCGGCGTAGTGGGCGAGACGCTGAAGCGCTACCACCCGCACAATCCGGAAGCGCTCTACGACGCGCTGGTCCGCATGGCGCAGGATTTCACCATGCGCTATCCGCTGGTGGACGGCCAGGGGAACTTCGGCTCGGTCGATGGCGACCCGCCCGCGGCCATGCGATACACCGAGTGCCGCATGACCCGCATCGCCGAGGAGCTGCTCGCCGATATCGACAAAGACACCGTCGACATGGTCCCGAATTACGACAACTCGACGGTCGAACCGACGGTACTTCCCACCAAGATCCCCAACCTGCTGGTGAACGGGGCCAGCGGCATCGCCGTCGGCATGGCCACTTCAATTCCTCCCCACAATCTGACGGAGATTGTGGACGCCACCATCCTGCTGGTGAACAAGCCGGATGCGAGCCTGGGCGAAGTGCTGAAAATCGTGCAGGGGCCGGACTTCCCCACCGCCGGGTTCATTCACGGGCGCAGCGGCATCCACGAGGCGTACAAGACCGGGCGCGGGCGGTTCATGATGCGCGCCAAGTCGGGCATCGAGCGCATCGGCAAGGAGCGCGAGGCCATCGTGGTGACCGAGATCCCCTACCAGGTCAACAAGTCGAAGCTCATCGAGCGCATCGCGGAGCTGGTGAACGACAAGGTGGTGGACGACGTAGCCGACATTCGCGACGAGAGCGACCGCGACGGCATGCGCATCGTCATCGAGCTGAAGCGCGGCGCCGAGGCGCAGATCATCCTGAACCAGCTCTACAAGCACACCCAGATGCAGGAGTCGTTCTCGATGATCTTCCTGGCCGTGGTCAACGGCCAGCCCAAAGAGATGGGGCTGGTGGAGGCCATCCAGCACTTCATCGACCACCGCGTGGACGTGGTGCGCCGGCGCACCGTGTTCCTGCTGGCGCGGGCGCGTGAGCGCGAGCACATCCTCGAGGGCTACAAGATCGCGCTCGACAACCTGGACCTGATCATCAAGCTGATCCGTGGCAGCGCCTCGCGCCCGGAAGCCAAGCAGGCGCTGCTCGAAGCCAAGCTCAAGATCACCGACAAGGAGATCCTGGAGCACACCGGGCGCGGAGGCTCGCTCACCCCGCGGCAGGCGGACGCCATCCTGGAACTGCAGCTCTACCGTTTGACCAAGCTCTCGACCGACGAGATCCTCACCGAACTCAAGGAGGTGCGCGAGCGCATCGCCGAGTACGAGTCGATCCTCGCGTCGGAGAAGAAGCTGCGCGGCGTGATCGTGAAAGAGCTGGAAGAAGTGAAGAAGAACTACGGCGACGCGCGCCGCACCGTCATCCAGGACGAGACCACGGAGATCACCATCGAAGACCTCATCGCCGATGAGCAGGTGGCGGTGACCGTCTCGCATTCCGGGTACCTGAAGCGCACGCCGATTTCCACCTACCGGCAGCAGAAGCGCGGCGGCACGGGACGCATCGGCATGCGCACCCGCGACGAGGACTTCGTCGAGCAGCTCATCATCGCCTCGACGCACGCATATCTGCTGGTGTTCACCAACACCGGGCGCGTCTACTGGCTGAAGGTGTACGAGATTCCCGACGTGGGGCCGGCGGGCAAGGGCAAGGCCATCGCCAGCTTGGTTTCATTGCAGCCGGGGGAGAGCGTGCGCGCCATTCTGAACGTGCGCGATCTCGAGGAAGAAGGCAAGTATGTCTTCTTCGCCACTCGCAACGGCACGGTGAAGAAGACCGAGCTGAAGGACTTCTCGAACGTGATGTCGCGGGGCATCATCGCCATCGGCATCGACAAGGGCGACGAACTGGTGGCGGCGCGCCTGACCGACGGCAACCAGATCGTCTTCCTGGCCTCGCACGAAGGCATGGCCATCCGCTTCGAGGAGAGCGACGTGCGTCCCATGGGACGGCCCGCCTACGGCGTCCGCGGCATGGATCTTGAGAAGGGCGACTACATCGTGGGCATGGCCGTGACCCCGAAAGAAGAGCCTGCACCGGCCGGGAAGAAGAACGGGAAAGCCAAAGCTGAGGCCGGCGCCGAAGGCGAGGCGCCGGAGACTGAAGAGCACTACACCATGATCCTCTCGGTGACGGAGAACGGTTACGGCAAGCGCACCGACGTGGGCGAGTACCGGCTGCAGTCGCGCGGCGGCAAGGGCGTGATCAACGTCAAGACCACGGCGCGCAACGGCAAGGTTTCCGCCATCATGCTGGTGAGCGAGACCTCGGAATGCATGGTCATCAGCCAGTTCGGCAAGATCATCCGGGTGCAGACCAAGGAGATCCGCGAGGCCGGCCGCTCGACGCAGGGCGTCCGCCTGCTGCAACTGGAACCCGGCGACAAGGTGGCCGCGGCGGTAGTCATCCCGCCGGAGGAACGGAACGGGAACGGATCAGTTCAGTGAGGGAGGCTTGGTGAGGGTGGTGCTTCAGGTTTGCCACCTGGGATTGCCTCGATTCGCGTACGCAGCTCATCTATTTGGTTCTGCGTTCGGATTGCCTGAGTAACGAGGACTCCGACCACCAGGAGAGCAATAGCAACTTGGACTGCAAGACGCCAGCGCCCGGGTGATCCAGACCTCACCCAGGCCGCCAGCGAAAGCCCGAGAGCAATCGTGCAAATCCAGAATACACTCGGATCCCACCACGCAAACCCTGGCTTACCGGCGAGGAGCGTTACTGCAGCGAAAAGAAGGGCAATCACCCCGAATGTTATGGAGATGAATGTGTCGATTCGGCTCTGCATCATATTGATGCGGTCGATGAACACGGAAACAGATTGTTCTGCCAACGCACTCTTCAGGCGGTCGGGGCGATAGTCCTCGATGAGGATGCGGTCGGGCAGGTCGCCGGGCTTCCTTAAGTATCGCTGAGACTTCTCCGGGTGGAACTCCGTGGTCTTGGCAAAGTCGATTACCGCTATAGGATCTCCGTGGTGGAGTACAACCTCCCTATCTGACAGGTTGTAGATTGGACAGAACAGGTGGCCAACCCATCCTGCGTCGACTTGAGGCCCTCCAAGCCATAGCAATCCGTCATACGCCTTGGAAACTTGGATGTTCCAGCGCCCTATGAGGAACGTGGGGAGGTTGATGACCTCTCTTGTCTTGATGATAGCCACTCCGAAGGGTCTAATTCTGATTTCAGACTCACCCGCTTGGGAGATTCGATGAATTTGCCCGTTTATGGCAAATTCATCTCCTATCGTTAGCTTGTAGCACGCTGGCTTAAGCAGCTTCTCGCGGTCAAAGGGAGTGATGAGGTCGAACTCTTTGACGTAGTGCTCGATGGCGTCGTTGAGGAGGACTCCGGTTCCTGGGAATGTGTCTTGGTCGGGTCGCTTGGCGACAAGCGCTCTTAGCTGAGCCTCGAGTTTTTCGCGGCGGTCAGAAACCGGCATTTGGCCTTCTACCCTGCAATCGCTGACATCCGGCCTAGGGCCGTAGATCTTGCAGACTCTGACTGGTCTAACACATCATCCAATCTTGGACCCTTACCTACGTATGAAATGGGAACATGAAAACTGTGCTGGAGATGAGTGAGAAAATTCTTTGCCTTTTGCGACAATGACCCCGCTTCGACAACCTCTCGGTTCGCAAAGTCCAGGTAGTCAAGGCAATTAACCGCGAGTCTGGTCGGCTGATTCGCGCGAATAGCAGAGGCAGCTGAATCCCATTCGAACCTCCCAATTCTGCGGAGTTTCTGAGTCACTGTTGTGAACTCGTTTATGGGATGCGGATAGCCACTTTCTCTTCGGACCGTTTCCCAATCAAGCTCGTCTACGAGCTTACCCGCTTGATTACCCGCAACGCGTATGGGAAAGGTCCGGAAAACCACAACAATCTCCGTGACGCGCAGTGGACTTAGGCCCACTTCGCTCAGAAATCCTGCAGCAGTAGTGTCACGTGACGTGGTCTTGGGATAGTGAGGCGAGTGGTAGAGCGATAACCCGAAGCCCTGTGTGCCTTCTACAAGCACCTTTCGGCCGCGATCTAGGGCCTCGTTGGCCTCTCCGGACACGTCGGTCAGCAGTCCCTTGAGCCACGGGTGCTGCTCAGCCGCATCGCGCGCCAGGCGAACATCGGCGCCGCGCAAAGCTCTCCTTGCAACGGCAGAGCCGACCCCGCAGAGAGTCGAGCTGAGACGCTCGCGAAGCTTGAGGCGGGCTTCGTTCTCCCTGTCGGATTCCTCGATGACCATGGCGTTGCGGTCGATACCGACGCGGTTTGCACCAAGGTCGAAGGCCTTCAGCTCGCTCCTTAGAACCTGCAAGTCAATCAACGCGCCGGCGGGAATGAGCAGGCGTGTCTCGCGGCGTATGTAGCCAGTAGGCAACTGACGCAGAACCTTTGTGGTTCCATCCGGAGCGACGAAAGAATGGCCGGAGTTGGGGCCACCGCAGCGGATGCAGATGTCGATCTCTTCCTGGAGGGTGATGAAAGCCGAGATTTTGCCTTTGCCTTCGGAGCCGTACTGCCCGCCAACCACAACCCAGAGACTCACGCGAGCCCTCCTGAATGAATCTGCTGCAAGACGCCTTCTATGGTCGAGTACAGTTCGTCGAGTGGGCCCTGGTTCTGCAGCACAAAATCTGCGCTGGGCCTGAGCAATGGAATCTGCTGCTCCACCGGGTGAGAATCCGCCGCCTGGAAGTCAGCGAAGGTGGCGAAACCCCTCCTCGCCTGCAAGCGGCGCCATCGGGTCTCCGGCGGACTGTCTATATACAGCAGATGGTAGTGCTCTGCAAAGCCGTCCCGCAGAGTGGTGTGGTCGAGGGAATGACGGAGGCCATCGACTGCGTAGCTACCCTCCTGCCCGATCTTCTGGACCAGACGGGCGTTAAGCTCGGCTTGCTTGCCTCCGGCCATTACTTCCCAACCGATCCCCTGCAGCTGGTTCTTGGCAGTGGGGTCCGCCGCCAGCCACTCGGCGAGAACCTGGCTATACCGCAAATAGTGGAACCCGTGGGCCGACTCCAGATACTTGCCTACCGAGGTCTTTCCTGCACCTATGGGGCCCGTAATACCCAGGACAAGTCGCTCGGGCTGGCGGGACATGAGTGACGCATTGTAATTCAGTGCGCCGCTTCGTGTCCGAGGGCGTCGAGCCCGGTGGACTTGAGAATCTCCGAGAGCTTGGGGTAGTTGATTTTGGGTGACCGGGGCACAATCAAGTAGTCCTCCGCCGGCGTTCCCAGAGCAATGAAGTCATCCGCCAGATAGAACAGCCCTACCAGCGCGGAGGTGATGGCGTCGACCTCGTCGTGACTGATCTTCTCCGTCAGGAACGACCCTTCAATACCCGCGCGGTGCAGACCCCATTTCAGCTCTTCCAGACTGGCGCCCTTCCTGGGGATGCCCAGCAGGTCCTGAGCGGCGCCTGGGTAGCTTTCAATCACGGTCAGGCCGGCCTCGCGCAATCTCTGCGCCAGACGCATCCCACGCGTCGTAAGGCCCTTCATCGTGGGCAGGAGACACCAGAAAACTGAGATGCCCATGCGCTTGAGGGCCAGCTCGCATTTCCGGTAAATCGGCGAGTCTCCGAGTTTATCCGGATCGACCACGCCTTCTGGGAAGGAGAGGGGCGAGTCGATAGAGACAAGGTCCGGCTTGGATTCGACGGTTGCCTTGACCAACTCATCATCCGTATGGAGCGGCCGGGTTGACACTGCTGCGCCTACCATAAGGGCCCATCCAGTTGCTCGCTTCGCGCTCCCCGTGAGGTCAATTCCGACAATCCGAGGACTAGCGGTGGCCGTTTTTCGCAGCAGTCCAGACACGAGGTTTGATTCAGCAGGCGGGGGGACAATCGCGCGAGTGGCGGTTGACTTGCGCGCACGGGGAAGCTCGGCCACGCCAGTGAAAACGGGCGCAATGGAGTGGTTAAGGAAAGTGGCAGTGTGCCGGGAGAGCTTGTCGTAAGCAATCTCGACGATTGCCTTCAAGTGCACGACGTCTTCGGTGTTGTACTGGATGAGCCGCTCCAGCGCAGACTGGTCGCCCCGCTGGTATCGGGCCCAGAGGACTGTGGCGTCGAAGCCGGACAGTTCCTCGACTTCTGCTGCGCGACGGATCCTTAGACGTTTTTCTACTTCCTTCAAGCCCCCTGTGTACCCAAGCCGGCGCATGACCCAACGCAGGTCGATGTGGACGGGCGGAATCGCCATGTCTGGGAAGGCGAGCCTGAGGAAGCGAAGATCGAAACCGGAGCCGTTGAATGTGACCACCACAGAGTGCTTCTGAAGCTCTTTGGGAAGGTCGTCGAGGTTCTGGCCTTCCACGAACACTTTGTACTTGCGGCCATCGTATAGGCCCACAAGGGTGACACTGTCGAAAACCGTCGACATCCCCGTAGTTTCAATATCGAGATAGACACACTCGTCTGCGAACTCAGGAAACACCCGCCACGCCTCGCCTAGAGCTGTGAGGCGCTCGAAGAAACCGGCGTCCTTGCGACGAACAGCCTCCCAGGACTGAGGGATGTATTGGTCGAGCTTCTCCTGCAGGCGGGCGCCGACGAAACCAAAGCGCTTCTCGAAGCGGTCAGCGTCCTCCCAGGAGCGGATGCCGTGGCTCCAGAGGTCGCGCTCAGTGTGCTTGCCGATGCCCGGGATGTGGATGAACGTCTGCCGGAGCATAGGTCACCTTTGGGGTTCTATCAGGGTAGATTCTACTTGAATAGAAATTCTATTTAAATAGAATTTATCCCTTGTTTTTCCACAGTGAAGCGGAGGTCTCCTGTGAAACGTGGAAGAATCCTGTCGCCCGGGGAAAGGCTCTTGAGGCAGCGAGTGTCAAGAGAGTTTCGAGAGATAAAGACAGCCAAAGGCGCGAAGGCAGCGGCAGACGAGCTTGGCGTTTGCCTGGCCTCGTTCTACAAGTATGTGAGGGGTGACGATCTGCCTCGGTTCGACGTTCTTAGGCGAGCTCATGAAATGTGGAACATCAACTTCGATCACATCGACTTCGAGGAGATTTTTCGGAAGTACAGAGGGGCGCAAGGCATTCGGGAGGAGAAGCAGTACGTTCTTCCGTTCATCGAAAACGTCCGCCAACAGGACGTCACGATTCTGCATGTAGCAGCCAGGCGGCCGAATGCGCTCGAACTCCGAGTAAGAATCAGATTTGCAAGCTAGGTCGACCCGTCGGGCGATGTCGCTGCCGGCGGCAGCCACGACTTCTTGTAGCGTTCCGGATGGGCAATCCCCTTGCCCTGAGATTCACGCTTCGCCCCCAACAGATGCCAGGCTTCCCGGTAGCGTTCGGTGCGGCTGGAACTCTTGGGCACGTGGGGGAAGAGCTTGACTTCGTTGGTGGGAAGGGTGTGGGCGGGGATGATGTACCAGGCGTCGTAGGGGACAACCCAGGCGGCGAGGAAGTCGATGTCGTCAGGGGTGAACGACCGCGTATCGCCCTGGAGGCGGCAGCCGATGCGGAAACAGCGTGAGTTGGGAACGTTGGTGGAGCGGACCTGGACGCGCACCAGTCGCTTGCGGCGGCGGTTTGGGCCGCGGTCCACGATGGCGTCGTAGGCGCAACTATCGCCGAAGGGCTGGGAGACGGCCAGGCCACGGGAGAGCGCCTGGAAGAGGAAGGCGCATTCGGCGCGCTCGCCGACGAGTTTGGGGTTGCGGGAGGGACGGGACATGGGGAGGTCGCTTTCTGCTTGAAAACCAGTGGTCAGTGCCTGGTGGTCAATGCCTGGTTCGAGCTAGGAGTGCCGAGGTGCGAGGCGGCGTGCTACGGGGAGTTGCGGATCGGATTGGATTCTGAAGGCTATTTCATCAGGGATAAGAATAGCATATGTGGAGGCGAATGTAAAGCGAAAAAGCAGCCCGCAGCCAGCGGCGCTCAGGCAGCAGGAAAGGCAAGATCCACCACGGAGACACAGAGGCACCCTTCGGCTGCGCTCAGGGCAGGTTCGAGAATAATTCGTGCCTTTGTTTCTCGCCGCGGATGAACGCGGAAGGACGCGGATCCGAGAAGCAGCCGACAGCTAGCGGGGGGGGGCAGGCGGCAGGAAAGGCAAAATCCACCACGGAGACACCCTTCGGCTGCGCTCAGGGCAGGCTCCGAGAATCCGTGCCTTTTGTTTTCACCGCGGATGCACGTGACACACTACGAAAATTACCGTGCCTTGACGCCTTCGCACTTGTTCATGGCGGCCAAGTAGTACGTACCATCAGTGCAGACGGTGCCTTTGACCTGGTGTTTCACGGTCATCAGAGGCAGGACTGGCTCCAGCGCAAAACTCATAAGTAGAAGAATCCACCACACAAGGGACATGCCTCCTTTTCTGTCGCGCCGTTTGTTCGAGCCGCGGAGCAAGATCCGGCAAGGTCGCGACGAGGTTCTCGATTGCGTTCGCCTGCTCCTACTCCGTAATGGTCAGTTCGAACGGCGCCTCCAGGGTGCCCACTTCCTGCGGCGTGCACTTCCCTCTGGCGGGACATGACAGGAGCCTGGCCGTGCTCGCGCCGGAGAGCATGTCCGCGGAGCTGATGGTCCACTGCCTTGCGCCCGGGGTATCGCTGACCATGGTGATGGCGCCGCCGCTGCAGGTGGCGCAGCCTTCGGCCTGATACCTGGTTCCAAACTGGAGGAAGTAGCGGGTGTTGGTAGCAGCGTCGACGAAGTTGAACTGAATCTTGTCCGCAGAGATGGAGTCTTCCGCCACCATCTCCAGCAGATTCAGCGGGTCGCCTTCCACGCCCAGGTTGCCGGTGGCGACCGCGGCGTGGCCGATCAGGTCGGTCAAGTCGTACACAACGTTGTGATCGAACGCGATGAGCAGCTTGCCATCACAACTGACGGAACCGCCGAGGTAGGAGCCGGTCCCTTGCACCTTGTCGCCAACATTGTTGCTGAAGGCCGCCGCAACGGCCACCTGGCAGGTCTTGCCCTTTTTCTGCGCCAGCAGGGGCGTCTGTGCAAGCGGGGCCGCAAGCATCAGCAACAGCAGCAGCGCCGCGAGTGACATTCTTTTGCGAGCCGTGAGCTTCATGGAATCCTCCACGCTTTTGAACTGCGCCCTGGCCGGTCCAAGCATTCCTCCCAGGACGAGTGGCCATTACTGCCCGGGCAGCACAGGGAAGTCTTTAGGAGCCGATTAGTTTTTCCTCAAGAAGCGCTTGGGAGCTGCATCTCGATACAGCGGCGGGAGTTAGGGGGCACTGACCGCCGCTTGGCCAAGTTCACAGAGCGGCCAGAGGGAGAGAATTTTCCGGTGCGTGCCGGTCCGGGCAGGCGTAGAATTGGGACAATTGTCCGGCCCGGGGGACCTTCCATATGGCTCGTGAAGGGCCCAGCTACAACTTCGACCGTTTCACCGTAGATACGGCCGAGCGCACCCTGCGCTGCAACGGCGACGTCCTGGCTGTGCCTCCCAAGGTCTTTGACACGCTGGCGGTGCTGGTGGAGAACGCCGGGCGGGTGGTGGAAAAGGAAGAACTGCTCCAGCGGGTGTGGCCGGACACCTTCGTGGAAGAGGGCAACCTCGCGCAGAACATCTTCACGATACGGCGGCTGTTGGGAGACGACCGGAACGGGCACCGCTACATCGAGACCGTGCCCAAGCGCGGGTATCGCTTCGTAGCGGAGGTGCGGCCCGCTATCGCAAGTGGGACCAGGCAGAGGGCTGAGGCCGCACGTACGTTTCCTCGCACCCGCCGGCGGTGGCTGGTCGCAGGGGCCGCGCTCGCCGTTTTCGCACTGGCGGCGGGCGCTTTGCTCTGGCAGTCGTGGCCACCGGCGCTCGACTTTCCCAATCGCGGCTGGGTGCTGATAGCCAAGTTCGAGAACCGGACGGGCGAGGCGATCTTCGATGACACGGTGGAGTACGCCCTGGAGCGCGAGCTGAGCAACTCACGCTTGGTCAACGTGCTGCCTCCGCCCCGAGTGCAGGACATCCTGGCGCTGATGCGCCGGGCGCCCGATACGCGCCTAGATACAGAAATGGCGCGCGATGTTGCCCTGCGCGACGGCGAGGTTCCGGTGGTGATTACAGGGCGCGTGGACAAACTGGGAAACCGCTACCAGCTCAATGTGGCACTCGTGGAAGCGGCCACGGGAGTCACCCTGGCGGCGTTGGCGGAAGAGGCGGCCAATCAGGAGGCCGTCCTGGATGCCACCCGTACACTGGCCCGGCGCGTCCGTGAGGAGTTGGGCGAACAACTGCCACAAGTCTCGGCACCGACGCGACTGGAAAAGGCGACTACGCCTTCGTTACGCGCACTTCAGTTCTTCTCGCAGGGAATGCGCCTGGTGGACCTGCGAAAATGGAACGCCGCCATCCCGCTTCTCGAGCAGGCGCTGACCGAGGACGCAGACTTCGCCTCGGCCCACATTTATCTGGCCCATTGCTATTCGAACGTGCGGAAGGACAAAGAGGCAGCGCCACACTATCAAGAGGCTTTTCGGCTGGCTAAGACCACCAGCGACCGAGAGCGCTACTTCATTGTGGGGAGCTACTACGACCGGTTCGTCGCGGATCACGGCAAGGCCCTTGAGGCGTATGAAGTACTGGTCCGCCTCTATCCGGACGATTTCTGGGGCGTGAACAACCTGGCGAACAAATACTGGTACCTGGGTAGACTCGACGAAGCCCTTCCCTACTCTCTGCGGAGGGCCGATCTCCGCCCGCATGACTTAGCAAGTGTCTTTGGAGCTTGGGATTCGCTGAGGCGCTCCGGCCGAGACCCTGCCCGGGCCGAGGCCTTGTTCCACAAGGCTCAAGTACTCAGTCGGAACCCGGACGCGTTCCCCAATCCCCAGCTGTGGGTTCGCGTGAGGGTCGCCGGTGCCCGGCACCGGGCAGGCCTCGGGGACTACCGCGGTGCACTGCAGGAGCTGGAAGGGCTTCGGCGCAGCCTTCCCTCCTATACAGGTCCTCGCCGAGAAGCGCTGACCGACTGGCTGGCCGCCCAGTTTGTCCATCTCGGGCAATTGCGCGCCGCGGAGGAACTTTACTCCGCACTCCAGGATGAGTCCGACAGACATGTAGGGCTGGCGTGGGTGGCAGAGGAACGAGGCGATATGACCGCTCTGCGCTTCCATCTCCGTCGTCGATTTGCTCTCGGAAGCGTTGGCATCGACCCAGAGATCGTCCGGCAAGCGGTGCTAGCCGGATTGCTGGCCGAGGCTACCGCACAGACTCCCGACGAGCGCATGCAGAACTTGTGGGCGCCGCGGTATGTACGGCTGCAACGTGCCCACATCGCGACCGCCCAAGGGAAGAGTTCGGAGGCCATCCATCTATTTACCGAGCTTCACCAGGACGCAACGGCCAACCGGAATGATATTGCTCTAGCGGTTGGGGTCGCGTTGGCTGGCGCACTGGAGCGGCGCGGGGAGCCGGCTGCCGCGGCGGAGGTTATCAGCCGGGCCCTCGCCGCCGATTCCTGGCCGGAGCGCGTGGCAGAAGTGCGGCAGGCGAAATTCGAGCTCGCACGCATCTATCGCAAGCTGGGGCGCGAGGCGGAGGCGAGCGCGCTGGAAGCCGAGATACGGCAATCGCTGGCGGTCGCCGAGGCCGACCATTCCATGCTGCTGGCGCTGGAGCGAAACCGGCAGATACGGGCTGCGCGGTAGGAAAGGCAGCCGACCTGCCATTCCGCCGCTCCTGGCGGCTTCGATAGAGATTTCTTAGGGGTTTGCTGGGCTAGCAGGCGTAGAATCGGGGCAATTGTCCGGCCCGGGGGACCTTCCAAAGTGGCTCGCGAGGGACCCAGCTACAACTTCGACCGTTTCACCGTAGATACGGCCGAGCGCACCCTGCGCTGCAACGGCGACGTCCTGGCTGTGCCTCCCAAAGTCTTTGACACGCTGGCGGTGCTGGTGGAGAACGCCGGGCGGGTGGTGGAAAAGGAAGAACTGCTCCAGCGGGTGTGGCCGGACACGTTCGTGGAAGAGGGCAACCTCGCGCAGAACATCTTCACGATACGGCGTGTTCTGGGAGACGACCGGAACGGGCACCGCTACATCGAGACCGTGCCCAAGCGCGGGTATCGTTTCGTGGCGGAGGTGCGGCCCGCTACCGCAAGTGGGACCAGGCAGGCGGCGGAGGGCGCACGTACGTTCCCTGGCACCCGCCGGCGATGGCTGGTCGCAGGGGCCGCGCTCGCCATTGTGGCCCTTGCGGCTGGGGTGTACACCTGGCGCTCACGCCCTCCGGCGCTCGACTTTCCCAATCGCGGCTGGGTGCTGATAGCCAAGTTCGAGAACCGCACGGGCGAGGCGATTTTCGATGACACGGTGGAGTACGCCCTGGAGCGCGAGCTGAGCAACTCGCGATTCGTGAACCTGGTGCCGCCGGAGCGAGTTCAGGACGCGTTCCGGCTGATGAAGAAGGCGTCCGACACGCGCCTGGACGCTCCGCTCGCGCGCGAGGTGGCGGTGCGCGACAGCAACGTCCAGATGGTGCTGACCGGCCGCACCGAAAAGCTGGGCGCCAGCTACGCGCTCAGCGCATCTCTGGTCCAACCCTCCAGCGGGGCCGTGCTCCGGTCGTTCCGCGAGGAGGCCGCGGACCTCAATGCCGTGCTGGCCGCTGTGAACCGGCTGTCCCGCCGAGTGCGGGAAAGCCTGGGCGAAGAAGCCGCACAATTCCGACAGAACACGCCGGCACTGGAAAAGGCAACGACGCCTTCCCTGCGCGCCCTGCAGCTGTATTCGCGAGGCATGGCCCTTCTGAACCAGAGAGAATGCAACGCCGCCGCCCAGCTCTTCGAGCAGGCGCTGGCCGAGGACGCTGACTTCGCCTCGGCCCACATCTATCTGGCCCATTGCTACTCGAACGTGGGAAAGGACAAGGAGGCAGCGCCCCATTATCAAGAGGCTCTCCGGCTGGCCGAGACCACCACAGACCGTGAGCGGTATTTCATCGTGGGCAGTTACCACGACCGATTCACGCAGGACTACGAAAAGGCGATCCAGGCGTATGAAGTCCTGGTGCGGGAGTATCCGGACCACTACTGGGGTGTGAACAACCTGGCGTTGACATACTCGTACCTGGGCAGGCTGGAGGAAGCCGTTCCCTATTTTGTTCGCCGGGCCGAGCTTCGTCCCCACGACTTGTGGAGCGTGTACTGGGCCTACTATGAGGTACGGCGTTCCGGGCGGGCTCCTGCCAAGGCTGAGGCACTGCTGCGCAAGGCGCAAATGCTGAGTCAGAGCCCAGACGCTTCGCCGCCCGACTATTGGGCAGCCATCACCCTGCACGGCGCGCGGCGCCGGATGCGGCTTGGAGACTACCAAGGAGCGCTCCAGGAGATGGAGCGCGTCCGAAGGGACTTTCCCTCCTACACAGCTCCTCGGCGTGAGGCACTGACCAAGCATCTAGCCATCTATTTTCTCTATCTGGGCCGGATGCGTGCCGCAAATGAGCAGTACGCGACGCTCCAGGACGAAGCTGAGAAACATGGGGGTCTGGCGTGGCTGGCGGAGGAACGAGGGGACATGAGGGCGGTGCGCTTCCATCTGCGCCGCCAACTGGCCCTGGGAGCCGATGGCAGTGACCCCTTCACACTGCTGCAATTGGTACGGGCCGGGCTGCTGGCCGAGGCTGCCGCGCGGCTGCCCGACGATCGGATACGGGAATATCCGCCTCGCTTCATTCGCCTGGCGCGTGCTCACATCGCGATCGGCCAGGGCAGGATTCTGGAGGCCCTGGATTTGCTCACCAAACTTCACGGCTCCATGACGGCCAACCGGGACGTATTTGCCTGCACGGCCGCCATCCCGCTGGCTGAGATCCTGGAGCGACGCGGGGACCTGGCGGGTGCGGCCAACGTTCTCAGCCAGGCGCTCGAAGCCAATCAGGCCCCTGTGATCGTGACAGATTTCCGGAAGGCGAAGTTGCAGCTAGCGCGCCTCTATCGCAAGCTGGGGCGCGAGGCGGAGGCGAGCGCGCTGGAAGCCGAGATCCGGCAATCCCTGGCGGTCGCCGATGCCGACCATCCCATGCTGCTGGCGCTGGAGCGTGACCAGCAGATACGGGCTGCGCGGTAGCAAAAGCAGCCATCAGTCATCAGCCGTCAGCACTCAGCCACACCCGTGCCTCCCCAGAGACGCGAGTGGCGGACCGCCAACTTTTCTTGTAGCGTTCCGGGTGAGCGATCTCGCCCTCGCGCTTACCGCGCGGGCCGCCCCAAAGATGCCAGGCTTCCAGAACCGCTTTCCGTCTTGCGCTCTTCGCCTTCCGTAAGCAGATCCCAGCGTTCGCGCCAAGTCTCGAAGCGGCCATGGCTGTTCTCGACATGAGGAGCGAACCAGAGCCAGTGGTGGCGGCGGAGGAGCCGGGCAGAAACCCAGCCGTCCAGCTCTCAGCCTTCAGCCGTCAGCAAGTGCCAGGCCTCCTTGTACTTTTCCCAGCGGCCTCGGCTCTTCTCAACATGCGGCCAGAACACTAGGGATCCGCAATCCAGGATTCTGGCCGGAATCAGGTACCAAGTGTTTCGGGGCACGATCCACACGGCAAGCAACTCAATGTCGGCCTCTGTGTAGTTCTCCTGCTTGTTCCGGCCATGGGAAGCGCTCACTTGAAAGCCACGATGTGTGCCGTAGTGCATCCTTGTCGACCGGACCTGGACGCGGAAGAGGCGCTTGCCGTTATCCACGATAGCGTCGTAGGCGCAGCTATCGCCGAAGGGCTGGGAGACGGCGAGGCCGCGGGAGAGCGCCTGGAAGAGGAAGGCGCATTCGGCGCGCTCGCCGACGAGTTTGGGGTTGCGGACGGGGCGGGAGGGACGGGACATGGGTGGCTCGCTTTCTGCTTGAAAACCAGCGGCCAGTGGGTATTGGCTGGTTCGAGCTTAGGAGTGCCGAGGTGCGAGGCGGCGTGCTGCGGAGGCTGCGGGTCGGATTGGATTCTTGCGGCTATTTCATCAGAGACAAGAATAGCATGTATGGGAGGCGAATGTAAAGCGAAAAAGCAGCGGGCAGCCAGCGGCTGGCAGGCGGCAGGGAAGGCATTTTCGCGGCGGATTCACGTGGATAAACGCGGATCGCAGAAGCAGCTGGCAGGCGGCAGGACATGCAAATCCACCACGGAGACACGGAGGCACGGTTCGGCTGCGCTCAGGGCAGATTGCTATTTCGCCAGCGTTTCTTCCACCACGTGCTTGCCGCCCTTTTCCACGGTGACGAGCTTCTTGACGGGCTGGTAGCCTTCGCGGCTGACGACGATCTCGTACGTCCCGGGGTTGAGGTAGAAGTCGACGGGCGTGTTCTTGCCCAGGGCCTGGCCGTTGACGGTGACCTGGGCGCCCTTGGGATTGGTGCGCACGGTGACGCGTCCGGAATTTTCCGGCTTGCCGCCGAAGATGCCGCCGAAGCGGCCGGCGACCTTGATGTTCTCGGTGCTGCCG
The DNA here is from genome assembly GCA_035573675.1 of Terriglobales bacterium. Lineage (NCBI taxonomy): Bacteria > Pseudomonadati > Acidobacteriota > Terriglobia > Terriglobales > Terriglobales bacterium. Next base: position 283,753 of record DATMAB010000027.1, read on the forward strand.
GTGAGCTTGAGGGTGGGCGCGAACTGGGCCGATTGTCCGGGCGAAAGCTGCATGGTCTCAGAGGCGTCGTGGTAGCCCTGTTTGCGCACGGTGACGGTGTGGCTGCCCTTGGCCACGATGAGCTGCGCGGGCGTGACCTTGCCGGTGGCTGTGCCGTCGAGCAGGATGGCGGCGCCAGCCGGGTCGCTGGAGACCGAGACGGTGGCGGCCAGTTCGGTGAGGCCTACAGCCACGGAGGCCTTCTGCCCGGCGGCTACCTCGATGGTGCGGGTGACGGCGGTGTGGCCGGCCTTGCTGATGGTGATGGTGTGGGAGCCGGCATCGAGCGAGGCGGTGTGCGGCGTGACTCCGGCAGGCCTGCCGTCAATCAGGATTTCGGCGCCGGGCGGATTGGAATCAATCGAGACGTCACCGGTCACGATGACCGGTGCGGCGGGCGCGGGCGGCGGCTGCTTGGCCTTGGCTTTGCCGGCGGCGGGACGCGGCTCGGCCGTGGCCGGTTCCGGTTCGGGAGCGGGCGTGGCCGGCTCCGGCTTGGCCAGCGAAGCCGCGGCAGGAGCAGGTGCGGCGGCTGCGGCCGGCTGCTCCGCAGCGGGTTTGCGCAGGAGCACGGCGGCGAGAATGGCGACCACGACCAGCGCGCCGATAGCGCCGCCCATGATGTAAATGAGCCTGTTGTTCGGCCCGGCTTGGGGCGCGGGCGCTGTAGGCGCAGCCGCAGCTTTGGCGGTGACAATCTGCGGAGCAGGCTTAGGCGCGGCGGGTGGCCGCTCGGGTTTGGGCGCAGCCGCGGCGGGCGGAGGCGGTGTGGCCGGCTTTGCTGGCGGGGGCGCAGCAGAGGCCTCGGGCTTCGCCGCTTTGGCCGGTGCTCCTGCGGCCGGCACCGGCGGCGCGTACATGACGACGGTTTCGCGGGGCGGCTCGGCCGGTGCGGGCGCCGCGGGCTTGGGTCGTGGTTCGGCAGGGAGTGCCGCGGCGGACGCAGGTTTCGGCGCCGGTTCCGCAGGCTTGGCTTCAGGAGGCTTGGCGGCCTGGGGCGCGGTCTGGAGCTGGCGGTAGTTTTCGAGGTCGCGAACCAGATCGGCGCCGGAGGCATAGCGGTCCGCGGGCGCCTTGGCCAGCGCCTTCATCACAATCCAACTGATGTTGGGATGGACGTCCTTGTCCACTTCGTGGGGCGCGGGCGGATTTTCTTCGATGATCTTGCGACGGACCTCTTCGGCAGTGTCGCCGGGGAAGGCCTTCCACCCGGTGAGCATCTGGTAGAGGATGGCGCCCCAACTGAAAAGATTGGAGCGGGCGGTGAGGGGCTCGCCGCGGGCCTCCTCTGGCGAGACGTAGTAGAGCGCCTCAGTGAGTTCGCTGCCCGAGTGGCGGCGGGGAAAGCCGAAGTCCATGATCTTGGCGGTGCCGTCCCACTCCAGCACGATGTTGCCGGGGCGCAGCTCGGGATGGATGACGCCCTTGGAGTGCGCGTGGTCGAGCCCGGAGCAGACCTGCCGGCTGAGATCGGTGACCTCGGACCAGGTGAGCGGCTCGCCCTTTTCGAGCGACTTCGAGAGCTTGACGCCCTCGACGAATTCCAGGGCGACATAGAACAGGCCGCTGGCTTCGCCGCCGCCCAGGACGCTGGCGATGTTGGGGCTGTCCAGCGCGCTGGCGGCGCGGGCGGCGGCGCGGAAGGCTTCCGCGCCTTCCTGCGCGGCGGGCGCATCCACGCGCATGGTGCGCAAAGCGACCGTGCGGCCCTTGAGGTCGGCCGCCTTGTAGACTGAGCCGCCTTCCCAAGTGGCTAGCTCCGCCAGGATGGCGAACGGCCCGATGCGGTCATGTGCCATGGCACAACTCCATCGCTACTTTACAAGAATGGCGCGCCACGCGGGAGGGTACCAAGCGGCAGAAGGTGCGGTCCTGCCAGAGGAAACTCTAACCAAGCTGGCGGACGGACGCCAGCGGAAAGCACCAAGCGGCGGTTACGGAGGATGTAGACCTGCCGAGACTGGCTTGACCGGCGCAGAGCCGGGGCGTAGGCTGGCGCGGCTCGACCGGAAAAGTGAGGTGCGGGTCTTTACAAATAAGCGTTGGCTTAGTGCCAGGCCGGAGGAGGGCGGGAAGATGGTTCCTTTGACGGAGTTGTGGCTGCCGATCGTGCTCTCGGCGGTGATTGTGTTCATCGCCAGTTCGATCATTCACATGGTGCTGCTCATCCACAAGAGTGACTACAAGCGACTGCCGAACGAGGAGAAGCTGCTCGAGGCCATGCGCAGCGAGACTCTGCCGACGGGCTTGTACCACTTTCCGCATGCCGCCAGCATGAAGGAATGCGGCTCGCCGGAGATGGTGGAGAAGTTCAAGAAGGGGCCCGTGGGCCTGCTCACCGTCATGCCTTCGGGCGCGCCGACGATGGGAAAGTTCCTGGGCTTGTGGTTCGTCTATTGCCTGTTGGTGGGATTCTTCACCGCCTACCTGGCAGGACGGACGCTGGCTCCGGGCACGCACTACCTGGCGGTGTTCCGGGTGGCGGGCACGGCGGCGTTCATGAGCTACGGCCTGGCCAGCTTCGTCGATTCGGTGTGGAAGGGGCAGCCCTGGAGCAACACCATCAAGCACATGATCGACGGGCTCATCTACGGGCTGCTCACCGCAGGGACGTTCGGCTGGCTGTGGCCGAGGTAAAGCGGCACTCAGCCGTAGGTCTTCAGCCATGAGCTAAGCCTGGGCGATCTGGGACGGGAAGTTGACCCAGGTTCGCGCTGGGAGGCTCCTCGCTTTTCGCCCTTGAGAAGCCTCCGGAGCGGCGAGAACTTTGCTATAGCGGTCCGCCTGCACATCTCGCTTTCGCGTCTCCCGTAAGGAGGGTAACCCTTCCCCGGTTACCCGAACCCCACGGAAGTGCCATTGTGACCAGTGCGTTACGGCCCTATTCTGAAATCCCCAGTGGTTCGGTGTCTCTTCCCCCTTACAGCGACGCCATTGCGGGACTATTCCCAGGGAGGAAACATGAAGCGGGTAAGCAAACTCGGATGGGTAGCGCTGGCACTGGTGGCGCTGGCAGCCACGGCCTTTGCGGGCAAGGCGCTGGTGCTGAAGGCGGATCTGACCGAGACCTGTTCGAACTGCCGGACCGATGTCAGCAACGAGACGCCGGGTCCGTACAGCGTACGCAATGACATTCCGGGGGGCTACTTGCCGGGCAACGGCGTGAAGTCGCAGATCCTGACGCACAGCGCGGTGTACACGCTGGACACCATGAGCACACTGGTCAACGGCGTGGTGGGTGCGGGGACGCGCTACGTCCGCATGCACTTCTACTCGCCGGTGGAAGGCCAGTTCCCCGGGCATGTGCTGCCTCCGTGCTGGCAGGGCGATTACGATCAGGAGCAGGCGGTGAACTGGTCGATCTTCTCTGACAATTCCATGTTCTTCGACAACATGACCATAGGCCAGTCCTATCCGGGGCGGGCGCGCATGGACTTTAACGTGCGCAACGGGGTGTGCGACCGGCAGATCTACCGCTACTACCTCTTGTGGCCGAGCGTGTGCATCAAGCGGACCGGAGCGACGTCATGGGAAGCCACTTCCGGCGCCTGCGAAACAAGCACGGTCAATTACGGCGAAGCCAACCTGCGCGGCCAGGGCGGACAAAGAAAGGAAACCATCAACTACGGCGACTGGCGCATGCCCTTCAAGCTGACCATCAGCGCGCCGTAAAGAAGCACTCAGCAGTCAGGCAAGACCAAACAAAGCACGGAGCAACAAGCTCCGTGCTTTTCTTCTTGGTCCTGTCGCCTAGTGTGCTGTTTCCGCCGACTGCTGACAGCTGAGTGCCGAGTGCTATTTCCGGCTCCAAGCCAGGCGAAGGCCCAGGCCAAGGAAGACGGTGCCGGTGAACCAGCGTTGCCAACGGGCAAGGCGCGGGCTGCGGCGCAGCAGATCGCCCAGGCGCCCGCCGGCGGCGGCGACAGCCAGGTTCACTAGCGTGCCCCCGACATCGAAGACCATCCCCAGAAACAGGATCTGAAAGGCGACCGAGCCGCGGCGCGCGTCCACGAACTGCGGCAGGAAGGCGAGGAAGAACAGCGCCACTTTGGGGTTCAGGACGTTGGTCACCACGCCCTGCCAGAAGATGCTGCGGAGGCTGGCGGGTTCCAGGGCTTCGGTCTCGAGGCTGCCGTTGCGGAGCGCCAGCAGGCGCACGCCGAGGCAGATGAGATAGGCGGCGCCGGCGTAACGGACTGCGTCGAAGGCCGCGGCGGAAGAAGCCAGCAGCGCCGCCAACCCGACGGCGGCAGCGACGATGTGCACCAGGCAGCCGACGAAGATCCCCACCGCGGAGACCACGCCTGCCTTGCGTCCCTGGCCCACGCTGCGGCCGATGACATAGAGCATGTCCGGCCCGGGAGTGACGTTAAGCAGGAGCGCCGCGGCCAGAAACGTCAGAAAAGCGGTTTGGTCAGGCATGGGCTAAAGATGCGCCCCGGTGGCAGGTGTTGCGGGAAAAGACGGCCAGCCGCGGCTGAACCCGGATAAGCACGGATGATTCTATCCGGTCGCCAACCGCCCCGTTCTCTTGCCAAAGGCGAGTAGGGCGCGGAGTGTGAATGAGCATTCATTTCCTGGGAAAAAACGCGAGACCCGATGCCGGCCCGCTCCGTCCAATAGCCATGCCCATACAAACTGTGAACCTGGCGGAGAAGTTCGGCCGTTTTTCCGAGCCATGGCAGCCCAAGATCGCGGGCGAGATCAACGACACTTACGTGAAGCTGGTGAAGTTCACGGGCGAGTTCGTGTGGCACCACCACGAACAGGAAGACGAGATGTTCCTGGTGGTGAAGGGTGTTATGCGCATGAAGCTGCGCGACCCCAAGGAGCGCGAACTGGTGGTGCGCCCGGGCGAGTTCGTCATCATTCCGCACGGCACCGAGCATTGCCCGGTGGCCGACGAGGAGGCGCACGTGGTGCTGTTCGAGCCCAAGACCACGCTCAATACCGGCAATGTCCGCAACGAGCGCACGCTGCCGGAACTGAAACGTGTGTGAAGAGCAGCACTCAGCAGTCAGCTTGAAGCAGGCGAGCAGTGGCTGAGTGCTGAATGCTGAGTGCTGAGTGCTGAGTGCTTCTTTTTCTCATCCAGCAGGCGAAACCGACTTCATCCAGCGCAGCTCGTCCAGCTTGTGACACACCTCTTCGAGGAACTTGGCGACCTTTTCCGGTTCCTCCAGCTTGCCGCCGCTGGAACGGATGGTCTCCTTGGTGATATCGACCGCCATGGTCAGCACTTCCGGCGCAATGGGCATGGGTGGCTCTCCTCCGAATGAGCGGGAAATATGGCGTAGAGGCGTGCGGGTGTCAAATCGTCGGAAGCAATAAGCGATTATCCGTAAGCTGAGAGCAAGCACGTTGAAGCGTCAGCGCCGAAATCCACCCGGGAGGCCCGGATGCGGGTTGTACACTGGTCGCGCAGGGCGTTCTTGAAGAGGGCTTCGCAGGAGCGACAGGAATGGTAAGCCGGCAAGTCGTGATTGCGTCGGGTCTGGCCGGAGATGCAGGGCCTGCTCATGATGCCGATCTTTCCGCGCTCACGCTATCGCAAGCGTCGCAACTCGTGCAGGGCAAGAAGATTTCCCCGGTCGAGCTGACCGAGGCCTGCCTCCACCGAATCGACCGGCTCGATCCCACGCTCAACGCCTTCATCACAGTGACGGCGGACTCCGCACTGGCCGAGGCCCGCGCCGCAGAAGCGGAGATCCAACGCGGACGTTGGAAAGGGCCACTGCATGGCATCCCGCTTGCCCTCAAGGACCTGGTGGACACGGCCGGTGTACGCACCACCGCAGGCAGCGGCGTGTTCAAGGACAGAGTCCCCTCTGCGGATGCGGAGGTTGTGCGCCGGCTGAAGGCGGCCGGGGCGGTGCTGCTGGGCAAGCTGAACCTGCACGAGTTCGCGTACGGCGGAAGCTCGGCAATCAGTGGTTTCGGTCCGGTTCGGAATCCCTGGGCACGCGACTACAGCACGGGCGGTTCTTCGGGCGGGTCGGCAGCGGCGGTGGCGGCTGGCCTGTGCTATGGCGCCATCGGCTCCGATACAGGAGGCTCCATCCGCCAGCCGGCGGGTTACTGCGGCATCGTCGGACTCAAGCCGACCTATGGACTGGTGAGCACGCGGGGCGTCGTACCTCTCTCCTGGTCTCTCGACCACGTGGGACCGATGACGCGCACAGTGAAAGACGCTGCCATGCTGCTCCAGGTGATTGCGGGTTACGATCCGCAAGAGCCGACCAGCATCGAACTGCCCGGTCGCGATTACGCTGGAGCTGTGACTGGCAAGACTGCTTCGCTCCGGCTGGGCATTCCGCGGGCCTACTTCTACGAGGGACTCGACCCCGAGATCGAAGCGGCGATGGAAGAGGGCTTGTCGACGCTGAAAAAGCTCACCGCGAGTCAGCGCGATATCGCCCCGCTGGCCAGCGACGGAACCTATGCCTCCATCCTGGATGCGTACACGACGGTATTCCTCGCGGAAGCGTACGCGTACCACCGGGAGTTCGCTGCGAAGACGCCGGAGCTCTACCAGGAAGCGACGCTCGGGAGAATCCGCGCCGGAGCCGACATCGCAACACCCGCATATATCGAGAGCCGTCGCCAACTCGACCAGATCCGGCGCTCGGTTTCGCAGGTGTTCGACACCGTGGACCTGCTGGTGACTCCGACCGCTCCTGTGCCTCCGTTCGCGATCGCCGACCTGTTGGGCGACATGAACGCGATTCGCGGTAAGGAGCTTCTGATGCTGCGCAACACGCGGCCCGTCAACCTGCTGGGGCTGCCCGCGGTCTCGGTCCCGTGCGGCTTCACGCGCGTGGGGTTACCCATCGGCATGCAGATCATCGGTCCGTCGGGAGGGGAAGAAACGGTGCTACGCCTGGCCCACGCCTACGAGCAGGCCACGGAGTGGCACAAGCGGCGGCCGGCGGACGACGTTTGACCGATTCGCTGCCTTCTTCAGTACCTCAAGCAGCTCTTATTCGCGCCCTTCAGCCGCTTTGACTAGAATGGTCGCATCTTTCCTCCCGGGGGCTTAGATGGCGTTGATCCAGTTCACTCGCAACCACAACGACCACTCGACCGACAAAGGCTACCAGTTCGAGTTTTTCTGCGACCGCTGCGGCAACGGGTTCACCAGCGAATTCAAGGCTTCGGCCACGGGGATGGCGGCCAGCGCGCTTCGCGCCGCCGGAGGGCTTTTCGGGGGTGTCCTGGGTTCGGCCGGGTCGAGCGCCTACGAGATCCAGCGCGCCGTCCAGGGTCCGGCGCACGACAAGGCCTATCGCGAAGCCATCGACGAGGCAAAGCCCAATTTCCGGCAATGTCCCAAGTGTTCGAAGTGGGTCTGCAAAGCGACCTGCTGGAACCAGAAACGCTCGCTCTGTTACGAGTGTGCACCCGACATCGATACTGAACTCGCCGCCGCCCAGGTGCAGGCTACGGTGGAGCAATTGAAGGAGAAGGTCCGCCAGCAGGACATGACCAAGGGCATCGATGCGACCCGCGAAGCCGTGGCGTATTGCCCGGAGTGCGGAGCCCATACCCAGGGCGCGAAGTTCTGTCCGCAATGCGGGAAGCCACTGCGCCCCAAGAACGAGTGTTCGAAATGTGGCACGAAGTTCGAAGCGGGCACGAAGTTCTGCCCGGAGTGCGGGAACAAGATAGCGTAGCCATGCTTGGACGTTAGAGGAATTGGCGGGATTATGGGCACCATGCGCATCGGCCGCAGATTCCTCTTGCATAGTGGTATCGTTCCGGGCTGGTCCTAGCCACTTCTCATCCTCGCCCGTGGCCGGGATTCTCTATCGTCCACTACGAGGATGTATGAACTGCAGGAGGTCGCAACAGTGGGGGAAAACAAGACCAAGTCAACCAACGCCAGCGTGAGCGCCTACATCGCCTCGCGCGCCAAGAATGAAGAGCAAAAGGCGGACAGCAAGGCGCTGATGTCCCTCTTCAAGAAGATCACAAAGCAGCCGCCCAAGATGTGGGGCCCGAGCATCGTCGGCTACGGCTCGTATCGCTACACCTACGAGAGCGGACGATCTGGGGAGATATTCCTGGCCGGCTTTGCGATTCGCGGCCCGGCGTTCGTGGTCTATGTCAATGCGAAAGGAGCAGCGCAGAAGGCGTTGCTGGCCAAGCTGGGCAAGCACTCGATGGGCAAGTCATGCCTCTACTTCAAGCGGCTGGCCGATCTTGACAAGGCTGTGCTCGAGAAGCTTATTTCGAACTCGATTGCCGCCGTGAAAGAGCAGTATGCCGGCACGGGCGCCGCGGGAAAGAGAGGCGCATGAATCAAACTGCCCCACTACCTTACCGGCGGGTCCGTTTGACCGCCGCCCCGCAAGCACGTTAGAATCAAATGGTTTGCCGGTAGTGCCAATCCCTCTAAGCAAGCGCCCGTCCCGCATCTGAGGGGCGGAGAGGCGATTCCAGCGCATCCCATCGGGGACGTTCAACGGAGGAAGCATCATGTACGCGGTCATTCGTGCGGGCGGGAAACAGTATCGGGTAGCGCCCGGCGACGTCATCCGGGTGGAGCGGGCGGGCCACAAGAACGGCCGGCTGGAGTTCGACGTGCTCGCCGTCTCGGCGGCCGAGGGCCAGATTTCGCGCGGCAACGGCGCCAGCGTGGTGGGCCAGGTAGTGGAAGAGGGCCGCGGCGCCAAGGTCATGGTCTTCCACTACAAGCGCAAGAAGCAATACAAGAAGTTGGCCGGACATCGGCAGCCGTTCACGGCGGTGCGCATCACCGAGATCGCGTTCGAAGGGCAGAAGTTCACCGCGCCCGAGCTTCCGGAAAAGAAAGTGAAGGCTCCGAAACCCAAGCCGGAAACGGTTCCGGCGGTGGAAGCGGAAGCCACTCCGGCTGCGAAGAAAGCCGAGCACAAGGCGAAAGCCAAGAAGGAAGCCAAGCCCAAGGCCGAAGCGCACGAGAAGAAGGCCGCCGCGCCCAAGGCAGCCGCAAAGCACAAGGCGTCCAAGCCGGCGGACAAAGGTAAGAAGAAGAAGTAAGTTGCCCTCAGGGGCTGAAGCCCCGGTCTATTGGGTGGCGCTTGACGGCGCGGCTAGAAGCCGCGCCCTTTCAAAGACGGGTTTTCTGAGAACGGACAACTGAGAACTGAGAACTAGCCATGGCACACAAAAAGGGACTGGGAAGTTCACGGAACGGCCGCGATTCCAACTCGCAGCGGCTGGGTGTGAAGGCGTTCGGCGGGCAACTGGTGTCCGGCGGCACCATCATCGTGCGGCAGCGGGGCACGCGCATCAAGCCGGGGCTGAACGTGGGCCGCGGCAAGGACGATACCCTGTTCGCCAAGATCACCGGGGTCATCAAGTTCCAGGACAAAGGCTCGATGGGGCGCTACGTCACGGTGGTCCCGGTGGATGAGCCGGCCAAGGCGTAGGGTTTCGCCACAGAGACACAGAGGCACAGAGAAATCTGTGCCTTTTTTGCTTTTCAAGAGCAGCCACGGATTCACACGGATGAACACGGAATTGCTCGCTTCCGCCACCGTGCTGGGCTACTTTCGGCGCGCCCCTATGGGGCTTGCGCGACCTCGCATTGCGAGGTCGCGGATGACAAGCTAGTGGGAGAGCAGGGTCGGCACGAGTGAACCGTGCTCTGATACAAATCAAGCTGTGGCATTCAAGAGTCCATGTTCTCCGTGCCTCTGTGTCTCCGTGGTGAACTGGCCACTGACCACTAGCCACTGACCACTGATGTTCATCGACGAAGCCAAAATCCGGGTGAAAGCGGGCGACGGAGGCAACGGCTGCGTGGCCTTCCGGCGGGAGAAGTTCGTGCCCCGCGGCGGGCCTTCGGGCGGCGATGGCGGCAAGGGCGGCGACGTCTATCTGGAATCCTCCGAGCGCCACAACACGCTGGTGCACTTCCGCTTCAATCCGGAATACAAAGCCGAACGCGGGCGGCACGGCGAAGGCTCGAACAAAACCGGTCGCGACGGAGCCGACATCGTGCTGAAAGTGCCGGTGGGTACCGTCGTCTACGACGAGGACACGGGCGAGCGCGTGCACGACTTCGCACGCGCCGACGAGCGCATCTGCATCGCCCGCGGCGGACGCGGCGGGCGCGGCAATGCCCGCTTCGCCACTTCGACCCACCAGGCGCCGCGCGAGTCCGAGCCCGGGCGTCCCGGAGAAGAGCGCCATCTGCGCCTGGAGCTGAAGCTGCTGGCGGACGTGGGGCTGGTGGGCTATCCCAACGTGGGCAAGTCCACGCTGATCTCGCGCATCTCGGCGGCGCGGCCCAAGATCGCCGACTACCCGTTCACCACCCTCCAGCCCAACCTGGGCGTGGTGGCGGTGGGCGAGGCGGCGGAAATGTTCAGCTTCGTGGTCGCTGATATTCCCGGGCTCATCGAAGGTGCGCACGCAGGCGCCGGCCTGGGCACGCAGTTCCTGAAGCACATCGAGCGCACGCGCCTGCTGGTGCACCTGGTGGACGTGAGCGAGGCGAGCGGCCGCCCCGATCCGGTGGAAGATTTCAACGTCATCATGAACGAGCTGGAGAGCTTCGGCGCGGGCCTGGAGCGGAAGCCCATGATGGTGGTGGCGTCGAAGCTGGACATCGCCGACCGCAAGTCACGCGACTCGAAGCTCGCCCGCCTGCGCCGCCACGCCCGGAAGCTCAAGCTCGAGTTCCATGCCATTTCCGCCGTGGCCGGCGAAGGGATCGACGAGCTCAAGTATGCGATGGCCGAGCGTGTGCGCCGGTTGCGCTCCCGGGTGACGGCTCTCGCCGCGGATTCACGCGGATAGACGCGGATTCTCTGTGTTCCTCCGTGTCCTCTGTGGTTAAACTCACGACAGTGCGAATTGCCCTTTTCGGCGGGACGTTTGACCCGGTGCACCGCGGACACTTGGCGGTTGCGCGCGCGGCCATTCGGCGCTATCGGCTGGACCGGGTGCTGTTCGCGCCCGCTGACCTGCCGCCGCACAAACTCAAGCGTCCGCTCACGCCTTTTTTCCATCGCCTGGCGATGCTGGCGCTGGCGGTTTCCGGAGAAGGCCGTTTCGTGGTCTCGGCGGTGGATGCGGCCGGCAAGCGCACGCGCGCCAGCTACTCCATCGAGACGGTACGCCGGCTGAAGCGGCGCCTGGGCAAGCGCGACCGCCTGTTCTTCCTCATCGGCATGGATGCCTTCAAGGACATCGCCACCTGGTACCGGCCGGAGGCGCTGCTCAAAGAGTGCGACTTCATCGTCGCCAGCCGGCCGGGATTCTCGTTGAAAGACGCGTTCGACGCTTTACCCCTCCGCCTGAAGCCCAAGGCGATCGTCGATCGCAAGCGCCACGCTATCGCGTTGGGAAAGACCACGGTGTACCTGATGGGCGGCGTGCGCGTGCCCGTCTCCGCCACTGAGGTGCGGGCGGCGGCGCGGCGGGGGAAGTCGCTCGCGACGCTGGTGCCGGCGCGCGTTGCGGCGTACATCCGCCGGGCCGGTCTTTACAAACGTTAGCCACGGATTTGCACGGATAAACACGGATTCCAGAAGCTCACCACTGAGGTCACCCTTCGGCCTCGCTCAGGGCGGGCTCCGGCAACGCGAAGGACCAGCCCTGGTGGAGTTTGCATCCGTGTAATCCGTGTTCATCCGTGGCAAGGCACTTCTCGCTGACGCGCGGCCACGCCGTCCAGTCGCTCACGCTATACTGGTCACGCCCACATATACACGAATGAGCACCGCGCAGATCCGCCGCCAGGTCGCCCAAGCCATCGCCGCCTGCCAATCGAAGAAAGCTGAAAACCTCACCGTGCTGCAGATGGACGCTGCGGCGTCGGCCTTCACCGACTATTTCGTTTTGTGCACGGGGCTGAACCCGCGCCAGATCCAGGCCATCTCGGACGAAGTGGAAGAAAAGCTGGAGAAAGCGGGGCTGCGGCCCACGCACGTCGAGGGCTACCACCAGGCCGAGTGGGTGCTGCTGGACTACGTGGACTTCGTGGTGCACGTGTTCAGCGAGCGGGCGCGCAACTACTACGACCTGGAGCGGCTGTGGAAGTCGGCGCGGCGGCTGGACCCGGCGACGCTGAAGGTCGCTGTGCCGCGGGCTCGTACCGGGGCGCGTCGTGCGGCGAAGCCGCGCAAAACGGTAAGCCGCCGGAGGCGCTGATCGCCATGCCGCGCGACGGCAGGAGCGCCGGCGCTTCGGAGATCCTGCACACCTGGATCGCCGCCGATCCGAAATCCGTACGCCTGCTGGAGCAGGTGAAGCGCGTGGCGGCGAGTTCCTCCACCGTCCTCATCCGCGGCGAGAGCGGCACAGGCAAGGACCTGCTGGCCACGCTGCTGCACTATCTTTCTGCGGGGCGCGCGGAGCCCCTGGTGAAGATCGATTGCGCCAGCCTGCCGCCGGAGCTGGTGGAGAGCGAACTGTTCGGCTACGAGCGCGGAGCTTTCACCGGGGCCACGCAGATGAAGCGCGGGCGGCTGGAAATGGCCGGCGCCGGCAGCATCGTGCTCGATGAAGTGGCGGCGCTGCCGCTGGCCGTGCAGGCCAAGATCCTGCGGGCCGTGGAGGAAAAACGCTGCGAGCGCCTCGGCGGCGACCGCCCCCTCCGCCTCGCCGCCCGTATCATCGCGCTTACCAGCGCCGACTTGGAGCATGCCGTCGCGCGGCACAGCTTCCGCGAAGACCTGTTCTACCGCTTGAACGTGATCCCGCTGGTTATTCCGCCGTTGCGCGAGCGGCCGGCGGACATCCGTCCGCTCGCTCTGCATTTCCTGAAGGCGCTGGCCGAGACCCATCGCCGTGCCGGGATGCGCCTGGCACCGGCGACCCTGCACACCTTCGAACGGTATAGCTTCCCCGGCAACGTGCGCGAGTTGCGCAACCTGATCGAGCGCGCGGTGGTCTATGGAACTGCTCCCGAGATTCAGCCGGAAGATCTGCCTGCCACCGTGCGCGAAGGCCGGGAGCGCCGCATGACGCTCGCAGAGATGGAGCGCGCCTATATCGCGGAAGTCTTGGACGCGGTGCGAGGGAAAAAGTCGAAGGCGGCGGAGATCCTGGGCATCAGCCGGAAGACTCTGTTGGAAAAGCGGAAGAAGTACGGGCTGGATTGAAACTGCTTGGCCGCGAATCAACGCGGATGACACGGATCTTATTTCGTGGATGATCTCATCAATCTCCGTGCCTCCGTGTCTCCGTGGTGAGGTGTTGCTTCGCCTCCCACGGCCCCAGCGTGCGGATATAAGCGTCCACGGTCTCGAGCTGAGCGAGCTCGATGCGGCAGCCGGCTTGCTCGGAGATTTCCTGCAACGCAGTCTCGAGCGCTACCGTGTGCAGCGAGTCGAACAGCGATTCATCCACCACGCTGCCTTCCCACAGACGGTCGTCCGGCCGCAGCAGTGTGCGCGGCACGCCGGTGGCCCGCTCCAGGTCCTCCAGCAGCTTGAACACGACTTCTTTTGGCAGCCCGGAACTCTGGTAGTAGGTCGCGAAGAAGGCTTCCGGCGATAACGGGGAGCGTCGCCGGATGCCCGCCGTGCGGCGCCGCTGCGCCACGAGGTTCCACAGCCAGGCGCCGGAGATGGCCAGCGGCACCACCACCATGACCACCAGCCCGACCTTGAGCAGGGTCTCCATGGGCGATTTCGGGAGAGGCTCGATTTTACGCGGCCGCGCGGCTCTGCGTCTTGGCAAGCCGGGCTGGTAGCATAGTGCGTCTCCCAAAGACTGAGAACTGAGAACCGGGAACTGAGAACTGCGTGTGAAGCTCCACATCGCCTGGATCGGGAAGACGAAAGAAAGCGCCATCCGCGCGCTGACCGAGGAGTATCTGAAGCGGCTGGGACGCTACACGCCCACCGAGCCCCATGAGCTGGCCGACGAAGCCGCGCTGCTCAAGCTGGTGGAAAAATCCAGCGGGCGCACACGGCCGACGTTCGTGGTGCTGGACGAGAAAGGGCGGCAGTTCACCTCCCAGGACTTCGCCGACCTGCTGCGCGACCAGCAGCAGCGCGGCGCCCAGAACCTGATCTTCGCCGTCGGCCCGGCCGACGGGTTCGCTCACAACACGCGCCACGTCGCCGACCTCGTGGTCTCCTTCGGCAAGATCACCCTGGCACACGAACTGGCGCGCGTCGTCCTGCTCGAACAACTCTACCGGGGATTTACAATCCTGCATGGGCATCCGTACCACAGAAGCAGTGGCTAGTGGTCAGTGGCCAGTGGCAGGCAAAATCCTCTCGAAAAACGAAAAACGAGAAACGGGAAACGAGGAACCGGCGTCATGGCTGACGTTCGCCGCGGTCTGATCATCGTGCATACCGGTCCCGGCAAGGGCAAGACCACCGCCGCCATGGGGACCGCCTTGCGTGCCGTCGGCCAGGGCATGAAAGTCCTGATGCTGCAGTTTCTGAAGGGCTCGTGGCACTACGGCGAGCTGGATGCCGTGCAGGCCTTCGGCGACAAGTTCGTGATGAAGCAGATGGGCCGTGGCTTTGTGAAGGTGGGTGGCGCCGAGCCTGACCCGGAAGACGTGCGCATGGTGGCCGAGGCCTGGGCGGAGGCGGAGAAGGCCATTCTCTCGGGCGACTGGGATTTGGTGATCCTGGACGAGATCAACTACGCCATCAGCTACGGCATGCTCGACCCGGCAAAAGTCGTGGAAACACTGAAAAAGAAGCCGGAGATGGTGCACGTCATCTTGACGGGGCGTAACGCGCATCCGACAATCGTCGAGCTGGCCGACACCGTCACCGAGATGCGCCAGGTCAAGCATGCCTACGAGAAGGGCGTGATGGCGCAGCGGGGCATAGAATACTGAGTACCGAGTGGCAAGTTGCGGGTACAGAGTTCGCGGTGACGGCTTTGCTTTTGCAGTTTAATGGCAACTAACCACTGACCCCTGGCAACCGCCGGCTATTGAGTACGGATTTCATGGTGCAGAGTTTGCTTTTGCAGTTACTGACAACTAGCCACTGACCACTGGCAACTGTCTTTCGATGGCTTGGTTCAAACGCGAAACCGGAGACCTGGAGCCCACGGGCGAGAAGCGCGTCCGCACCGAAGGGCTGTGGGTGAAGTGCGAAGGCTGCCGCCAGATCATCTGGAAGAAGGACCTGGAAGCCAACTGGAACGTCTGTCCCAAGTGCGACCGGCACTTCCGCATCGACGCCCGCACCCGCCTGGCCCTGTTGCTGGACGATGACAAGTACGAGACCTTCGACACCAACCTGGCTTCCACCGACCCGCTGAAGTTCGTGGACGTCCGCTCCTACGCCGAGCGCCTGCGCAAGACGCAGTCGGTCACCGGGCTGAAGGACGCGGTCATCAACGCCGCCGGCACGCTCGAGGGGCGGCCGGTCATCATGAGCTCGATGGAGTACAGCTTCATCGGGGGCTCCATGGGCGCGGTGGTGGGCGAAGCCATCACCCGGGCCATCGAGCGGGCCACCGAGCAGAAGAAGCCGCTCATCATCGTTTCCGCCTCGGGTGGCGCGCGCATGATGGAAGGCGTCGTCAGCCTGATGCAGATGGTCAAGATCTCGGCCGCGCTCGCCCGCCTGGACGAAGCCAAGCTGCCCTACATCTCCGTGCTCACCGACCCGACCACCGGCGGCGTCACCGCTTCCTACGCCATGCTGGGCGACTTGAATATCGCTGAGCCGGGCGCGCTCATCGGCTTCGCCGGGCCGCGCGTCATCGAGCAGACCATCCGCCAGAAGCTGCCGGAAGGCTTCCAGCGCGCCGAGTTCCTGCTGCAGCACGGCATGCTCGACGGCGTGGTCCACCGCAAGGAGATGAAGGCCTATATCGCCCGCGCCCTGAACTTCATGATGGCGAACGGGAAACCGAGCCACTAGTAATTGGCAATTCGCTACAGCGATAAGCAATAAGCGGCAAGCGATAAGCAATCAGGCTCTCATCCGCTAAAATCACCCCTGGCAACTAACCGCTGGCCACTGACCACTGCTTCATGTCCTACGCCGCTGCCGTTGAACGCCTGCTCGCCCTCGGCCACGAACTGCACGCCACGCCCTCACACAAGTTCGACCTCGGGAACATGCGGGTGCTGCTGGAGGCGCTCGCTCATCCTGAGCGCAAGTTCTCCAGTGTGCTGATCGCCGGCACCAACGGCAAGGGCTCGACGGCGGCCACGCTTGCCTCGATCCTCGAAGTCGCAGGCCACCGCACCGGCCTTTACACCTCGCCGCACCTGCTGCGCGTGAA